>JAVLBT010000082.1:0-12787 GCA_031580945.1 Gracilimonas sp.
TCTGTTAATTTTGGTGAGCGGCCTACTCGTGATAATTAAAATATCTGGTATCATTCCTGACTTTGACTTAGTGGAGGATAAGTGGTCATTCCACGATAACTGGCCTTTTATTTTCCTGATTGGTGCCTTTCTTTATTGTTCACCAAAAATTATCCGGAACCTAAAAAGTTTTTTTGTTACTCCATTAGTCGTAATCGGAACCTTACTTTTGATTACACCAACTGTTTCTGCCCAGAATTACGAGGAACAGGTTGAAGCTTTTAAGCAAAGTTTTGCAGAGAGAAGTATTGATCCGGCAACAACCTTCATCAGCCCGAAGCTTGTCTTTTATACCTATCCTGCCGTCGCCACACAACAGATACTAAGCCAGGTTTTTTCCAATCTGCCAAAGCTAAATTCTTTAAAGATTATAAGTAGCAATATGGGTGAAGCGCATGTTCGGTATAATTTTACCATGCTGGGTGAAAGAAACTCGTCCATTCAGTTTGACGGGCAAGGGCAAATAACAAAAATAGAACTCATCGATAATCTTTTGGAAGAACAGGCCAAGGCTCAAGCAGCATTAGCTGATCAGGTTCAACAGCCAAATCCAGGAGATCTCGCAAAAAAATTCAGCCCTGAAAAAATTGATTTTTCTTCTTCTGACGGACTTACAATAACTGGAAATTTGTATGAAATAGATCCGGTTGCCCCAGTCATTTTACTCAGCCATTCTGGAGGTAGTAATAAATATGAATATGCAGATATTGCACCCAAATTAAATGCGAAAGGCTTTAATGCACTCGCTATAGATCAACGATCTGGAGGGACTTTCGCCGGCCAAGAAAACGAGACTTTTAAGCGGGCAGAATCTGAAGGAATTGGTACAGCATTTGCGGATGCTCAGCAGGATATTGATGCGGCTATAGACTATTTAGCCGATAAGTATAATAAGCAAGTCACTCTCTGGGGAAGCTCTTACTCTGCAGCCTTATCGCTATTTATTGTTCAACAAAATCACAATCTGAACGGATTGATCTTGTTTAGTCCCGGTGATTATCTGGCTGAAGAAAAGGGAAGCCTAAAAGGCGAACTCACGTCTATCGATATTCCATTCCTGATAACTTCTACACAGGATGAAGCTGAAGAAATTACCAATGTGTTATTGCATGAGGTTGAATTATCAGAATCTCAAACTCAGTATATTCCTTCATTTGAGGGATACCATGGCGTACGTGCTTTGTGGGAAGGCCAAGAAGGAAGTACAGAATATTGGAAAGAAGTATGGAAAATTCTTTCAGTTATCTATCCTGCTGAAAAATAAATAATAGAAAAGACTTTAAATTAAAATAATCACAAGCCAGTGTATTGAAACCTGTACATTAAGTGGGATTTGTGTTGTCATTGACTGCTATTTTTTCCGTTTTTATTAAAGACATTTTATAGAAGGTAAGTGCTTTTTTATGTTCCTCCTGCGTATTGCCATTTTTCCAAAACGTTAACAGTTATTTTATATCAAACTAATAATTCAGCTAAAAGTATAACAGAAGCAACATTTAAGATCTAAAAACTGCTCTCTTTTATCGCTGTTTTCCTTGGTAGAATTACAATAGCAATTTTCATTTTCAGGCTTTTTTCTCTTTTCGTTTATTATTTATCAAATAAATATTCATACGTTTATAGCTTATACGCATTATAGCTTACTATTTCTTTAATCTTAATTGAATAATATGACTGTAAAACTTCTACCTCTATTCTGGATATTAATCTTGCTGAGTATTTCATTCTGTGAATCCAACAGTTCAGTAGAATCTGGATATGATATCATAGAATGGGAAAGAAGTAAAGAGAATCCGGTTTTTAGAGATTCAATACCGGATATAAATTATGAAGTTGCCAGTGACTCTCATGTGTTTATCGATGAGGATGATAGTCTTAAAATGATCTATACAGGTGATTTTAATGATACCTCATCCATTAAGCTTGCTTCGGGAGGCTCTGTATCAAACTGGGATAAGCAAACAATATTGCTATATGAGGCCGGTCCGTCAGGCAAAGATGTTTATAAAGAAACCCCATTTTACAGAAAGGCATCCAGTGGAAAACATCAAATTTATTATATCGGTTACGAAGATGAAGAAACGTACCAGTCAGAGATTTACCTGTCGGAAGCCGATGAGTTAGAGGGCCCTTATACTCAACGGTCTGAACCGGTAGTGCCAAGAGGTAATATTGCGGGAGAAGATGTTTATTTAATCACTTCACCCAGTGTTGTAGAGCACAATGATCTGCTTTACATGACATTTATCGGATGGGATGCTTCTCCAAATGAGGTTACAGAAATCTGGATTATAGGGGCAACCTCAAATGATGACGGACATAGCTGGACTGATTTTCAAAAAGTAGATGTACCCATTGGTGCCGAGGGCCAAATAACTAAATTACCTAATGAGGAATTTGTAGCTGCCAGAACAGGAAGCTATGAAGATAGGGAGGCCATCTTTTATGCCACTGCCAACCATCCTTTGGGTCCCTGGACCGAGCAAAGCGAACCTATATTGATACAATCCGGCCCACCGTATGAAGCTGATGAAGTTATAGCTCCTCAGATCTTTCATGATCCATTCAATAACAAACAATATGTGTACTATACAGGTGCAGACTATCAGGAAGGATGGTGGATTATGATGGCAGAAAAGAAATAAAGACTAAAAGCTGAATTAAAAACATAAGCTAAAAGACAGTAGACAAAAAAACTGAAAATAACTGCAAACAAATATATGAAAGTTTGTTGTGTGGGAAATGCAGATTTACTCGACAAATATGCTGACACAAATATCACTGCGGACTACACTCACTTTGAGAAGCCTTATAAAGGGATTATGAACTATAAATCTATGTTAAAAATGACATATGAATACTTTCCTGATATGAAAATCAGGGTTCAAAAATTTCATAACTGAAGAAAGTGAACAAAAGATTACGGCTTTATGGAATTTTGAATGGACCCACAAAAAAGGGAACCTATTTGGGATAGAGTCTTCTGGTTAAAATAATATCTTTATCCGGAATTACAATTTTAGAAATCAAAAAATGGATTTTTAATAAAGTAGAATAGAATTGTTGATAATTTGAGTTTGATAATGCAGCTCGATGCTCTAAAAAGTTGAGAAAGAAAAGCAAGCATAAAGAAGTACTTAAAATAACACCGTATAGCCGTTTGTTACAATGAGTCTAATTTACTGTAGATTATTTTATCAAAGAGGGGCGATTGAGATATTCGATAGTAACTAACTTCTTAACTACAATACATTATAAGTAAATAGAAAAAGAACAATTATGAATGATCTTACACAATTCAAAAATTGGCTGAATAATTTTTCTTTTTTAACTGAAAAGGATTGTAATCTATTTGAGCCATATTTGCAGATTAAGCGTATTAAAAAGAAAGATTTTCTTTTACGAGAAGGACAAGTTTGTAGGGAACTTGGGTTTATCAATCATGGTGTTTTCAGAATGTATTATTTAGCTGATGGCAAAGAAATTAATACTCATTTTAGTTTTGAGAACGATTTTGCGGTGAACTACCATAGCTTTCTACAAGCTACACCAAGTAGATATTTTATACAGTCTTTAGAAGATGCTGAAATTGTAACTTTTAACCTGAAAGCCTTGCAAAATGGATACAATGAATCCAAAAATTGGGAGAGATTTGGAAGAATAATGGCAGAGCAATCTTATAAAATGACTACTAATCGGGTTGAAGGTTTTATGTTTATGGATGCTGAAGAACGATATATGCATATGATGAAAAATTCTCCCCACTTTTTAGAACGGATTCCTCTTTATCACTTGGCTTCTTACTTAGGTATAGAAAGGGAAAGTTTAAGCAGACTTAGAAGAAAAATTACAGACAAACAACGATTGTAACATAGGTCAATTTTTTTGAATAGGCAGTTACTGAATTTTGTAGGGTATTAATCGTTCACCATAAAATTCAGACAAAATGAGTAAAATTTGTGTAACCCTATTGATCCTAACGACTGTTGCAGTTTTCATTTCGCTGTTCTTAACAGGTTGTTCCTCAACTAAAAAAGTAACTATTCCGCTTGATAGTGAAATTTCCTTTGAAGACACTTACACTATCATTTGGAATGGGTATAGCAAAGCTTATGTATACAAGGATGAAAAATGGCAAAGAGCAGAAACCTTTGATTATTATTTTGATGTCATTCAAAAACGCTATGACAAAAAATGGCAATCCGTAAAGTCATTGCACCGCATTCACCCTGATTATAATGGAAAAGCAGGACAAAGAGATCAAACCATGTATTTTGAAGTCAGGTATAATTCAATGCAGAATGATATCGTAAATGCGGATTTACATTCTTCCTTAGGCAATGGTTCCCTAACAACTGATAATGAATTCCGAAATTCGGAAATGGAACTAAAACTCAAGGATGCCAACATGTTTATGCCTTACAACAAAATTAGGATTACACAGCGATATGATTACGAAAATGGAAAATTGACAGAAACAGTCCTGTTGCTAAAAGAAAAAGACGGCAAAGAAATTCCATTCATGAAAAATGAAGAAGAAGCGTATTTTTATATAAAAGGAAAACTCGAAAATGCACCTACAACTTTTGAATAATTGAATCAAGGATAGCCAGTTGCAAAAATCATTTAAGCATAATAGAAGACTAATGACAACAATTTAGTAACATAATATTAAAAAATAGATATTAGAGCATAAAGTAAACATATGTCACGCATAAATTTGGTCATTGTACGATCCCCACTATTTATGTTCTGCATATGTTTACTTACACAGATTATGTAATTTTTACCTTTTTATGAAGGTCAAGATTTGTAGTAATACAGAGTTTTCATCACTTTATTAGCCGCACCATAATTAAACAGTCATTGAAAAGGTACTCTATGTTTATTGTCACTTTCATACGTCAATTACTCTTTATTTCTCTTCTGATGGGTCTTTCCATAAATGCAACTGCGCAAAACTTACCGGTCCCAGAGAGGCCTGAAGATGCACCTACCGGTTCCGACTTTAAAGAAAAAGTGAAATCAATGTCACTTGAGGATCGGGAAAGTGAAATTTTTCAGGAGGTTATCAATGGGAATGTACCTGATTTTCTACGTGCACTTTCGCCCATTACATTCACCCAAAATGTAGGTGACTCGGTGTACGATGTTACTTACTACGTGATTCCCGATTATGTAGCGATCGGTTCTGATGAGGATTATTTTCTCATCCCTATGACACCCGTCCTGGCTCAGAAGATCTGTAATGAACTTGGTTTTACCCTTCCCACAAAAAAGATGACTGATCAGATTTGGAGTGAAGCTTCCGTCAAAATGGCTCCATCACCTATTCCGCCAAGTGATGAAATGACCACCATTCCGGTTATGTGGCAGCATAATGAAACAGTAAGAGGACAGCGTGCAGAATATTTAGATGATAATCCGCTTGGGAGTCTGGTGGCCGGACACAAAAAAGATGTCATTATTTCCAAACGCATTTATACAAATCCTTTACCCAAAAGAGTGGTGATATACGGTTGGCACTATCAAAATGGGAATCCAATTCAGCCTGTTTATGCCGGTCATCACAATCAATATGCCGATTACAGCCACGGAATAAGGCTGGTGCAGGACAGTGTATTGGTGAATAATGACAAAAAAACTATTACAGGGTTATTGCAAAACACTACGCTTTCTGCTCTGTTTAGCGATGAAGGAGTCATTCAAAGGCCCTTTTACCCTCTGGAAGATCAGGCAATGCTGGATGCTCCGGATACCTTTGGGGTGTTTTCAGAAAATTCATTTACAGCGGAAATTTATGTTGAAGAAAACACCGATGCTACCCATTATATAATAGCAGAAAGTGAAGACGGACAATTATTTAACTCAACTGAAGTCCCTCAACAAGAAGTGATAACGCTTGATGGGATGACATCAGACGAGCCGGTTTATGTGAAAATTAAAGGAAAGAATGCATCGGCCGAAAGTATTTACTCTGAAGTATTGGGAGCCATTCCGTCCGAAAAAGTAAATGAGACCTTGGTTATCAATGGATTCGACCGGGGAACGGATGGCAATTCGTTCGATTTTATTCGTCAGCACGGAATGGCGCTTCATGAAAATGGCTATACATTTCATTCGGCAACGAATGAAGCAGTTATATCAGGATTGGTGTCACTTGCAGATTATAGAAATGTGATATGGATGCTGGGTGAAGAGAGTACTGCGGATGAGACATTCAGTGAAACAGAACAAGAGTTGGTCGCTGCCTTTCTGAAAAAGGGAGGAAACCTGATGGTGTCAGGTTCAGAAATTGCGTGGGATCTGGATTATCGAGGAACGGCAACAGATAAAGAATTTTTTCGGTCTTTTTTAAAATCCGAATACAGGTTCGATGCTCCCGAAAATCGGTCTGGAACCTGGTATGAAGCTACAGGGACAGAAAACGCTCTGTTCTCCGGTCTTTCTGAAATCACCTATGATGATGGCACAAATGGAACCTACAATGTTAAATATCCGGATGTGTTAACGCCCGTTGATGGCGGGGAAGCGGCAATGGTGTATGCAGATGTGAATGGAGAACAAGTTGCGGCCGTACAGTTTGAAGGGATGTTCCCGGATGGAGGCCAAGCTGGAAAACTGGTGTATTTGGGATTTCCACTTGAAACCATCTATCCAGCATCGACCCGAAAGGTGATTATCAGTCGGGTGATGGAATTCTTTGAGTCCGTAAATACAACGGCTGAAGATTTTGATGGCGAAATGCCTGGCAGTATTAAGCTCTCCCAAAACTATCCCAATCCATTTAATCCTACTACCAAAATTGAATTCAGCCTGCCCCAGTCATATCAGGTGAATTTGTCGGTATATAATATGCTTGGTCAGCGTGTAGCTACTCTGGTAAATAATGTTAAATCAGCTGGAACTCACTCTGTGGAATGGCAGGCCGGAACGCTGTCAAGCGGAATGTATATCTATCGCCTATCGACTTCAGACGCTGATATAACTAAAAAAATGTTATTGGCTAAATAGTTGAACAAATTAAAAGAAAGCAGATAGCCATGAGTTAACAGAGACTTTTGAGAATGTTTAACTCAATTCATGATTGGTGTGATTCGTTATAGGGATTGCGACCTATCGATCTGCCAAATGAGGGTCCAATGCTTTTCTCATTTCTTAAGTTGTTGATCAGTAAAGCAGGTTTACGAGGAATTGCCTTGTACTTTTTGATTTTACTTAATTGATAAAGTACATTTTTTTAAGCAACGCTATGCTAAACAAAAGTTAAGATCAAAAGTTGTCTATACTTGCTGTAAATGATGATATTTATCAAATGCCCCACTATGGTTTTATAACTTAATTTTGATATGAATATTCATCCCGTTACTAAAAGCCGATGGGAAGACCTTGTTCAACTCTTCCAAGCTCATGGTAATCCAAATTATTGTTGGTGTATGACCTGGCGAATGCCGGGACGTGCATTCCGTAATTGTAGCAGCCAAAACCGGCAGAAGGCCCTAAAACAAAATGTTCAGGACAACATACCAATCGGACTAATCGGCTATATTCAAAAAAAACCGATTGGTTGGTGTTCAATTGCACCGCGAGAAACATATGCCCGGCTTGAACGCTCCAGAACAATACCACGAATCGATGATAAAAATACCTGGGCAATCACTTGTTTTTTCATTTCGCCTGAGTATCAACAAAAGGGTATGTCGCTCAAACTACTTAAAGAAGCAGTTAATTATGCATGTTCAAAGGGTGCAGAGGTGGTGGAGGGATATCCCGTGAAGCCAAAAGAAGTGGATGGCAAAATAAATTATAAGGTCAGTTATCGGTTTATGGGATATTTATCAACATTCAGAAAAGCGGGATTTAAGGACATGACTCCTCAAAACAATCAGAGAAAGATCATGCGATATCATTGTACTGATTGATAAGAAACTGAGTGAATCTCAAAAACTCCTCCAAATGGATGGTGAAATAAAAACCATTCTGTTTACTTTGCAACCCGGCCACTTATTTTCAGTATTGGAAAAAGAAAGAACATCGGTAAAGGGCGAATGGTAAAGATCACACTCATCAATTAATAAATTTATGAAAGCAGTCATTTTAAAGGAATATGGGGAACCTGATCGCTTAAAGGTCGGGAAAGTTGCAAAGCCGGTACCAAATGAGGATGAAGTTCTGGTAAAAGTGCACTCGATCTCTATCAATGATTGGGACTGGGGATTGGTAAGGGGCAAGCCTTATGTAATACGTTTGTTTTTTGGGTTAAGAAAGCCAGCTATTAACATCCCCGGGGTAGATGTTTCAGGAAAGATCGAGGCAGTAGGCGAAAAAGTCAGTTCCTTTAAAAAAGGTGATGAGATCTACTGTGATCTTTCAGATTCCGGGTTTGGTGGTTTTGCTGAATATGTTTGCATTCCAGAGAACATGTTGTACAAAAAACCTCCTAATATCAGTTTTAACGAAGCCTCAGCTTTGCCACATGCCGGACTGCTTGCTTTGCAGGGACTCATAAAGGAGGGAAAGGTGAAATCCGGACAGCGCATTTTGATCAATGGAGCAGGGGGAGGTGTAGGTACTCTGGGAATTCAAATACTGAAATCATATGGAGTGGAAGTAACCGGTGTTGACAGTGCCGATAAACTTGACTTGATGAAATCACTGGGTTATGACACCGTGTTGGACTATAGAAAAGTTGACTTTGCCAAAACAGGTAAAAAATATGATTTCATACTTGATGCTAAATCAAGCAGATCCGTATTAGGAATTGCACGATCTCTCAAGAAGAATGGTACATATATCACAGTCGGAGGATCGATGGCGAAACTGTTCGAAATTGCATTGTTTGGTGCCCTTATATCACTTTTTACCAGTAAAAAGCTGAGTGTACTTATTCATCAACCAAATGAAGGGTTACAGCAGTTGTCTGAACTTGTGGAAAAAGGCCAAATTATACCGGTTATTGATGGTCCATATGAATTTGAAGAGATCCCGAAGCTAATTCAATATCTTGGAGAGGGTAAGCATTATGGAAAGATCGTAGTTGATTTGAAATTATAGGAACCAATAACAACAAATAATATAAGCTTTTAGGGTACCGAAAGTTCAAAAAGAAAAATTAATCTATGTTCACAGAATAGATCAAATATTTCATTTTTCATTCATGATATTCAATTTCTCTGTACAATATTACGCAATTACATGACTCGGTTATCTTAAAATGAAGACACAATTTTATACAGCAACCAGTATTGATGGTTATATCGCTGATGATGAAAATGCACTTGACTGGCTATTCCAATTTGAACTGATAGAAAGCATGAAGGATAACTATGATCATTTTATTAGCCAAGTTGGGGCAGCGGCCATGGGGTCTACAACTTATGAATGGATAATTGAGCAGGAAAATATGGTTGAGCACCCCGAAAAATGGCCCTATACATTTCCTGTTTGGGTTTTTAGCAGTAGAACCCAACCAATAATTAATGGAGCAGATATTACTTTTGTGAAAGGGGGTGTGGAACCAATTTATTCGGATATGATGCAAGCTGCGGATGGAAAAAATATCTGGCTTATTGGCGGCGGAGGCCTGGGAGCACAATTCCACAACAAGGGATTACTGGATGAAATTATTCTGAATGTGGTTCCTGTTATTCTTGGGTCAGGTGCACAACTTTTTTCAGGTGAAATTTCTTCACCCCCTTTAAAGTTGGTTGATGCAGAAAAACATGGGGATGTTTTTATGATGCTAAGGTATGAAGTCCAAAAATGAGCAAAGTCGAAATGATACCATTTGCTTATACTATAAACGTCCTTCTAATTAAATTTTAAATACCATGAAATTGTTCTTGAAAATTGGAGTACTCGGCCTATCATTATTGTTTGTCGGTGCTTGTGATAACGAAAATGCTACCGGTCCGGAAGAAACCACGGTATCAATAAATAAAATAATGCCGTTAGGGGCGTCAAGAGTGGAAGGGGCAAGACCAGTGTTTGAAAGTTACCGCTACGATCTTTGGATCGACCTAAAAGAGAACGGGTGGACATTTGACTTTATTGGTACCCGATTGGACCAAGCTTCATATCCACCGCATGAAGGCGACGAATTTGATAAAGACCATGAGGGTAGAAGTGGTTGGACCTCCGGCCAGATTCTAAACGGGATAGAGGGCTGGTTAAGTGACCTAAGTTCACCTGATATTGTGCTTTTTAGTTCACCCGGTGGAAATGACGGGCTGAATGGATTGCCCTACGAGCAAGCTGTTTCTAATATCAACTCCATTATCGATATTCTTCAGGCAAATAATCCGGATGTTACGGTCATAATTGAACAAATGGCTCCGGGACGTTCTGATATCATGAATGCAGAGTTAACAACATATTTTGAAAAAATGCAGCAAGAAGTTGAAAATATCGCAACAGATCAAACGACCTCAACTTCGCAAGTGATCGCAGTTGATATGTATTCCGAATTCAAAGACAGCTACCTGTCAGATGAAGTCCACTACAATGAGGAGGGAGCTGATTTTATAGCGAACAGGTATTATGATGAATTGATAAACGTATTGGAAGAATAATAGAAATTTGGTTTTGGATTGTGAATCAACTTTTTACTTCGTACAACGTGTTGCAGGAGTAGTCCTTAAATCCTTTGTGCAAGGGTGAAAAACATATTTGTGGGGAGTAATTATCAAACATCACCATTTTTCCCCTAATATTTAGCTCACAGAAGGCCTACTGCATTTGTTTTTCTTGCGTGAAAACACCCTTTAAACAGGTGTGCGGTACAAAAACATTTTTGAGATTCTATACGTATACATTTTTTCAATCGAAAAGTTTGAAAAAAAAATTACGGCCTACGAAAGCAGAGGTAAAAGTGCAATTATATCAGAGTGCGATCTTTTATGGACTTATAACCGGAGCATTAACAGCTGCGTGGATTGGATTTGAATATCTTCTTGGAACTCTGTATGGTATTCCTCAACTGGGACCGCTCTATGGCTTGGTTTCCATTGCCTTCTTTATCATTATGACATCCTTATTCTTAAGACGAACAACGAACATATACACGAAGCAAACTTATTTTGACCGCCTGCTCTACAATTTTATGATGATTCTGGTTGCTTCGGTATTTGTTGTATTCTTTTTACTTGTTTACTATAGCCTTATGGAGCCATCTGAATATCAGACCTATGAAATTGAAGTCTTTAACTTCCACCTCAAACATGTACTTTTGACTTCTATTGTAGGAGCATGGTTAGGCACTATGGCAGAAGGGGTTGTATTTGGATCTATTGCGGCAATCTTTATAAAACCCAAGAAAGTGTGAAAAATTTGGTTCTATCTTGTTTTTAACCTGAATTTAATTTTAAAGAACATGCTTAATGAATAATCATATTTCAAACTACTATTTTTATAATCTGTAGAGTGTGATTTTCTGCCGTATAGAACCGGTTTAAGGTCTTAAATGATGCCTGATCATTTGAATTTGCAACACGCAAAGTGCGATAATATAATATGAGCCGAATGAAATATTGAATCCCACTACTGAATGAAAGAAATCAGAATAAAACAATATGTTAGGTACCTATTTGGGATATTGATCCTGATCTTTATCCTAAACAAGTTATACTTCAGGCCTTGGCTAAATAAAATTGAAACACCTGATATTTTAATAGTGATTACTTATTCAATCCCAAACTTCATTGAAGCGATGTTTGGAACGTTGATCATAACTGGTATTCTTTTTCAATTACGGGAGTATTTTAATTCAAGATTCGGGTCTTTAAAAGACACCTTGATCCATATATTGGCACTGAGCTTTGCTTAGGCCTATGTGATTTCTCAGGAACTGAAATTTCATAATTTGGGTGGATATAATGTATATGATCCATATGACATTGTTGGCTCGGTCATTGGCTTAGTTGCAACTTTCATTCTTATCCAAACCTATGGTGTAATCGAGAAACGAAGGGATGAATTTGACAATGATTACAGTATAAAGAGATCCATGAATCATTAATACAAAATGGAGCAGGTAGAAATGGGAAAAGATATCTTTAAAAATAAAGAAGCCAGGGAACGTCAAGAAGACTGGTATCAACGATTTCTGGCCCGGGCAAATTGTGAAACAAATAGTACATCGCTAAGTACCACTTTTGGTGAAATTCATGTGTTGACGGCAGGAGATCCCTCAAAGCCTCCAATAGTTTGCTTGCATGCCATGTTAACCAGTTCTGCTCATTTGCTTTCCGAGATCAGGCATCTTACCGATCATTTTTATTTGCTGATGCCGGACATTCCGGGTCACTCCGTTAAAGCTATTCCCGAACGTTTGTCCTTTAAAGGCAACGACCATGCCGTTTGGTTAGGGGAGATATTGGATGGTTTTGAACTTGAAAAAGTACCCGTATTTGGGGTGAGCCTGGGTGGATTTATAGCGCACACATTCGCTTCTGAATTCCTAGAGCGGGTCTCAAAATTGGCTTTATTAGTTCCAGCTGGAATTGTTCAGGCATCCGTTGTCAAAGGACTGATGAGTATGGCTATTCCCATGATCAAATATAAAATGAATGCATCCGAGGAAAATTTAAGGAACCTGGTTAATTTTTTAATCACGGAATGGGACGATGATTGGGGGCATTTTCTTGGAGACTCCATGAATGATTTTAAGACACCCAGATCAATTCCACCGCTTGCTGCTGATGAGGATCTTCAAAATCTGACAATGCCGGTTTTGGCAATTACTGCCGAG
>JAVLBT010000083.1:0-12292 GCA_031580945.1 Gracilimonas sp.
AGTAGCTGAAACTATTTTTTCCTATGGCCGTTCTTTTGATTCTATTCTGCATGAATCTTCATCGGACGCAGACCTCATTCTTTTGGGGATGGCTAAACCTGATAATAATTTCACCACTTATTATTCAGATGTCCAGCAACGTTTAAAAGGGCTGCCGACTACCATGCTAATATTAGCAGCCGAAGAAATTTCATTTGGTGACGTGCTCATGCAGAATGAGTAAGTTAAATCACAATACTATTTTCAGAATTCATTTCTGAAATTGTAAAACTATTTTTTTGCTGAAACCGTCTATTTTATAAAAGAGTATATTCAGAAAAATCATACATTTTACAGCATGAAGAAAAAATATGTAATACCAATAGTGATAATAGGGCTGTCACTGGTAGCCTGGTTCGTTTTTGGTGGGGAACAATCTGAAACGGTCGAACTTACAACAACACCCGAAAGAGGAGAGTTTGTGGTGGATGTTACCACAACAGGTGAACTTAGAGCAAAAAATTCAGTTGAAATTCGAGGGCCCCAGGGAGTTAGGGAAATTCGGCTATACAATATGAAAATTCAAAGATTGATCCCCGAAGGAACCATTGTAAAAGAGGGTGATTTTGTTGCCGAACTGGATCGATCAGAAATTACAAGCCGACTTCAGGATGCTATGCTTGAACTTCAGCAAGCACAATCCCAGGTTACACAGGTTTCTCTGGATAGCACACTTACATTATCCCAGGCTCGCGACAACCTGATAAACCTTGAATATGCAGTAGAAGAACGACAAATAGCACTGGATCAATCCATTTATGAATCACCGGCTGTTCAACGACAAGCAGAAATAGATCTTGATAAAGCGGAACGGCAATTGGCTCAAGAACGAAAGAATTATGTAACCAAAGTTAAACAAGCGGAAGCTCAAATGAGTGAAGTGGAAGCCGATTTGCAGGAAGAGCAAAATGAGGTGAATAAGATCAGGAATTTACTCAAAGATTTTACCGTAACGGCTCCTGCACAAGGTATGATCATTTATAAACGAAACCGGGATGGAAGTAAAGTTACGGAGGGCAGCGACATCAGCGCATGGAATCCTACCGTTGCTGAACTGCCGGATTTTACTACTATGGAGTCCATCACCTACGTAAATGAAGTGGATGTTCAAAAAGTAGCAAAAAATCAGGTTGTGGAAGTTGGGTTGGATGCCATACCTGAGAAGAGATTAAGTGGAACTATTACGGAAGTCGCCAATATTGGTGAACAGCGCCCCAATTCAAACTCCAAAGTGTATGAAGTGGTTGTTGAGCTCGCAGAATCAGACAGTCTTCTGCGCCCGGCTATGACTACCAGCAATCGAATTATCGTTGAGAGAGTAAATGACGCAATGTTTATTCCTCTGGAAACCATACACGTACAGGATTCCTCCAGTTTTGTGTTCAAGAAAGATGGCTTGTTCCCGGTTATGCAGGAAGTAAATCTTGGACTTATGAATGAAAATGAGGTAATTGTTCATCGGGGTCTAACTATGGATGATGTGATTTACCTTACTGTGCCGGAAGATACGGCCGGCATACAGCGCATGTTTCTGGAAGAAGAGATCACCGCAAAGTAAGTTCAGATGATCCAGAAAATTCTCTATAATCTCGACATTGCACTCGAAGCTATTCAGCGAAATAAACTTCGGGCATTTTTAACCTCACTTGGGATAATTTTTGGGGTATCATCTGTCATTGCCATGCTGGCAATAGGAACCGGGGCTCAGCAAGAAGTTCTGCAGCAAATGGAACTTTTGGGTACCAATAATGTGATCGTGCAGCCTGTGATCGAACAGAGAGAAGGTAATGTTGGCGATGAGCAACTACAGGGAGAACAGAATAAATACTCTCCGGGACTCACTCTTAAAGATCTTGAAAGTATACGGAAGTATGTGCCGCAGGTTGAGAAATTAAGCCCTGAAATCATGTATGAAACGGCCTTTATACGAAATGCACGCATGCGATCGGGTAAATTGATTGGGGTGAATGGCGATTATTTTGACATCACTAATTTTGAGATCGTTGAGGGAAGTAATTTTAGCGACCTTCAGGTTCAAAATGCAGATCCTGTGGCCGTGATAGGATACGATGTAAAAACCCGCTTTTTTGCCGGAGAAAGCCCTATCGGAAAACAGATCAAAGTAGGGCATTTATGGCTTACGGTAGTTGGAGTGATGGAAAAAAAGGAAGTTTCTTCAGAGAATATTGAAAATCTCGGAATAAGAAATTTCAACCTCGATATATATGCACCGGCAACTACGGTTTTACTTCGGTTTAAAAATCGGGCAATTCTTACTGGTAAGGACTTGCAGAGCAGCAATGGAAGTTCAGTTATTTTTATGGGAGGCGCTATGATAACTACTTCGGGTGGTGACAATAATTCAAATGCGGACCCCAACTATCATCAACTTGATAAATTGATCGTAAAAGTTTCGGATACGAAATATAGCAGTGCCATTGCAGATGTATTATCCAGAATGCTTAAACGCCGTCATAATGATGTTGTGGATTTCGAGATCATTGTCCCGGAGCAACTTTTACAGCAAGAACAACGCACCAAACGAATTTTCAACATCGTACTTTCATCTATTGCCTCTATTTCACTGATCGTTGGGGGAATTGGTATTATGAATATCATGCTGGCTTCGGTGGTTGAACGTTATCGCGAAATTGGAGTCAGGATGGCAGTAGGGGCTCAGAAAAAAGACATTGAACTACAGTTTTTAACAGAAGCGCTCACCATTAGCATCACCGGTGGATTTATCGGAATTATTTTAGGGATGGGATTCAGTTATGCTATTGAAGCTACCGCTGATATTGCCACCATTGTAACACCAATGTCCATTGCCATTTCTTTTGGCGTGGCTTTGATCATCGGAGTGATTTTCGGTTACTACCCAGCCAAAAGAGCCGCACAACACGACCCTGTACACGCATTAAGACATGAATAAGCAGTTTATATTTCTTCTTCTTGGAATGTTATTGGGAACCATGAACCTCTATGGACAAGCACAGCAATCGCTCACGCTGGAAGAAAGCATTGATATTGCTAAGCAAAACAGTCCGTTGGCCCGGGCTGCTAACTTTGCGCTGGTCTCAGCCAAATGGCGCTATAAATCCTTTCGTGCAGACCTCCTTCCCAGCCTTGACTTGGATGGAGAGGTTCCAGGGTTTAGTCGTGCAATCACTTCAAATAGGCTTGATGATGGTTCTACAATTTACCAGGAAGAAAGTCAGTCGCAGTCGTCCGTGAATTTATCGGTGAATCAAAATATTATGCCAACCGGCGGACGGCTTTCGCTATCGAGCGGTATAAATCGGCTTATCTTATTTGATCGGGGCATTAACGGCGAGAATGTGTATTTCTGGCAAAGTACGCCGCTGGTGGCTACCTACTTTCAACCCCTTTTCCAATTTAACAGCCTGAAGTGGAGAAACCGGATTGAACCGCTTCGCTACCAAATTGCCCAAAAAGAATTCGTGGAAGACATGGAGGACCTGGCTTTTAATACCACCCAAAGTTTTTTCGATTTTCTATTGACTAAGATCAATGTGGAAGTGGCTGAATTTAATGTGACCGTCAATGATTCAATTTATAACATTTCAAAGGGAAGGTATCAGGTAGGAAGTATTGCCGAAAACGATCTTTTGCAAAGTGAATTGGCCCTTCGAAATGCAGAAAATTCATTAACTACGGCCCGGCTGAATTTTGAACGAGCCGAAGAAAATTTCAAAGCTTTGCTTGGTATTCCTGATGACACAGAAATAGATGTCACAGCTCCCCAAACAGCCCCTGATCTGAAAATTGATGTGGACAGAGCCTTAGAACTAGCCAGGGAAAATAACAGTACGTCCCTTGAATTCGAATTGAATGAAATACAGGCCAACCAGGTGTATGACCGTGCGAGAAAAGAAGCTGGTTTTTCAGCGAGTTTACAAGCCAGTTACGGGTTGAATCAAACCTCGGAAGATTTTGATCAGTTATATAATGATCCACAGAATCGGCAGTTTTTTACGGTAGGATTTCAGATCCCGATCTTTAATTGGGGCAAAAACACAGCTGAAATTCAGGCCGCCAGAAATCAGCAGGCAGCTACGGCAAATACTATTGCCTACCAAAAACTTCAGTTCGATTTGAATGTACGAAGTACAGTGCGTGAGTTCTCACAGCTCAAGGATCAGGTAGAGCTGGCTAAAATATCTGATGAAATTGCGGACCGTCGGTACAATGTAGCTAAAAAACGATATCTGATTGGCAAGATCGATGTAACCAACCTGTTCATCGCCCAAAATGAAAAAGACAGTGCCCGCCGAAGCTACATACAGGCCCTTCGAAACTATTGGACGGGATATTATAATCTTCGCCGGCTAACGTTATTTGATTTTGAGAATAACCGGCCTATTTCAGCTGATTTAGATTAACGCGGATCCGATTATGTCCTCGTGACGTAGCTCCGCTGCGTCATGCATAATCGAGGCTCTGCCTCATACTCATTATATGAGGCTTTCGGTATTCGTATTAGCATCCTACTTTATTCCATAGTTGGAGGCGGGAAGTGTAGCCTCAGTGGGGCATTCCGCAGCAGAGCGGCGGAACGAGACGAAAATCTTGAGTGAGTTTAGGTGTTGGATTCAGTTAGCTTTGAATCTTGAGCGTAGACTTAAGAATTGAAGTCAAAAAAAAACTGGTCCAAGCGGACGCTTGAACCAGTTTAGGGATTGAATCAGTTTTTATAAAATTTCGATTTCTCTTGGTCAATTAAATATTATTTCTCAACCAGGATCCAGCCTTCTTCATCAACCATGCGCTTGGCGTATTTCCATTTCACTTCTTTGGTTTCGCCTGAGTTCATGTTTTGAACAGTGACATAATCATTACGACCAGGCTCTTCGGCAACTTCAACAGGCTGCCGTTTGGCGTTTCCACCTTGCGGTTTTTGCCCACCATTTTGCTGCGGTTGACCTGCTTTGAGGCCCATTCCGGTAGAATCGGCATGTTGTGTTTCCATAGAAGAAGTATCAAAGCGTGATTTCTGCTGTTGAGCCTGCTGCAGTTTGTCATCTTTCACTTCAGGTACAGCTTTCCAAATCAGTGATGTAGCTTCCTGGTTGATGTCATCTAACAACATCTTAAACATATCAAATGCTTCTCGCTTGTATTCCAGCAATGGATCTTTTTGTGCAAATGAACGCAATCCGATACCTTCTTTCACAGAATCCAATTCGCGTAAATGCTCCATCCATTTTTGATCGATGATAGAAAGGATGGCACTTTTTTCCAGGGAACGAGCTACTTCACGGCCTTCATTTTCAAGGGCACTTTCTACATCTACTACAATGCGCATGCGTCGTATTCCATCAGTGAAGATCACCTGAACTTTATCAGGCCTGTTATCGGGATTGCTTTCATTAATGCGGGTCATCACCTTATAAAGGGGAGCTGAAATCCGTTCTTCTTTCTTTCGGTAGGCCTCTAAAGCTTTTTCCAGAATATGCTCAACCAGATCATCTTCGCCCATGTTAAACCATTCTTCCCTGTCATAGTCCACGTCCACGGCAAGGTATCGAATTAAAGACTCGTGCAAGCCATCATAGTCGCCTGCAGCCACATGCTCCTCTACGAGGTTTTCGATGAGGTCATCCAGCATGTCAAGTATATCGGTACGGAGTTGCTCTCCGGAAAGCGCGTGTTTACGCCGGGCATAGATCACATTTCGCTGATTGTTGAGCACATCATCATACTCCAGCTGTTTCTTACGAATACTGAAGTTATTCTGCTCTACCTTAGACTGAGCCCGCTCCAGCGACTTGGTGATCCACGGGTGCGTGATAACCTCGCCTTCTTCAAAGCTGAGCTTATCCATCACGTTAGCCACACGGTCACTCATAAACATGGCCATCAGGTCATCTTCCAGCGATACATAAAACTGCGATTCACCAGGATCACCCTGACGCCCTGCCCGACCACGGAGCTGCAGGTCAATTCGGCGCGACTCATGGCGTTCGGTTCCCAGAATAGCCAATCCGCCTTTTTCTTTTACACCTTTGCCGAGTTTAATATCGGTACCACGACCTGCCATATTGGTAGCAACGGTCACAGCTCCTATCTCCCCAGCCTGCTTCACAATATCACTTTCGCGGGCATGTTGTTTGGCGTTCAAAACGTTGTGAGGAATACCGGCTCGTTTCAACATTCGGCTCATAGTCTCGGATACATCTACACTTGTAGTACCCACCAGTACCGGTTGGCCTTTATCATGATATTCCTGGATCTTTTGAATAGCTGCGTTGAATTTTTCACGCTTCGTTTTGAACACAAGATCTTCTTTGTCATCACGGGCAATAGGTCGGTTTGTGGGAATGACGACTACATCTAACTCATAAATTTCGTTGAATTCTCCTTCTTCCGTCTCTGCTGTACCCGTCATACCCGCCAACTTGTTGTACATACGGAAGTAATTCTGCAGGGTGATGGTAGCGTAGGTCTGTGTGGAAGCCTCCACTTTCACCTGCTCTTTGGCCTCAATCGCCTGGTGCAATCCATCGGAGTAACGACGGCCGGAAAGTACACGACCAGTGTGCTCATCCACGATCTGAACTTTCCCATCTTGCACGATATATTCTTCCTCTCGTTCAAAATTGGTATAAGCTTTTAAAAGCTGATTTACGGTGTGGATACGATCTCCGCGTTCAGCAAACAAGCGGTGTAATTCATTGAATTTCTGCTCGCGTTCCTGGCGAATTTCATCCTTTGTCTCTTTAATTTTTCTTTCTTTGTAATCCTCGCTAAACTCGTCATTTTTTTTGATCTCCTCGACCTTCTCTTCTTCGAGTTCCTCAATTTCTTGTTCAATTTTTGCTGTTTCTTCCCCCAGGTCCGGAATTACAAAGAAATCTTTATCCTCTCCTTTTTTGGTAATGAACTCCTGACCTTTTTCAGTCATTTCTATGGAGTTCATTTTAGGGTCTACCGCGTAATAAAGGTGTTCATCTACAATGGGCATGTTTTTAGCATTATCTTGCAGATAAAAATTCTCTGTGCTCTGTATCAGTTTTTGAACTTTAGGGTCCTGCTGAAGTTTTCTGAGCTGAGAATTTTTTGGGAACCCACGAACCGCCCGGAATAAAGCAAGCCCGGCTTTCTCTTCATCTCCTTCTTCCAGTAGTTTTTTTCCCTCTTTCACAAGGTTTGCTACCAGCTTTTTTTGTGCGTTCACGAGAGATTCAACTCGTGGCTTCATTTCCACATACCTATCCGACTTATTATCTTGCGGAACAGGACCGGAAATGATCAGCGGAGTTCGGGCCTCATCAATTAAAATAGAGTCCACCTCATCAATAATGGTGAAGTGATGGTCGCGTTGTACCAATTGTTCTTGCTCAATAACCATGTTATCGCGAAGGTAGTCGAACCCAAATTCATTATTGGTTCCGTAAGTAATGTCCGCTTTATACGCTTGGCGGCGCTGTTCTGTACTTGGTTGATAATGGTCAATACAATCTACTTTAAGCCCGTGGAAATTGAAGATCGGTTCATTCCATTCGGCATCTCGTTTGGCGAGATAATCATTTACAGTGATCACGTGTACGCCTTTTCCGGCCAATGCATTCAGGTATGCGGGAAAAATAGCAACAAGTGTTTTACCCTCACCAGTTTTCATCTCAGCTACTTTACCCTGATGGAGTACGATCGCACCAATAAGCTGTACATCATAAGGAATCATTTCCCAGGTCGTGTCATTTCCGCCGACTTTCCAGGATTGCCCCACAAAACGGCGACAAGTATCCTTCAAAACGGCAAAAGCTTCAGGTAAGATCTCATCAAGCACTTCCTCAATAATATCAAGCTCCTGCTGTTCCATAGCATCCAGCTCCTCAGCTAATTCACGGTGTTCACCCGGGGAAAGAGTCTCAATATCATCAAGCTGTACTTTTATCTCTTTGATACGTGCGATAGTATCTGCAGTGGCATCTTGGATCTTCTGCTTGAATTCCTCAGTTTTAGCTTTCAGTTCCTCATCGCTGAGCTGCTTCATTTGATCTTCGTAACTCTTGATCTCATCTACGATGGGCTGAATCTTTTTGATATCCCGTTCACTCTTGGAACCAAAAATTTTGGTAATGGCTTTACCGACCGTTTCTAATATATCCATAATGGGGTACTCGTACTCTTCTAAAAATTTCTTGAACTACTAAAGTTAACCTTATAAACAAGGCCGTTCAACTGTTTAGAAGTTAATCTTTACAAATACCCTGCCATAATAAATTTTGTCATGGTTATAATAAAAAAGTGGGTACTAAAAATGATAGTATGGTCAAAGGTTTTTAAAAATTCAGGCCAATGGTACTTAAAACATAACGGTCATATTATTCAGCATATCAAAGATCTTAAAACTATTTAAATACACGATTGAAAAAGAGAAGGGGGCAATTTTATTTAGTTAATCTTTTCCCATTAAAATAGAAGTATTGTTAGTGTAGAAATCGCTTCCAAGTTTTTATTATTTAGGTAAAAATAAAATTAAACTAAAAAATTAATACCATAGAGTTGTATTCCGTTAATTAATGTGGTAATAATTTTGTTGTATTTAAATAAAGTAGTATTTTTAAGGCCTCATTCACTCATTGAATAAAATTTACTGATATGATTACGAAAAAATTCACTCCAAAACGAACGGTATGCAAAGTAACGTTAAGCCTGCCAGAAGAATGGGCAGAAAAAGAAGTAGCAGTTGCTGGTTCTTTTAACGACTGGGATACGGAAGCAGAGAAACTTGAAAAAAAGAAGGGCCAATGGACAACCACGCTGCGCCTGAAGCCTGAAAATGAATATAAATTCAAGTATCTGATTGACGGCGAACGATGGGAAAACGATGATAACGCTGATGAATATATTCCTAACGAATATGGCACTGAAGATTCTGTCATTTTGGTAGGAAAATAATGCGTTTCCAAAATGTGGAAGAATGGTGTGTTTATCTTAGTTTAGGCAATAAGCTAAAACACCAAAGTTCGCATTTTGTTTGACACAACTATTTTAGAAAAAAAATTAGCTACGTCCTGGTTGGGGCGTAGCTTTTCTTTTTTTGAGGAATTGCCTTCAACGAATTCTTATGCAAAAAAAATAAAGTCCAGAGATTCGTTACATGGAACGCTTATTCTTACGGATTATCAAAATGCGGGGCGTGGTCAACATGACCGTAACTGGAGTGTATATCCGGGACAAAACCTTACATTTTCTTTGATCTTTGAACCCCAAAAAGCAGAACGTCTAAATCTATTGACACTGGTTTGTGCTCTTTCTGTTAAAGAAGTCATCGAAAGCAAAACCAGCCGTTCTGTATCACTCAAATGGCCCAATGATGTTCTGATTGATGACAAAAAGGTTTGTGGTATTTTAACGGAGACTGTCTTTATTGGGAATAAACTAAACCGGGTGGTGGTTGGAATTGGGTTGAATGTGCATCAGCAGGAATTTCCAGGGGAATTATCAGAAACAGCGACATCGTTGCAGAATGAGATCAAAGAATCCCTGAAGAGGGAAAAGTTACTCACTGAGATTCTTCAGAAAATTGAATATCGATACCGGCTTTGGGTACAACAAGATCAAAATGTCGTTAAGCTGGTAAACCGCTCGATGTTAAATACTGGTGAGTGGTGCAGGTTACAAGTAAATGACCAAATATTACAAGAGGAATTTAAATTTTTAGGGGTGAATGAAGACGGTGAGTTTATTGCCATGGATAAAGAATTTTCGATCCGAAAATTTACCCATGAGCAGGTCCGTGTTAAAGGAAAAAATAGATCCAAAAAAAAGCCCGTTTAGTTTAACCAAACGGGCTTTTTTTAGATTTAATAATTGTCTTACGTGTTATGCACTGAGCTTTTCTGCTGCTTCAAAGACATAATCTTTAATAGCTCCAAAAGCTTTTAATGTTTGCTCAATATGAGCGTCGTTATGAGCAGCGGTTGGTATTAACCGAATTAATACAGTGCCTCGTGGTACAACGGGATATGCTACACCACTTACGAAAACGCCGTGCTCTTCACGTAGTTTACGCATGATATCCTGACAAAGATCGGTACTACCTTTTGTTAACACCGGTGTTACAGGACTTTCAGATGGCAATACCGTGTAACCCATTTCTCTAAGGCCTTCACGTAATTTGATGGTGGTATTCCAGAGGTTTTGTCGCCATTCCGGGTGATCTTTGATCATCTGTAACCGCTTGCGTGCGGATACAACCAGTGGTAATGGGAGGGATTTAGCAAATACCTGACTACGTGCATTAGCTTTCAGAAACTCAATTACACGAGGTTCTGATGCAATAAATGCACCAATCAATGCAAAAGATTTTGCAAAGGTTCCGAAATACACATCAATTCCTTCCTGAACTCCAAGGTGAGTTCCAGTCCCCGATCCGTCTTCGCCCATAGTTCCAATGCCATGCGCATCATCAACTAACAATCGAAAAGGAACTTCTTTCTTGAGTTCTATGATTTCTTTCAGAATACCAAGGTCACCGGTCATTCCAAACACACCTTCGGTTACTACCAGTATGGATGTGTTATCATTCATTTTCTTTTTGGCTCGGAAAAGCTGCTTTTTAAAGCTTTCAATATCATTGTGCTTGAACACATATTTATCAGCCATAGCAAGCTGCTTTCCATCTACAATACAGGCGTGGCTCAGTTCGTCATAAATAAGAATATCGTTACGATCTACCAGCGCGTGAATAGTACTCATGATACCCTGATATCCAAAATTCAAAAGCTGGGCTTTTTCCTTATGAACAAAAGCAGCAAGTTCGTCCTCAAGTTTTTCATGCTCTGTTGAATTACCAGTCATAAGACGTGCACCCATTGGAGCACTCAGGCTGTACTGCTCCGTTGCTTCCACATCTACCTTTTTGATCTCTGGATTACTCCCAATGCCCAGATAATCGTTAATGCTCCAAACGACCATATCTTTGCCGTTGAACTGCATTTCAGGCCCCAAAGGTCCTTCTAATTTTGGAAAAGTATAGTACCCGTATCCTTCAGAAGTGAAAGGGCCAAGTGGACTTGGTCGGCCCTCAAGCTTATCAAATAAATCCATAAAGTTGCGCTAAAATTTTCGCTTTGATTTTAATTACAACGGCATTATTTACCGCTTATAAAACGTACCAAAGGTACGTAAATATGCTTTTAACTCAAAAGAACTGCTCCGTTGGTAATACCCGCTTAACATAGTCGGGATAAGTATTTAATTGTATGGAAATACGACCTAATAACGGTAGTTTAATTGATCATAATTCTGGCCTTACTATAAATAATCCAGAATCTATATCACTTATAACAACTATACCACTTGCAAAATAGGGGTAATTGCTCCATGTTCCTTTAAAAAGGGCTTCATCAGTTTGGGGCTGAGTATCAAAATAAGCAACCCGTTTAAATTCCGCATTTTCAAGGTCAGATATTTCCAGTATCTGAAGCCCTGCATTGTAGTTACTTTCAAATACGTGATCACCCCGAACATATAAGTTGTGATCTATTGAAGAAGTTTCATGATCATAATATCCGACGAAAGTTGGGTTATCAAGGTCTTGGACATCCCAAACATAGGTCTTGGTATTACGGCCCAAATTCCTTTCATCAAGTTCATCGTTCATTAAAAAATAAGCCTGATCATCAGTTAACCAACCCTGATGCGAATACTGCATATTGGCCTGCCGTTCGTACCCAAGAGTTACAGGATTTTCTTTATCAGACACATCCGCAATTACCACATTGCCTTCAGCAGAATTGAAGCAAACTTCTTTACCATTGTGTTCTCCATCCGGACCCTCGTAGATCACACATTGAGCATCATGTATATATCCGGGGGCGATACGGTAATTTCCTGGGGTACTGTCAATATAACATCCGGCGAATTTCGGGGATTTTGGATCATTTATGTCAACCATATGAAGTCCTGTACTATCTCTGCTACCACAGATTTCTGATTGTGTTACTCCCGTGGCGTAAGCAAAACCAGATTTCGTGTTGATTACAATATTATGGGCCGGGCCGAATTTGTCATAAAGGGCGTCATGGTCAAATTCAATCACTGAGCTGTCATGATCACGAAGTTTAGTAAGGTCAAAAACCTGCATTCCGTGTGGCTGAGCATCACTTACAATATATGCGTGGTTTTCATATATCTTGATATCCCGCCAGGGAGTTCCGTCTGTAATAGATTTAGACCACTCAGTGGCGCCAATACCCAAGTTGCAGGCTGGATAGTTATC
>JAVLBT010000084.1:0-12250 GCA_031580945.1 Gracilimonas sp.
GAGATATTTCTGATCCTTAAACCTAAAATATTCATATCAGTGATTTCTGCATTCACTTGTGCTTTCAATTCCGGTAATTCAAGCGGAATGGGGGCACTTGGGTCCGTTTCTTCATCCCAATCGATCATTTCATCAATATTTAGATAATCACTGCTGTATGTGCCTGTAACCGTTGGAATCTGACTTGGAGGATACTGTTCCTTGATGAGGCTGAGATAATTTTTCATTTTTCCAGATAGCTCAATATCAGAACTGCCAAAACCCATTTTAAAATTATTCAGTTGTAATTCATTTGGAGTTACACTTAATGTGCCATTCAGGTTTTTTACATCCAGGGCTAATTCACCGCCGCTTGCATTAACCTCATTTAAACCTAAAGAACCATTCAAGTCTATTTTTAGGGGGTCACCAGCCGGACCTTTGGCGGTAAGTTTAAGTGTCGCAGAACCGTTTAAGGCCTCCACCCAGGGTTGTAATGAATAATAATTCCTAATATCGCTGAGCATAGCCTTCCCATCTATATTTAAATTAAATATTGGATTTTCAGAAAGATAATTTTGAACCTTTCCTTTCACCGCCAGGCTGTTCTTACCTGTTTTAAAACGAGCTTGATCAATCTGCACTTGCGTACCGGAAACACGACCTGAAAAGCTTATATCTCTTAGAGGCTCACCAATTGATTTGTGTGCTATATATCCATTAGAAAGCTTTACGTTGCTGTTTTGCAGTAATTTTTGAACATCGAATGGTTCTAATTTTCCTCTAAGCACAAATTGGGACTCTAAATTTCCTCTCAATTCCGTGAGCTCTTCGTCTATTTCATCTACAGGATAAAACTCATCCAGTGAGGACAGATCAACATTCACATCACCATTTATATTGACACTTCGATTTTTTTCATCAAGAGGGTTATTAATTGAACCTGATAATTCTAAGCTGTTATCTGAGGCTTTGAGTTTTGCTCTTTTGATCGCTATCTGCCGGTTTGAAGCATTGACTTCTGCTTCAATATCTTCAATTGGCCTGGGTACTCCTTCATATTGTAAGATTCCCTTTGTGAGCTTCATGTTCCCATTTACCTGGGCATTTTCAGGATCTTTGAACGTGCCTTTTGCAGATAACTCGACTGATAATAAACCTCCAAGGCGTTCTACCCCAAGTTCTCCGATCGGATAAAAATCTTTGATCGTAGAAAGGTCCGTCTCGTTTGCGATCTCAAGATCAAATCCTGGATTCTCAGATAAGGGGCTTGTTATCATTCCGGATACGGAGATATCATTACCTGCAGCAATAGCAGAAAAGTTTTGAATGGATATTTGATCGTTATTAGCTAAAAATGAGAGTGAGATATTTTGAATGGCTTCGGGGAGTTCGGGGTTTTTTAAATATCCTTCTTGAACATCGATATTGAAATTTAAAGCTGGCAATTCGTTTTCGGATAATGCCCCTTCTATTTTTCCCTCTACCTTTAAGGAACCCCGGGTCTCTAAGTTATTGACGTACTCTTCAAATTCGGGCGGTATTAAACCAAGTAATTCTCCAAAATTATCAGAAGAACTGGAAACAGCGATGTTTAAATTCATTGCATCACTGCTCCATGAATCAATATGCCCACTCAATTGCAGAGCCAGATTGTATAATCTTAAGCTCCCATCCTTAATATTTAGGGTTTCTTGTTCAAGGTCTATTATGGAGGATTGCTGAAGACTTACTTCAAGATCGTTAATGTAATCTTCTCCGGACATTTGTACCGATAAGGATTGAATTCCTGCATCAAGCTCTGTTTGAATGAGTCGGTCAAATTGAAGAGCAAGCTGTCCATTAATACCCTTTGCGAGTACCTCCATTTCAGAAACTGAATCTCCATACCGCAATACCCCGTTCTCTATTTTTAGTTCTGGCACTTGAAGTAAAATTCCACTTTCCTCTTCCGGAGTCTCTTGAGTTTCAGAGGCGATTAGAAAATCAATATTCGTAGTCCCATTTTCATAAATACGGTATTGAATTTCCGGTGATTTAAGAATGAGTTCAGTAATCTGTATTTCATTTGAAAGTAGGGGCAAAATTTTTACAGAAAAGATCAACTCATCTAAAGATGCTATTTCATTCTGCTCTTTATCTGGCAGCACAAATCCCTTCATGCTAATACCTGCATCGGGAAATGTCGTAAACAAGCTTAGGGACATCGACTCTACTCGAACGTCCGTTCCGGTTTGCTGGCTTATCATCGGAACAACAGTTTCCCTAAGTCTTTGGTCATTAAAATAGATTCTCAAACCGGCTACAGCTACAATGACTAATACTAAAAACCCGGCCAGAATCTTAAGAAATAATTTCATATGATGTTTTTTAAGTAATTTACTCCGTCCGCATAATTTAAACTATTCAATAGTAATTTAAAGTATGGAATGAGTTTAATTAAGCATGCCAGTTAAAGATCCTAAAATAGGTTTCGTGTACAAATAATATTGTTCATTTTGTTTAACATAAACGATATAAATTCTTTAATGTCAGCCAAATTTTGCGGATATTTGATAAATAAATTCTTACCTAAAATTTACATCTGATGATCATTCCAATTGCCAGCGATCATGCGGGCTTTCCTGCTAAGGAAATTGCTAAAAAGATATTGACAGAAATGGGTCACACACCCGTGGATTTTGGAACTCATTCCGAAGAATCCGTTGATTATCCTGATTTTGCCGTAAAGGTATCTGAACTAATTAATACAGGGGAACATGAACAAGGTATTCTTGTTTGCGGAAGCGGACAAGGGGTATGCATGACAGCCAATAAATATCCGAAGGTTCGGGCAGGACTTACCTATACTCCTAAAGCAGCTGAAATGACGCGATCACATAATAATGCAAATATTATGTGTTTACCGGGTCGGGAACTGAATGAATCTGAGATCAAAGAAATTATAGAAACCTGGTTTGCCACTGAGTTTGAGGGCGGCCGTCACAAGCGACGTGTAAATAAAATCCAATCATTAACCCAAAAGTAATTGCCGCTAATGAAATCTCTTCAAGAGCAAGACGCTCAGATTTTTGACCTTCTTGAAAAAGAAACTGACCGCCAAAATTATAACCTTGAACTTATTGCATCTGAGAATTTCGCTTCTAAAGCTACGATCTCTGCAATGGGAAGTGTACTTACCAATAAATATGCAGAGGGATATCCCGGAAAACGGTATTATGGCGGTTGTGAAGTCGTAGATATTGTTGAAGATTTAGCTATTGAACGAGCTAAAAAGTTATTTAATGCTGATTGGGTAAATGTACAGCCTCACTCTGGCGCTACGGCCAACGCTGCCGTATATCTTGCGTGTATGAAACCCGGTGAAACTCTTTTAGGTTTTGACTTATCTCATGGTGGGCACCTTACACACGGGTCTCCCGTTAACTTTTCTGGTATTAATTACAATGCTGAATTCTATGGAGTGGAGAAAGAAACCGGTCGTTTAGACATGAACAAGATTCGGGACCGTGCCAAAGAAGTTAATCCAACGATGATCTCCATTGGGGCATCTGCTTATCCAAGAGATTATGATTATGAAGCTTTCAGGAGTATAGCTGATGAAGTAGGTGCCTTATTGTGGATGGATATGGCGCATACAGCGGGGTTGATCGCTACCAAAAACTTAAATGATCCCCTGCTGCATGCACATGTTGTAACTACAACCACCCACAAAACCTTACGCGGACCTCGCGGGGGCATGATCCTGGTTGGTAAAAACACCGAAAATACTATTGGTGTAACGGCACGAAAATCTGGCAGGACCAAAAACTGGGGAGAAGTATTTGACTCTGCAGTCTTCCCGGGGACTCAAGGGGGGCCGCTCATGCATGTTATTGCAGCAAAGGCCGTATCTTTTGGAGAGGCTTTAGAGGACGACTTCAAAACTTATCAAACCCAAACCCAGTTGAATGCCAAGGCAATGGCCGACAAATTTGTGGAAATGGGATACGATATTGTGAGTGGAGGAACAGACAATCACCTGATCCTGATCGACCTTAGAAATAAGGGATTAAATGGAAAGATCGCAGAAGAATCTCTTGGCAAAGCAGCAATTACTGTAAATAAAAATATGGTACCCTTCGATACAGAAAGTCCATTTGTTACATCAGGAATCCGTATCGGTTCGCCTGCGATGACCACTCGTGGACTAAAAGAGGCTGAATTCAAACATATTGCCACCCTGATTGACAAGGTACTTCAAAAACCTGAAGATGAAGCAAATCTTAAACAGGTAGAACAGGAAGTACGTGATCTTTGTGAGCGATTTCCATTGTATGATTTTGTAACAGTTTAAGGAGATTCCATCTTGGAAGAACGTCAAATCATGCAAAGCGATCCGCCGAAGGCTAAGAAACCAGCGGATCGAACTGCCACCATGTCTTTTCTCGAACATCTTGAGGAATTGCGATGGCGAATTATCAAAGGACTCATAGGGGTCCTTGTTGGCGTGGTAATAGCCTTCATTTTCTCCGATTTTTTTGTGGAAGACGTAATGTTAGGCCCCACTCAGGCTGATTTTTTCATGTATGACATTCTTCGGGTTGAGGCCGTTGATTTTGAATTACAGAGCAGAAGATTACCGGGACAGTTTTTTACCTATTGGGGCACTTTATTCGTGATGGGTTTCATCATCGGCTCTCCAGTGTTTTTTTACCAAATGTGGTTATTTATAGAGCCCGCATTAGAACGCAAGGAAAAAAGAAAATCTTATTTCAGTGCTTTTTTCATAACCTTATTTTTCATGCTTGGGGTCTCATTCGGTTTCCTGATTCTGGTGCCTTTTGCGCTTCAATTTTTTGCCCAATTTCAGATATCCGACATCATTCGTAATGATTTTGATATCAATGCTTATTTTGGATCCGTTTCTATGTGGACAATAGCCTGTGGCATTATTTTTCAAATACCGATAGTGAGTTATGCCCTTTCAAAGATCGGGTTACTTACTCCTGAATTTCTAAAAAAATACCGACGCCATTTTATCATACTGGCATTGATGATTTCAGCAATGCTTACTCCTCCCGATCCGGTATCACAGATACTGATTGCAGTACCTTTAACGGTGTTGTATGAATTCTCAATATTAGTTAGCCGATTCGCGCTTAGAAAGCGTAAAAAAGAATTAGATGAAGCGATCACGGGTGTTAGTGATAACTAACCGTATAACCGCAAATAATAAGCTATGGTTTTATCAGGCCTAAGCTTTATCTTTAGGCTGAAATAAATACTATTCTGACCAGTTAACTGTTTACAAATCTATAAAATACATTTTCTCATATTGATGAATCTGACTGCCATTAAAATCCCGGTACTTTTATCTATTATTGCTACACTTTTCCTGTTTTCATGTGATCAAGATGATCCCCGACGTATCGACTATTCCTCAGTTCCCGATCCTATTTCAGTAGAGGGAAGTGAAAAAATAACCACAGAAAGTGGATTAGAGTACTATATCATAGAAGAGGGTATTTGCCCGAGCGGGAATGAACGTTTTTGTTCTGTTAATCCAACCGACCAGGTTAGTATTTACTATACCAAACGTGTAAAAAACGACCCGGATAGAATTATAGCCAGTTCCTATGCAAACGATGGCGATATACCCGTCAATACCAATGTTCAAAATTCACGAATTATAACAGAGGAAGGATTTAAAAGAGGAATTATTGGGATGAAAAAAAATGAGATCAGAGTATTAATGATACCACCCTCCCTTGCATATGGCAATAACCCAAATTCAAGCTACTCAGAAGATACCATCCGTGTAGAAATTGAACTGGATGATATTATTTATTAATTACCTGAGGTATATTCTGTTTAATTTCTGATTGATTGCTGTAGTAATCTCATAGGAAATTGTGTTTGATGCCATTGCCCACTTTTTAGCTGATAATTCCCCGTTTCTCAGTATAGTTACCTTTGTTCCTGTTTCAAATTTCTCCTTTCCGGTAAAAACAGCCATATAATCCATACTGATTGTACCAACCTGTGGATAAAGTTTTCCATTGATCTCGATCTTGATCTTTCCGCTTAGTATTCTAAAGACACCATCAGAGTAACCTACAGGAACAATTCCAAGCCACCCATCTTCAGGGGCTTTCCAGGTACTTCCATACCCAACCGCCTCTCCTTTCCTAATTTTTTTTACCTGCATCAGGTTCGAATTCCATTCTATAATGGGTTGAAGTTTTTCTATTTCACTTCCTGGGGCATATCCGTATAATGAAATTCCTGGCCTAATACCATCAAATACCCCTTTTTGGTGGTGATACAAAGTTCCTGCACTGTTGGAGGTATGGGTAAACAGCTCTTCAGGAAAATGAGTTCTTATATCCTTAAAGGTATTAATTTGCTGGTTTACATCGGGACTTGCATCCCCGTCAGCATTGGCAAAATGGGTGTAAATACCCGAATAATGTAAATGAGGGAACCTTTCCATACTTCGTAAAACTTCTTCTACTTCAGAAGCTAACATACCAAGTCTCATCATTCCCGTATCAAAATGAAGATGGCAATTGGTCCCCTTTTCTAATCGTTTGAACACGGAGAGATCAGAAATACTTGCTGTAACGTTAAACTTTGTATAGAGATGTTCTCTTCCTTTTACAGGAATTTCAAAAACCAATATTGGGTTATCAATTCCATTTTGCCTTAACTCCACAGCCTCAGCTATATGGGCAACACAAAACCAATCAACTTTATCCTGAAGAAAATCAGCTATGGGGATTAATCCATGACCGTAAGCTTCATCTTTGATCACCGCCATACATTGAACACCTTCCCCAATATGTGATTTGATGATGTCCAAATTCTGCTGAAGTGTTGACAGATGTATATACAGAGTAGAATTCAAGATGTGTATTTAACTAAATGAGAATAATTTATTTCTGTGTTTTTTGAGTATCACCCTGGCCGAATTATGACCCGCAGCACCAAAGACACCTCCACCGGGGTGGCATGACGCACTTGCCAAATATAAATTTTTGATCGGAGTTTCGTACTGACTCATTTCTGGTATGGGTCGAAACATGAACATTTGATCAAAACTCATTTCAACATGCATTACATTACCTCGCAGCAAACCATGTTTTCTTTCAATATCAAGTGGTGTCTGAATATACCAATCAATGAGTTTATTCTTCATGTTTGGTGCATAATCAGTGACAACGTCATAGATCTTTTGTGCTTCCCGCTCACGAATGTCATCCCAGCTCATTCCATTGGCCAGCTCATATGGATGCCATTGAGCCCAGGCAAATAGAGTATGATTACCATCTTGAGCCACTTCAGGATCGATCTTGGAGAAGGTCATACAAAGAACAGCTGGTTTTTCAGGCGGACGTTTTTGCATGTAATCTCCAATTGCATTGTTCATGTATTGAACGGAAGGCGCTAACAACTGAATACCATTGTGAATATCTGGATCGCCCGGGGCAGCAGTGTACTCCGGAAGCTCTTCCACTGCACAACGAATCACCATCCCAAATCCATTACCTACGTTGATATTTTTAACTTTAGTAAACATAGAGTCGTCCAAATGCTCTCGCCCAACCATTTTCATCATGGTCGTTTGTACATGGGCATTCGACACAATGATATTAGCCCGAAACTCACTTCCGTTCTCCGTCCTTACACCGATCGCTTTACCGTTTTCAACAAGAATTTTTTCAACAGGGTGATCTGCTATTACTTCTCCACCATGAGCCTCTATCATATTTTTCATAGACTGCGTAAGCATTCCGCTTCCACCCTTAGGGTGTTTGGCTCCACTTTCATGCAACATCGACTGCCAACCGGCAAAATCACCTGTTGCAGAATGATCCGGCAATGGCCCCGATTGTGCTGCAAACCAAAGAATAGCCGCTTTCATATAGGGAGAATCGAAGGCATCATCCACGACTTTTCCGTAGCTCGATAATATCTTCTGAAGTCCTGATTGCTGCTCTCCCTTTTTAAACATCGAGCCATCCCGAATCTGAGCTTTGGTCATCTCTGCAAACAAGCTTCCAGCAGCAGGTTTTGACATGAATGCTTTCAAAACGCTTTTATTGATACGGCCCCAGAAATCGACAAACTTTTTGTAATTTTCAACATCTTCAGGGGCTACTTTAGCAATAGAATCCAGTGTTCGTTCGAAATCTTTCCAAAAGTGAATTACCCCCTTACCTGTTGGAACCGGATATGACATGATCGGATCCATATCGATATATTCTAATCCATACTTTTCCAGCTCAAGCTCTTCAATAATCCCTGTTTGGTGAATCATAATATGAACTGAAGAACCAATATCCATTCGAAATCCATGAGGATTCTCGTCCGATTTAAACATCGTTTCCGTTCGAACGGCTCCACCAATAGTAGGTTCTCTCTCCAGAACCAAGACTTTATAGTTATTTTTGGCAAGATAACAGGCCGTGACCAACCCATTATGACCTGATCCTATTACAATCGCATCAAATTTTGGCATAAACTTCTTACTGATTTCAAATGGAATGATGAAGAACTTTTACTAAGTTCTGCTAACAGAATCCCACTTTGGATTCATTCCAATTTCACTCCAGAAAGTACCGTAAATAATAAACAATCATGACTTTTTTTAAATCATTTTTAGCCTCCTGTTTAGGCATTTTCACTTCTTTTATTTTGCTGGTGATCGCTTTTTTCATTGTATTGGCATCCAGTTCATCTGAACCACTTCCGGAGGTTAAAAATAACAGCGTACTCACAATAAATATGTCTGGGACGTTGCCAGCCCGCATATTACCCAGTCCTTTTGAGAGTTACATTGACCCTAATGCAGCTAACAAAATGTCACTTGAATCATTAAAGGAGAACTTAGAAAAAGCAGCAGCTGATGAAAGGATCAGAGGAATCTGGGTGAAAGGCAATTTATTAAGTACTTCTTGGGCTAATCTTGAACAAGCTTACTCTTATTTTAACAAATATAAGGAAAGTGGAAAATTCCTCTACTTTAGTACAGACGATATTGGCTTAAATGAACAATCATATTATTTAGCAACTTTGGCCGATAGTATATTCAGTCCCCCTAATACCAATTTTGAATTTGATGGTTTTGTATCTCAATTTACCTTTTATACTGATATGCTGGATAAAATTGGAGTACAACCTGAGATTTTCCGGGTTGGAAAATTTAAATCTGCTGTAGAACCCTTCCTGGAAACCTCTGCTTCACCGGAAAGCAAAGATCAAATTTTAGAAATATTAGATGCAGCTTCCTCATCATTTACAGCAGCTGTTTCAGAAAAAACTGGTAGGTCTGTTGCTGAAATCGATCAAATGCTAAACTCTGAACCCGTGAACAGGCTGCAATATGCACTTCATGAAGGGCTGATCGACGCCTTTGCTTTTGATAATGAGATAAAGGAGATCATTAACGAGCGATTAGGAAATGCAGAAGATGAGGAGATCGAAACCATCTCATTTACAACCTATGGTAAGATTCTACCAGTAAGTGCCGGTGTTGAACTTCCCTCCTCCAGAGATCGGGTTGCAGTAATTTATGCATCAGGAACTATCATGCCACAGATCGGGTCTGACTCGCCGTTTGATAATTCTGCTCTTATTACTGCCGAAAATATACAAGAACAGTTGGACGAGGCTTTAGACCAATCTACGGTGAAAGCAATTGTGGTTCATATCAACAGTCCGGGGGGATCGGCATCAACCTCCGACCTGATCTGGAATTCAATTCGAACTGCATCCGAAGAAAAACCTGTAGTTGCATATATGGGCTCAGTAGCTGCTTCTGGTGGATATTACATTGCTATGGGTGCTGATAGCGTCCTTGCGGGATCCAATACCATTACAGGATCGATAGGTATCTTTAACTTACTTTTTAACGCTCAGGAGTTAATGGAAGAAAATATTGGATTGGATTTCGACGAAGTTACAACACACCAATACGCCAACCTTCTGGACCTTACCGAACCATTCACCTCCGCCGAAGAACGTATTATTCAGCAAAATGTAGAAAACGGTTATGAGACATTTTTAGGGCGGGTAGCCGACGCTCGTGGAATGACGCGAGATGAAGTTCACGAAATTGCTCAGGGTCGTGTTTGGACGGGACAGGCTGCGGCTGAAGCTGGACTTATAGATGAAACCGGAACACTGGAAGATGCGATATCCATAGCGGCAGGAATGGCTGAAATGGAAGTATACAGAATTGAAAACTTCCCTAAGCAAAAAGGACTCTTTGAAGTTTTGATGTCTGGAACTCAGGCAAGAGTAACATCATATATAAATAATTGGTTCCCAATGGCTAACAATGAGGACCTAAAAACTTTACGAATGCTTCTGAAACAGCCAGCAGGGCAAAACTGGATGATACTGCCAACTAAGATCACCATTGAATAATTAATGTATGAAGGTTGGCAGATTTGAAATAGAGCAGCTTAGTGAAGGTATTTTTGAGGTTTTTGAGGATGGAATATTTCAAAAGACTGAAGGAGGCAAAATCCGAAAGAGAACTCCACAAATTGACCTTGCGAGCAATTCAACTTCAATTGGGATTAATCCTATCCTAATCCGGGATGGTAAACATAACATATTGGTAGATACCGGGCTCGGATGGGGCCTGGATGATGGAAGTTCTTTTACGGACACGTCTAACCTGGTTACAAATTTGGATATATTTGGCCTCTCTCCCTCTGATATCACGCATGTGGTATTAAGTCATCTGCACTTCGATCATGCTGCTGGCTCAACCTTTGTGAATGCAAACACCTCTACTGAGGTCACAATGCCATATGCCAACTATTTTCTACAAAAGAAAGAGTGGTATTTCGCGCTTCAGGAACAAAATGAAGAAAAGAAAACATTAGGTGCAGGATACAATCTTGATGAGTTATATAAACTTGCTGCACAAGATAAACTGGTGCTGATCACCGATACCTATTTTGAATTACTGCCGGGAATTGAGCTTATTCGTACAGGGGGCCATACACCCGGACATCAGATCGTAAAGATCCATGATTCCGGAGATTCTGCTTACTTTTTGGGAGACCTGATCCCATCCGAATATCATCTGAACCACTATGCCATGCGCCAAATGGACATCGACCCGGTTCAATCAAAGAAAGCCAAAACCCTGATCTTGCGACAGGCATTGGAAGAGCAATCGCTTATGTTCTTTTATCATTCGGTTCACGCCAAAGCGGGAACATTAGATCGGGATGAGGATAAGAAATTTGTACTACGTGAAATATAAAACGAGCTCCATGAAATTTCTTTCTACTCTGTTATTTATTTCTATGATTTCGTTTTGGGGATGTGATGAACCAAAAACCAGTAATCAAAAACAACCTGATGCTTCAATTGCGCTGCATGACTCACACACTTCCCAAAACTCGTTAGATTGGTCGGGCACGTATTCTGGTGTGATGCCTTGCGCATCCTGTTCGGGCATCGAAACCTCGCTTACTTTATACGCGGATGGGACCTACTCTCTTCAATTGACCTACCTTGGGAATGATGAGCCCAACACGTTCGAAACTAGAGGAAGGTTTAGCTGGAATGAAGCAGGAAATACTATCATACTGGAGCATGAAGACGAACCCAATCAGTTTTTTGTAGGAGAAAATTACCTTGCGAAATTAGATAAAGATGGTAATCGGGTTACAGGTGACCTGCCGGGTAATTATGTTCTGCATAAAAACCTATCAGACGTTAGTGATTGATTACCGCTAAAGCTGTTCTCTAAAATTAGCAGTCTAATTTAATTTTTAGATCAATGGACAACCTCCAACCCGTTTTTGGATCACGAAGGAAAAAAATGAAGTAATCGTCAGGAAACGATTGTGATGGAAAATTCAGGATTTACATTCATCAAACAATACATCCCTTAGAATTGAAAGTATACATTCAATAAGTAGATTAAAGACGCTTATACTATTTATGGGATTGGATTTTTTCGCTCCTCAAGCTCCTTTTGCATAATCATTTCGGTTTCATAATCAATGTCATAAAAGTACATGAAAATGGCACAGGACATATAAAGAACACCCGGGAAGACCGAGATCATCAGCTTAATTCCAGTGATTGCTTCCGGTGATTGCTCCACATTGGGGACAAAATTATACAATGCAAGTAGCCAACCAGCTAAGGCTCCCCCTATTCCCCAACCAGCTTTTTGAGCGAAAGTAGCGGCTGAAAATACAAGACCCGTGGATCTTCTTCCGTATTTCCATTCTGAGTAATCGGCTGTATCCGCCAG
>JAVLBT010000085.1:0-12233 GCA_031580945.1 Gracilimonas sp.
AATTCATGAGATTTATAATGTCGTCACGAATTTCACCGTATGCCAATTCTGTTTCTTCCTGAATTACATCAAAAGACTCGGGAAAGATAAGCCGGTCTAAAATTTTTCGCTCTGAGGGGGTCAATTTTCTCATACATCCAGAAGATAGAGCCGATGCTAAATTTTCACAAATAAATAACTGTTTAATTTGTTGAAATTAGTAAGGATAAATTATTCATAAATTCTCATATGATTCATCGAAAAGTGTTCGTCTGATTGTTATCTTAATTTATGTTCAAAGTTGAAAACACCATATTGTCAGACGACATAGCCACCGCTAAGTTTTCCTGTGATCTTCCTCGTTGTAAAGGCGCATGTTGCGTAGTTGGAGATGCAGGGGCCCCGGTTTCGAAATCAGAGATCCCAGTACTTCATAAAGCTTATCATCAGCTGAAAGATGAACTAATGAAAAGCTCTGTTGATGTAGCTGAACGGGATGGGGTCGTGATAGGTTCACAAAAAAAAGGATACGAGATCTCAACCGTAGGCGGAAAAGAGTGTATATTTGTGAATTATGATGAAGGTGGAGTTGCTTATTGTGCAATTCAAAAGGCATATTTTGAAGGGCGATTTAACTGGGAGAAACCTTTGAGTTGTCATTTATTTCCGGTTCGCCTGAAGCACATTGCAGGTTTTGATTATGCAAATTTTGAATATATCCCCAAGCTTTGTTCAGCAGCCTGTGAAAAGGGAGAAAGGGATGAAATCTATTTAGCCGAGTTCCTTGAAAAACCGTTAGTTCGCAGATATAGCGAAAAATGGTATCAATCATTTTTGAGTGCTTGTAAAGAGATTCGCGGTAAGGAAAATTATGCTACGTAATCAGCAAAATTTAAATCAAAAACAACAGCAGAGTTTACAACAAAAACTCTCTCCACAGCAGTTACAGTACATTAAGTTACTGCAGCTGCCTACCATTGGTTTGGAGCAGCGGATTAAAGAGGAAATTGAGGCTAATCCGGTTTTAGAAGAAGTAGAACCGGGACAAGTTGAAACGGTTAGCTTATCGGAAGCGGAAGAGGAGCCAAAAGAGGAAAAAGAGGAAGCTCTTGAAAGCCTGGAAGAGCATGAAGTTGACTGGGATGAGTTTGATAAGAATACGGAGTACGATGGTGAACAGATGGGCTCAGCCTTCAACCCGGATATTGAGGAATGGAAAGAGTTACCAAACCCCTATCAGGCTTCCTTTTTAGAACAGCTGGAAGAGCAAGTCAATTTACTTGATCTTACGGATGAGGAACAACTTATAGCTGATCAAATTTTAGGTTCATTAGATGAGGATGGATATTTTCGTCGTGAATTGGAAGCCGTTGTAGATAATATTGCCTTCAACCACGGAATTTTGGTGGATGAAGATATGGTGGACAGAGTGCGAAAAGAAATTCAGCAACTTGAACCTATTGGGGTAGCTTCCCGTGACCTTAAAGACTGTCTTCTGATACAGTTAGAAGCTTCAGAAAAAGACCTTCCCGGCCTGGATCTTGCAAAGAAAATAATTGAAAATGAATGGAAAGCTTTTGAAAAAAAACATTATTCAAAGCTGCTAAAAAAATTCAAAATAGGTCGTGAAGAACTGAATGAGGCAGTGGAAGCGATAAAGCACATGGATCCACGGCCAGGTTCTGTAGCAAGCGGCCTTGAGGAAACTCAAAATTATATTGAGCCGGATTTTGAAGTCTATTGGAAAGGAGTGGGTGAAGGGGAAAGTAAAAGGGGAGAATTTGTGATCAACCTGAATCAAAGGAATGCACCTTCCCTGCGAATTTCCCCGGAATACAAGCAAATGTGGGAAGACATCAAGGCTAAAAAAGATAAAAAAGCCAATAAAGATGCCAAGAATTTTATGAAGAGTAAGATCGATTCAGCCAATTGGTTTATTGAGTCGATACGGCAGCGACAGAACACCTTGATGAATATCATGAAGACCATTGTGGCCCTTCAGGAAGATTTCTTTAAATATGGGGAGGGGCTAAAACCGATGATCCTGAAAGACGTGGCTGAACGCATCGGAATGGATATTTCAACGGTTTCAAGAGTGGTAAATGGAAAGTATGTTCAAACGCACTTTGGGGTTTATGAGCTCAAATATTTTTTCAATGAAGGCTTAGAAACAGAAAGTGGAGAAGAAGTCTCTAACCGGGAAGTAAAAAATATTCTACAGAACTTAATTGATAACGAAAATAAACAACATCCTTTAAGTGATCAGCAGCTAACCGACCTACTCAATAAAAAGGGTTATAAAGTGGCAAGGCGAACCGTAAGTAAATATCGGGAGCAGTTAAACCAACCGGTCGCAAGAATGCGAAAACAGGTCATATAGTAGGTTTACTGCTCTTCGATCAGATATATGACGGGAGAAAGGGAGGAGTTGTCTTTTTGAACGGTACTAAAAAGTTCAGTTGTTTGAGTCCAGTTCGAAAGAGTGTCTGATACAGCATAATAGACTCCATCTTCAAACTCTTTGATATGTACATCCAATCCCGAAGTGGATGAAATTCGATCAGCTGTTACCTGAATCTGATTCAGGTTTTGAGTTCTTTTAAGTTGAAGTTGAAAATCGAAATAATAATCTGAAGCTGAATTTGGAACATCTCGCAAGAAGATATTTTTTGTGATGCCTTTGTCTTTAAATTCCTGAATTTTGTCATTTGCTCTCCAGTGTTCCTTATAGGGGCCTGCCACAACTTTATATGGCCATGATGAATCTGGTTCTATCATTGCATCAATTTCATATTGGTCCTTTAGCTCCCGGATGTACCGATTTGCATAGCTTTGGTTTATGAACGAAGCAAGTTGAACTTGATACTCAACTGGAGAGGGCGTTTGAGATGGATCTTGATAGCATTGGTGAATCAACCCCATTTGGTCTCTGGAGTAAAATGCTGAGAGGGCTTCGTAGTTTTCAAGGGTCCGGCTTAAAGAACTGTCCGCTTTTGTACGAATAGAAAACAGGGTATTGTTGGAGTAGATATCAAAGGACAAATCCGATAAATTTTCTGCTGATTGTACAATGTTAATACTGTTATTCAATGATTCAAAACCTCCAATTTGTACTGAAAACTGGCAGTTTGTTAATATTTGAGTAGAAACATTAGCCAACATTGTATTTGGTTCGGCTTCAGCTTGAGCGCCGTAATATAAACGAATATCAACGCGTCTGTTTTTTGCTTTATTCTTGGCTATAGGATTGCCCTGAGGGTCTTCATTTGGTACAAGGGGTTGTGAGTCAGCATAGCCTGAGGCCTTCAGCCTCGAGGCATCTATTCCCATTCCTTTGAAATATTTCACCACATTGGTTGCCCGGGCGGTGGAAAGTTCCCAGTTTGATGGAAATGCGGATGTAGAAATTGGCGTGTTATCTGTATGGCCTTCAACTTCGATCTTAAAGTCATTGTAGGCATTCTTTTGAATAGCTTTTATAACTTCATCCAATAAATTCAGAGATTCTGTATTGATGGTTGCACTTCCGGATAAATATAATTCATCGCTTTTGAGGCGGATAACAAGGTCATTGAGTTCTCGTTTGATTTCGATTTTGTCATCAGCAACTTCATCTATCAACGCAATATCCATTTGTTTTTTTATTTTGTTGATAGGCGTTGTGACAAACCTTGTTTCTTCCACATCCGCTTTAAAAAGGCCGGAGACAGAAAATAAATTTTGATCCGTAAAGTCAGAAAAGGACAGTAGTATGATCAAAAAGCCCAATACGATGGTGATAATATCAAGATAGCTTATTTGCCAGCTGTCATCATCAACATCTTCCAAATCCTGATCAGGATACATCGAGTTATTTGGATCGATATAAGGATCTTTGTTCACCTGATTTCCTGTTTTAAGATAATTGGTTCCGTTTTATATGGGCTTGTAACTTATCATAGATCTGAAGGGCCGACTTTTCATTTTCAATAAGGATAATACCCTCAAGTATTAATTTTTCCCGAAAAAATTCTGCTGCAGCAATATTATTCATCTTTTTTGCCATAGGATTGAAAATAAAGTTCCCTACAATAATTCCGTACAATGTAGTCATTAAAGCTGCTGCCAAACCTGTAAGCAGCGTTTCAACTTCATTGAAATCAGATAAAATAACGATCAGCCCAAAAAGTGTACCAAGCATGCCGAATACCGGGGCGGTTTTACCCATGCTTGCCAAGATCTCATTTATTTTCTTCTGCCGGTGGTAGCTTTCCTGAATATTGGCTTCACCTAACTCCCTGAGCTCTTCTGTAGAATAGTTGGTATCTAATATTGAAAATAGGTAACCCGCAAAGTCATCTTCGTATTGCTGACTTAACTGATTAATGGCCCCCATACGGTCGGCTTTGATCTGCTTTTGCCACTCAATGATCGTATCAACATCATTTGCTAACCGTTCATCATCAATATTGCTATAGGAAAATAATCGCAGGCTGTCACGGAGTGCCTTTATAACGCCTCTGAATTCATAGCTGATAAATACACTTCCAAATATGCCCCCAAAAACAATGGCCAAACTTGGTAGATTCAGGAAACGGTAGGCCTCGGGAACAACTGAAAAAGTAGTGACCCCGGTAACCAACAGAATCCCCCAAATCAAAATTACCAAAGAAATTAAAAACCCAAGAATGTTTAAGATACTACTTCGCATGTTGACTTAATTTCCCGGTTTATAATTTTGACTAATTAATCCTTCTTGTTTTAACTGCGAAATCAAGTATGGCACATCGGGTATGGGAACTTCATTATCCATTTGAAGGGCCAAACGCCATTCTTCGGTAAATTTTTCCCTATTTCCCAATCCCAGGTATATACTTCCTCTCAGGGCAAGAACATCCGCAGTCTCTTTGATCTCCGCAGCTTTATTGATATGGTACAAGGCACTTTGGTATCTGCCCATATAAAAAAACCGCTGTGCAGAAGCATAAAAAGTAGTTATTCCGTTTGCTTTACCTTGGTAACGGTCAATGAGTTCTTTTCGGTACTCTTCCTCAAATTTCTCGCGTTGTTCAGCTGCAATTTTATCTTCAGCCTCATCGCTATTCGTCTCTGCAGTGGTATCTGTCTCGGCTTCAGTAACTTGATTATCTTCAGCACTTTCTATATTGCCTGATGTACCACATCCCAAAGTATATACCCCTGTGATAACCATCAGTGATAAGAAAAAAGTTTTTGATATGTTTTGAAACAATGTAATAACGCCCTTACCTAAAGTACTAAATTATTTGTGGATAGCTTAGATCTATGAGAATTACGCAATTTTTCGAATAGCTTCCATGATCCTGGTTTTAGCTATTTCGCTTTTCTCCTTATCAATATTCTCCATCTGTTGAATTTCCATCTTTATCAAACGTTGTTCGCGCTTAGGCCGAACTGAAAGTAGTTTATTAGCTATTGGTTCACTCAGGTCACTGATCGCATTCAGCAAGATCTCGGTAGGTAGTGAAGCAATGGCTGTTTTAAGTAATTGCTCATCCAACTCAGGAATTTGTTCTAAAGTAATGAAGTTTTTAGCGATCACATCTGCTACGGGCGAACCAGAAGCTTTAAGTTGTTCAAGATATCGATCCTGATCTTCGAGCGGAAGCTGATTTAAAACCCTTAGAATGTTTTTTGAACCCTGTTTGAGCTCTCGGTCTACTTCCAAAATATCCATAGCCTTGGAAAAAAGCCGGGATGAGATGTGTTTGTGATCAGAATAGGATAACTTATTTAAATTCGACATGCCCATCATGACCTTAGTTACACGGTCTTTATCAAACCGTTCTAATACCTTAGCAGCTTTGCCATCAGGTAAATAGTCGATCAGTAGGGCGCAGGTATCCCGGTCTTCACCTAACAGTAATTGCTGTACGTGATGTGGGTCGAGATGATCCAGGAACTGAAATAAGCCCAGTTGTTGATGTTTAAAGTCTCTTTCGCCAGCGCGAGTATTTCGGTCTAATGCTTCAAGGAATTCGGTAGCAGCAACTTTTTTCTGACTAACTGAAAGTTCATCCATTGATTCCAATTGTGCTTCAATAGCTGCATATGCCTCCGGATCAAGATCTCTCTTCAGTGCTTTCAGTAAATTACCATCAATGGTTTTAATCGCTTTGGCAGCTTTTTTTGCACCATTGAGTGGTTCTTCTTCCATCCAAAATTCAAATAAAAGGGCTACATCTTTTGAATTATTTAAAATTTGGTCTGTGACGGTGGTAAGATCACTTGTGGAAGATTTTTGTGGCTTATAGTTTTCGAGGTTCTCTGCAGGACGATTATACGCATCAAATCTGCCGGTTCCTTGAAAGGAATCCATGTTTTGATTTTGTTTAAGCTCACTTCTGCTGAAATGCTGACTATTTGAATCCTCCTCCTCTTTTTTGGAAGGGTTTTGTGTTAAACGGCCAACAAGAAGAGTAAGTCCAAGTAATAGTAGCAGCACAAAACCCGGAATGTAATCTTTGATTGACCCTAATAAGGTTTCCTGTGATTCTTCACCAGTTACCCTGGCAGGAGGGAGTTCAGTGATCCCAAAATCGGGCATGTTGATGAGTCTGACATTGACCAGATCTCCTCTGCTTTCGTTGATCTTTGCGGCAATTCCAGCAATTAAACGCATAAATTCAACTTGGTCTGCTGAAAAGGAAGAATCCGCGTATACATTCACCCGAAGTTCAAGTATCTGCAGTCGTTGAATGGTATGCTCATTGATAACCGTTTGCGTAGTTTCGTTGTTTCTGTTTTGAACTTCTCTTGGCTGAAGATTCTCTTCCGGGAGGAAGGGAAGCCCGGGCATCATCACATTTTCCTGCTGATATTGCTGTCCACCGCGTGTAACAAGATTTTCAGTAGTTCGGTAGGTATCATCAACAAACTGCGCATCTATATTGATATCCACGAAAAACTTGCGGGTATCAAAATAATTTGAGAGTACATTCAATACCTGCGTATCAAACTGTTGTTCAAGGGTCACCACTCTGAGTTCAAGTGATTCGGTTTCATTGACCTGAGCAGATACCGCTGTTAAGGAAGAAAGAATAAATAGTAAAGAGAGGGTAATAAAAGACAAACATCGAAGCATATTTTTTGAAAACCTATCAGAAAAGGCTCTCGCTACTGAAATGCCAAGCGATGTATAACCTATGTTTTTCATTGGGGTGAATTAATGGGTTCAGGAACAATAATTTGGTCTAAACTTCTTTCGTCGGGAATGTAGATATCTGGATCCAGTTTTTTAGCACGGTCCCAATAATTGCGGGCGCTTTCTTTATCATTTTTCATGTAACACAAGCTACCTTTAAGGGCAAATGCTTGTGCAGTCTCAAATATATCTAATGATTGATCCACCAAATTCATTGCCTTGTTGATATCCTTATTATAAAACGCATGCTGAGCCTGTATGATCAATCGTAATACGTCATCTATACTATTGTTTAGCTCAGACTCAAAAGCCAACATTTCGTCATCAGTTTTTATGTCCTCCGGAATCGTAACCAACTCAGGTTCTTCCTCAGGTTCTACGTAATCTTCTGGAACCAATAAAAGGGATAGCCCTTCAACAAAGTCACCGTCAGGAAGAGCTTCAACTTCAAATTCGAGTTTTTCAGGGATAGATTTCACCTTCAGTTGTTGAAGGTTACCTGCATCCACTTTTAGCTCATAATTACCAGGGGGCACTTCCCATTCATAAAAACTGCCGTCACTGAATGTTCTTAATTCTTTTGCAAAATCTCCGTTAGAATCTGATAATGTTAGTTTTAAACCTCCAATACCTGTGTTGGCCCCGTTTTCTCTTCTCTGTTTCACGGAACCTTCAACAATACCGGACATGTAAAAAGGAACTTCTACTTTTTTAAAGCGATTGGGGTCGGTGATCATGCCAAATTTTTCAACTTCAGGTACGAGCATCGGATTCTTAATAGCCGATTTATTCATTTCCATATTGTAGTGGAAATAGGAGTTCATTTGAGTTAGATACAACACGCCGTTTTTCTCTATGGTCTGTGCACCCGAACGTTGTACCCGAATCGCATTTTCAGAAATCGCATCATCTCCTTCATTGTAGATACCATCACTGTTATTATCCACAAAAAGCTGAACGGCTGCCCCGGACCTTCCTACCTGATTTCGACTGGTAAAAATAAAGTTGTCATAATTCGTATCGTAGCCTATGGAACCCCGAATATTTTGTGTGAAATTAGAGTTCCCCCGAATATTATTAAAAGTGGAGCTGCTACGGACCTTATCAAAATCAACTACAAAGCTAAATCTCAGAGTGTTATACCCGCCCGAAAAGTTATGTCCAAAAGAGACCTGGACTCTGCCTTGGGTAAAAATATTTCTTGAAAACAGTAGTTCGGCTGATTCAACTTCTTTAAGCGCGGGCTGATAACGCATTTGGGCACGTAAAAATACTCCTCTTAAATAAGAGGGAATATTTCTATTTCTGGAAATATTATAGGTTACCGAACTTTCAAAATTGGCGGTAGTAGTAGGATTGAAAGGATCAAATGTGTCAGAGAACCGATCACTGTATCCTAAACGAAGATTAAATTTCCCTAACCGCGTATTGCCGTCAACACGGAAAGTGGTTGAACTTGTACTTGGCCGAAATCTTGAAAAAGTAGAGGCACGTATGTTGAAAGGAACATCCCAAAATTGAAAAGGGTAGAAGGCACTTGCAATAATTCGTTTATCATCATTCGATGGATTATAAATACCCAAGCCACTGGTGAAGTCTGTGTAGTCGACATTTATGCTGGCAGAGTTCGGATAAATGGCATTTAACACGCCCCGATAATAAGCTTCCGAGGCATATTCAGCAGTTAAAACATAATTATTTAAAATTCTTGATGACAAAGACGAAGTAAAAGTTGGTAGATTGTTGTGAACGCCTTCGTAATATTCTACCCCGGCTTCGGCAGTCAGCCATTCAGTGATACCGTAAGCACCATGGCCCTGTACGGTATAATTTTGTGAGGTACTGCCCAATAAAGCGTTATCCAATTGCCCGGCATTCAGAGTATAGTTAAAAATGCCTTTTGGCTGAAAGGTAAAAGGAACCTGTATTCGGTTAGATCGTTCTATGACCTGCCCTGTAGGGCCAAATATTCTCAAATCTAATTGAGAGGAGCCATAAGTAATAGGCGTTAGAAAACGATAGTTACCCAGTTCATCAGCTTGCGCAAAATCAATGAGTGCATTATTCAAATAAAGCTCTACTTCGGCTTGGGGAATGGTATTGCCCTGAACTTCAAATTCGTCAAACATGCGACGCGGTTCAATCGGTTCATTGCTAAGTCTGATCCCAGTGTAAGAATTACTCGTAAACCCATCTGTTATTGATTGACCAATGGAAATATTTGTTAACCAATTTTGATCTCTGAACATATATCTCCAGCGCAGATTGTCAGTAGAAAAACTACTAAAGCTATCTGAGTAGCTTCCAAATATTGTGCCTTGCAAGTCTCCCCCAGAAAGTTGAAGTCCTACATTGGTATTGTAATTATAAATATTTTTGGTTGATGAAACATTAGCAGAAACATTATAGTCCATAAAACCACCATCTAATAAAGGTCTCTCCCGTTCATATTTAACGCTATATTTCTCTTCCATTAATCGATTTCGGTCTGCAACCTGTCTTCTTTGCCGCCGGATAGCTTGCTCAATGGCAGGAAGTTCCTGCTCCGTCTCCAAATTTAGTGTAAGATTATTGAAGTCAATGGTAAAATCCAGTTCAAAAGCTTCATAAAAAAGGTCGGCACGCAGATAGGAATCAATTTCCTTCAGAAGATAATCATCTGTGGTAATTACAATAGTTTTATCTCCAAAACGGATGCGATTGTCCTGGAAGTTGATACGGTAGGGGGTTTGATCTATTCCAAAACTTCCCTCAATCACCAAACCATTCACTTCATGATCAATATTGAAGAGAGAAAAAAGTTCAGAAACCGGAAGGTAGAACTCGTCGTTTTTGTAATAGGAAATGACTACGGAGTTGACCACACCTCTGTGGCGGAAATCGAGGTATACCTCGAACTCATCCTCATCATTATTTTGCGCAAGAAGGGTATTTTGGATACCTCCAACGCAAAAAACAATAAGGAATATGGATGATATAAATTTTAGCCAATGCCTGATCACCTAAGGAATCGTTACTGTAGTGGTTGCGGTTTCTGGTTCCATTTGGACTAAATCATTTGCAGAAATATCACTTCGACGACTTTCAAAACGGACTTGTAAAGTGTAATCACCAGATGGAAGCTCAGAAATATCTAATACTTCTTTTTGTGTACCATCAAAATATAAGGTGGTAGAACGAAAAGCCTCTGAAATCGTTTCACCATTATTATTCTTTAAAGTTGTGGTAATGGAACCTAAAAACGGTGAATTACCAGTTCTTCGGTAATTCATTAGTACAACTAATTGATCATTATTATCAGCTGGAATTGATGCCTGTATATCATCCACTTCAATTCCAGTACTGACTTCTCCTTTTTTGTAAAATAAACCAGTTACTTGTTCAATAGTAATTCCAACTCTTGCAGTCACATTTTCATCAGATTCAATTTCTACCGGTGGGCTTTCAGGAGTGGAAGTAGTCTTGATTCTTGACCAATAGGTTCCATCTTCTAAATCATTTTGTGGTGTTAAGCGTAGCCTGACAATCTGTCTTTGTCCTGGCTGTAATATAAAATTTCTTGGAAAAGCACGAACTTGATCTGCCACGGAATATAGTTCCTTAAAATCTTCGTCTTCTGTAATATTTTTTCTCTGTCCATTTTCATCTGTAATAGCATAACCAAAGAAGAAATCAATGGAAATTTCCTGAGGAGTATTTGACCCATTAATGACCATATATGTGCCAAACCTTGATTGATTATCAAGGAATAAATTAGTTGGGGCAATGGTTACTTGAGCTTGAAGAGAACTAATAAATAGACTTACAAATAGTATGATGGATGTAACAAGTCGTTTCATATGGTTATTTATTAAATCATGTTGTTGATGAAACTTAACTAAAAAGCATCAATTTGTTACAAGAAATTGGAATACTTATCTATTATAGTTGTTAGATATAAAAAAAGCCATGAAGAACATCTTCATGGCTTTTATAAATTCAGTTAATTATTTAATTGTACTGAACTGTGAAAGTGATTGCTTCACCTGTACCTGTAGTAGTATCATACGTTCCAGATCCACTTGGAGCGTCAAGTTCTCCACCTACATCAAGTGTTATTGATCCTCCTGATATTGTTTCAGTTGTACCACCTGGTGTTGTCAATTCACTACTACCATTCCATACTGAAGGTGTAAATGTAAGTGTTTCAGTTCCATTATCTAAAGTTGCATTAGTCCATGAAACGTCTATAGAAGCGCCACTACTACCATCAATTTGGATTGAACCGGCTGAAGCTGAAGTACCTATATTGGCTTCAGTTGCATCATCATTAGAGTTTGCATCTAAAATTGAAGCAGCACCTGTTTGAATTGTTCCTAAATCGATGTTAGAAGGTGTTAAAGTAAGAGCTGTTACAACTTCTGCAGTTACTTCTACATCAGCTGTTTCCTGCGCATAAGCGCCAGCTGAGAATACAGCGGCTATTGCAAAAACGGATAAAATTGTTTTGAGCGTTTTCATAATCGTGAGATTTTGTTTTGTGTGTTTGTTTAATTTCTGTTTGAAAATTATGGATGTTTTGTAATTCCTCCAAGTTAGATACTCTTAATTAAGACGTCCTAACTTTGTACTGAAACCTTGCGTTACTCGTATAACTTGAAGGATTTATATATCGTTCTTAATGTAATCACTCAGTTCCAAATAAATATTTAGATTTCTTTAATATTACTTGTGGGTAAAACCCTCCCTTTGCGAGGGATGCGAAACTGAATAGAAGCACATCCCACGGCAATCTCGGGTACATGGCTATGTGTTGAACAACGGTTAGTGGAAACATGGTAAGTTGCAGTCCTGAGATTGCTTCGGCTGGGCAAGTGCGAGTTGAATGTTAAACATGGTGTGCCTCGCAAAGGGGAGCTTTTGCGAGGAGGCTGGATGCTGAAGCGAGGTTTGGAATGTTTAACGACGAAGCAATCTCGAGTACATGGCTAAGTGGTGAACAACGATTGGTGGATACATGGTAAGTCGTAGTCTCGAGATTGCTTCGGCTGGGGAATTGCGTGTTCGATGTAAAACGTGGTGTGCCTCGCAAAGGGGTGGGGGGAGTCAATCG
>JAVLBT010000086.1:0-12174 GCA_031580945.1 Gracilimonas sp.
GGAGTAACTTTCCTTATTTTGATGACGTGGTACTCATGACAAGCTCCAACGAAGGACTCTTTATTTTGGATACCAATCGCGAAGAATAAAATCTTTCGATACTAAATTTGGCAACTTTGGGTTATTTCTGCGGAACTAATCTGAAGTTGCCATTTTTTTATTTAGTAATTCCACCACAACATATAATTCGTTCATAAAGAGCAAAGATCATGCAAAACCGATTCTTAACTATTCTGCTAACGGCTCTATTTACGCTGTTTTCAGTACTTCTTTCTTCGAATGCTTTCTCGCAATCTGAGGAGAACCCACAATTTATTTACGTTTGTAATCAGGGTTCGGCAAGCGTTACGGTTCTTGATGCTTCCACCAATGAGGTCTCAGAAACGGTGGAACTTCAGGAGTTGGGATTTTCAGCCAACGCCAAACCTCATCACGCCATTGCAGAATCAGACGGATCTTATTGGTATGTAACCCTGATCGGGGAAAACCGAGTACTCAAATTCAATCGAAATAACGAGTTGGTAGATGAATCTGTTCTGGAAGTTCCCGGACTCATGGCCATGAATCCAATGGATGAAATCCTGTACGTAGGCCGCTCCATGAGCGCCGTTAATCCACCGCAAAGTTTTGGAGTGGTGAACCGATCGGGTATGGTTGTTTTGAATGAAACGGATCTATTCTTTACTCGTCCACATGCCATCACCACTTCCCCGGATGGAAAGTGGATATACGTTGGAAGTTTGTCCGAAAACCAGATCCTGGCAATGAATCTTAAAACTGAAGAAACAAACTTAGTCAACATTCCCGGCCCAACCCACACCTTCGTAAATTTTGCCATTTCGCCTGATGGAAGCACCATGGTAGCCACCGGACAGGTTTCAGGACAGCTTCTATTTTTCGATCTCTCTGATCCGCTTTCACCCCAAATGACCGGCAGTATTTCTGTGGGAGCGCAACCCTGGCATCCCGTATTTTCTCCGGATGGAACTATGGTCTATTTCGCTAACAAGGAAGATAATTCGGTATCGGTGATAGATGTTGAGAACCGGTCAGTGGAGGCAGTGATAACAGGAGATGGACTGGCTCAACCCCATGGAGCCGCGCTCTCCAAAGACGGAAAATACCTGTATATCACCAACAACAATTTGAACGGAAGCTACAACCCTGATGATTTGGAAGAAACTCAGGATCTGCCGGGAACGGTAACTATCATAAATACGGAAACCAATTCCATCGAAAAGGTGATCGAAGTAGGAAAATATGCTTCTGGAATTGGAACCAATGCTTGGTAAAATCAAATTCTGAAGACCAAAACACATGAGATTTTTTACAATTGCAATGATTTCTGTATTCATTTTCACGGGATGCAGCCTTTTTAAATCCAGTAGTACCAAAAAGGATTTATCATCAAAAAAATATCAGCAGCGAATTGATCCAATTCCGTTCTTTGATTCAGAAGGATCACCTATTCCATTCCCTTTTTTAGGAGGATTCAATGCTCCGCGTCCCCAGTTTGTGGATATTGACGGAGATGGTGACTCTGATCTTTTTGTACAGGAAAATACTGACAACCTGAAATTCTTTGAATACACCAATAGCAATGAAGGTTTCCCGCTAACATGGCGATCGAATAAGTTTCAGGATCTGGATATTGGTGAGTGGTTTCGCTTTGTAGATATGGATCAGGATGGCGACATGGATCTGCTTACCGAGCAGCCATACAGCTACATCCGCTATTACCGGAATGAGGGAGACCCCAATAATCCTGAGTTTACCCTGGCTGCCGACTCCCTTCGCGATATTAACGGTGAACCCATTTTCTCAGATCGGCAAAACATCCCAAACGTCACCGATATTGACAACGACCGATTTCTGGATCTGTTTATCGGTCGGCTGGAAGGAACCCTGACTCGTTACGAATCAGTGGGACTGGATGAGAGTGATATTCCTCAGTTTGAGTTGGTGACAGAAAAGTTCGAGAACATTGAGATCGTAAAGCAGTTTGGGACGCTGCACGGAGCCAACACGATGGCCTTCATGGATATTGACGAGGACGGTGATCAGGATATCTTTTGGGGAGATTTCTTTGAACCAAGTGTCCTCTTGCTTGAAAATCAAGGCAATGCCACCGATCCTGAATTTCTGGGGGAACCCCGCCCGTTTCCGGAAAATGATCCGGTTCAAACCAGCGGATACAATGCCCCAACCCTCACCGATTGGGGTGCTGATGGTGATATCGATCTATTTCTCGGAGTGCTGGGTGGAGCGTACAATGCGAATCAAACGCTGGCCGAAAACTTCCTTTTTTATAAACAGCAGTCGAGTGGCGAGTTTGAACTTCAAACCAAACAATTTTTAGGAACGCTGGATGTGGGCAACGAAAGCATCCTTTCCACGGGTGATTTTGACGGAGACGGCGACCCGGATCTGATGCTCGCCAATAAGATCGACCCGAATAACCGAAATACATCCATCGTGTATTTATTTGAGAATCGAGGTTCTAAAACCTCGCCAGAGTTTCACCAGAATGGTACCCTTGAGCTTCCGGAGGCTTATCATTACGCACCCACTTTGGGAGACCTGAATGGCGATGGACTCGATGACCTGTTGCTTGGAAGATGGCGTGGAGGAGTAGCATATTATAAAAATACAGGGAAATCTTTCGAGCTTGTAGAAGAGACTATCTTGGAGCTTCCCAGAGGGAGTAACGCTGTACCTGCAATAGCTGATCTGGATGCTGATGGTGACGTTGACGTTATGCTTGGATCATCAGGGGGAAGTGTTGTTTACTTTGAAAATACGGGATCCATAAAAAATCCAATTTTTACAAAAGTAGATCAAGCATTTCCAAATGTTGAGGTTGGGCACAGAAGCACACCCGCTTTTTATGATATGGATGGTGATGGGGACCTGGATCTATTCCTGGGATCGAAAGTGGATGGCATTATTTTTTTTAAAAATGTTGGTACACCTGAAACCCCTAATTTTGAGCGGTCAGAAATGCCCATTTCAGTTTCAGCTACACAATTTAGTGCCCCACATCTCGTGGATGTGGACGGGGATGGAATACCAGAAGTATTTATTGGAAATAAAGAAGGTGGGATTTTCTATTTTAGTAATTGATCTGAAACTTCTTTAGTTCGCCTTTCATAAAACATTCATATGATGCTCGTATTTATATAGCGTCATGGGAATAAACCCAGTGACAATACTATAATACACTGGATTTCTATGAAAAATCGCTGGCTTATTGCAGCATCGGCTGTGGGTATTCACATCTCAATTGGCTCTGTTTATGCGTACAGCGCATGGAAAATGCCGCTTGAAAATACCTTTGGGTGGACATCAACCAACACATCTCTGGCATTTAGTATAGCCATCTTTTTTCTGGGATTATCTGCAGCATTCCTTGGGCGATATATTGAGCGTCATGGCCCATCTAAAGGAGGATTACTTTCAACAGCCTTTTTTACGGTAGGATTGTTTGGTTCTGCTTTGGCTTGCTACCTGGAAAGTATCTGGTTGTTCTATTTGTTTTTTGGAGTGATCAGTGGAATTGGATTGGGACTGGGGTATATCTCGCCGGTTTCAACTTTAGTGAAATGGTTTCCGGACCGGAGAGGATTAGCTACGGGCTTAGCCATCATGGGATTTGGTTTTGGGGGCTTGGTTTGCGCTCATTTGATCGATGTATTTAATCCGGCAAAAGCAGAATTGGTGTTACCCAAAGATATCTCAGGATACGAATACGTAGATATGCAGGCTTCCTATCCGGAAAAAATTGATGCACTACTTACCGGAACTCCAGATCTGGCTAAATTCAAAGCCAATGAAGCAGAACTGATGGAGCTTCAGAGAGAAGGGGTGAAAGAGGGGGCTGCTTTCCGGGAAGTGGAAGAAGTTGTACGACCTTTTCATACGGTAGTGCTTTATGACAAATCGTCGATCGCCTGGGCCTTCGTAGCGTTAGGGGTCATCTATTTAATGGTGATGGTGCCAAGTGCCTTGTATATCGCTCCGCCACCTTCTGATTATGAAGAGAAATACTTCAGCGAAGAAAATAGTACCTCTAAACAAAAAGTGTTTAATGTTCCGGATGTAACAGCCATTAATGCGTTGAAGACCCCCGGGTTTTATGGTTTGTGGTTTATGTTATTCATTAATGTGTCTTGTGGTATTGCTGTGATCGCCACGGCCAAGAAAATGGGATATGAAATGGTTCGGCTGTCTGTAGAAATGTCGAGCCTGTTAGTGATGGGGATCTCACTGTTTAACGGACTTGGACGTATATTCTGGGCTTCCTTGTCGGATTATATTGGACGAAGTAATACCTACATCGCCTTTTTTATCATTCAGATCATAGCCTTTCCACTATTGGCTAATCTCTCAACTCAGCCAATCTTATTTATGATCGTTACTTTTGTGATTCTTACCTGTTATGGCGGAGGTTTTGCAAGTATCCCGGCCTACATCAGCGATCTGTTTGGACTCAAGGAAATGCCCACCATTCATGGATTTATCTTAACAGCATGGTCACTGGCTGGAATCGTTGGCCCTATGCTTAATTCTTATGTGTATGAACAAACCAAAAGTTATCAACAAAGCTTGTACGTATTTGGCGGCGCTTTCGTAGTGGCCTTGATCATATCGCTGCTGATGAAGTTTGAAATACGTAGGGTAAACGCAACTGTTGAAGTTTCTAAATGAAGTAGTTTGTATTGCCAAAACAAAATGACAGCGAAAGTCACCTGAAAACGGCGGCCATCTGATAAAATTTAGTATCTAAAGGCTAAATCAAAGAAAATACATTATTTAATTCTTATATGTAGGTAAATTTGTTCATGTGAGACATGGAAGCGGTTCCAATTCCCAATCAATATTATCATAGTGTTAAGTCCTCTACTTTGAAGCTGTTCTTTTAGAAAATTTACAAGCTCTTCATAATTCAGTTCTAAATTAGGTCAAACAAAAAGATCGAACGTGTAATAATAACTGGGAAAAATATGATGGTACATAAAAAGGACTTGTTCTGCGAGAACTGCCCATCGTATAAATTTATTTTCGGCGTTCAAATTATCAACAACTTGTTCTAACCGAACCACTATGAAAACAATAGACAATAACAAAACCCTGCCATTTTTAACAGACGATACACCTGAGTATTACCGAGGTTTTACAAAGGGAATTTGGGATACTGAAATTGAAGTAAGAGATTTCATCCAAAAGAATTACACGCCCTACGAAGGGGACGACTCCTTCTTAAGTGGCCCAACCGATACCACTAAATTACTTTGGCAGCAAGTATTGAACCTGATGGCTAAAGAGCAAAAGAAAGGGGTGTTGGATGCCGATACTGAATTGGTTTCGTCTATTGTTTCTCATGGCCCCGGCTATATTGATGAGGAATTAGAAAAAGTCGTTGGTCTGCAGACCGATGCCCCGCTCAAGCGATCCATGATGCCATTTGGGGGTGTTCGTATGGCTCAGAAGGCGCTGGAAAGCAACGGCTTTACATTTTCCGAAAAAACCAAAGATGCTTTTGCGGCAATTCGTAAAACCCACAACGATGGTGTATTTGACGGCTATACCAACGAGATCCGAAAAGCCCGCTCTTCCGGTATTGTTACTGGTTTACCAGATGCTTACGCCCGTGGACGTATAATCGGTGACTACCGGCGCGTTGCTCTTTATGGAATTGATAAGCTGATTGAAGATAAAACCGGGCAGCTGGATTCTCTAGAGCTAAATAACCTGAAAGAAGAGACGATTCGTCTTCGTGAAGAGATCAACGAGCAACTCCGTTCACTCGATGAACTGAAGCAAATGGCGGCAAGTTATGGCTTTGATATATCCAGACCTGCGAATAACGCCACCGAAGCAGTACAATGGGTGTATTTCGGATACCTGGCTGCTGTAAAAGAGCAAAATGGCGCAGCCATGTCTTTCGGTCGTATTTCAACTTTCCTTGATATTTACATTCAGCGAGATCTGGATGAAGGAACCCTAAATGAAGATGAAGCTCAGGAACTGATCGACCACTTGGTGATGAAACTGCGTATGGTTCGTTTTATGCGTCCTCCAGAGTACAATGAATTATTTTCAGGCGACCCAACCTGGGTAACCGAAGTAATTGGCGGCATGGGCATAGATGGCCGTACCATGGTTTCCAAAACATCCTTCCGCTTCCTGCAAACCCTGCATAATTTAGGTCCTGCACCCGAGCCAAACTTAACGGTGCTTTGGTCCCAGGAACTTCCAGAGGGTTTTAAACAATTCTGTGTGGATACTACCATCGAAACATCCTCATTACAGTACGAAAACGATGACCTGATGCGAAGCTACTGGGGCGATGATTATGGAATTGCCTGCTGTGTTTCCGCCATGAAGATTGGTAAGCAAATGCAGTTCTTTGGTGCTCGTGCTAACCTGGCAAAAACTCTTCTTTATGCTATTAATGGGGGTAAAGATGAAGTTTCTGGAGAGCAGGTAGGACCGGAATTTGCTCCAATAACCGGCGAGAAACTGATGTATGAAGAGCTCATGCCCAAGTTTGATGCGATGATGGAATGGTTGGCAGCAACGTACATGAACGCGCTGAACGTCATTCACTTTATGCATGACAAATACTACTACGAGCGACTGGAAATGGCGCTCCACGACCGCGATGTCTTCCGTACGATGGCTTGTGGTATTGCCGGACTATCTGTGGTAGCTGATTCACTAAGTGCATGTAAATATGCAGATGTCCGCATAATACGGGATGAAAATGGGTTGGCTGTTGACTACGAAACAACCGGTGAGTTTCCACTATTCGGTAACGATGATGACCGGGTTGACTCTATTGCCAGAGACTTGGTCAAAACCTTCATGAGCAAACTCAAAAAGCAACCCACATATCGTGATTCAGTGCCTACACAGTCATTGTTGACGATTACCTCAAATGTAGTGTACGGTAACAAAACAGGAAACACACCTGACGGACGTAAGAAAGGGGAACCTTTTGGCCCCGGAGCAAATCCAATGCACGGACGTGATAAAAACGGTGCCGTAGCAAGTATGCGCTCAGTTGCTAAACTACCATATGAGTATTCTCAGGATGGTATTTCATATACCTTTTCCATCGTGCCGGGTGCGTTGGGCAGAACCGAAGAAGACCGCGTTACCAATATGGTGAACCTGCTGGATGGTTATTTCAATGAAGGCGGACACCACGTAAACGTGAATGTGTTCAATCGCGACACGCTTGTAGATGCCATGGAACATCCTGAAAAATATCCACAGCTGACGATCCGTGTTTCTGGATATGCGGTGAACTTTAACAAGTTGACCAAGGAACAGCAAATGGATGTGATCACAAGGACTTTCCATGAAAGTAACTAAGCGATCATTCAGATCCAGTACCTATTAGTTCTAAAAAATACAAGGGGGTGTATGCAAAAAAAGCTGCACTCCCTTTTACAAAAAATGAGGTCAATGAAATGGAAAATATAACGGGATATCTGCACTCAGTAGAAACAGCAGGAACCTTAGATGGACCTGGAGTCCGACGAGTCTTATTTTTAAATGGATGTCCACTTAAATGCGTTTACTGCCATAATCCGGATACCCGTCGATATAAAGGCGGTCTGAAAACGGATGCATATACCGAGCTTCGCGGTATAGCCAGACAAAAAGATATGCTTAAATCCATGAACGGAGGCGTCACACTTTCTGGGGGAGAGCCACTTTGGCAGCCGGAATTTGTCAAAGCAATACTTGAAGGATCCAAAATGATGGGGTTGCATACGGCATTGGATACTTCTGGATTTTTGGGTAATAAAGCAGATGATGAATTGCTTTCCTTGACCGATCTTGTATTACTGGACATAAAACATTTTGACCCTGAAGGCTATAAAAGAGTGACAGGGGTTGACCTAAAACCCACATTAGACTTTGCAGAGCGATTAGCTTCAAAAAAGATACCGGTATGGCTTCGTTTCGTCTTAGTTCCGGGTTATACTGATAATATGAAAGCTATCCGGAAAATGGCTGATTATGTTCACCGTCTGGGAAATGTAGAACGGGTGGAAGTATTGCCATTTCATAAGATGGGTGAATATAAGTGGGAAGCCCTGGAAATGGATTATAAGCTATTTGATATTCAGGAGCCTACCGCTGAATTGATCGCACAGACGAAAGCTCAGTTCGAAAAAGAAGGTATGCTGGTGTATTAAAGTGGAATCTGTATCTTATAATGCACTTGTAAAAAAGTATGAGTTCGGGTTTCAATTCAAATACCGTATAGATAATTGAATTTTTTACCAAACCTCCAAATACTTGAAATTAGATGTTTTAAAAACCTAAAATTCGGTATTCTTAACTAACGTATACTTAATCACAATTTCTTAAGTACCTGCCTATGTATTTCAGTACAACTGATGATGGAATTCAGCTAAAAAAAATCAAGAACGATCTGACTTTTCTACATAATTGCTATGTGGAAATGCTAAAAGAGATCGGTGAAGACGGAGTAGCAAAAGCCATTGAAGAGGGGCATCATTCAAAAACTGATTCTGAAAAAATTAGTAAAGCTTTTTCCTTGTATTTTCAGTTGATCACCATTGTTGAAGAAAATGCAGCCATACAGCTTCGAAGAAAGCTTGAGGATAAACATGGCCTTGCCCGGATCTCAGGGCTTTGGGGAAAAACACTTGAGGACCTGAAAAAGCAAAAAGTTTCTGAAAAAGAGGTGGTTTCACAGCTCTCCAAGGTTCAGATAGAACCGGTCTTAACAGCTCATCCCACAGAATCAAAACGTTCTACGGTGATAGATCAACTGCGCTCTATCTACCTGTTGATAGTTAAGCGCGAAAACCAAATGTGGACAGAAAATGAGAAGGATCAGCTTCGTGAAGAGATAATAACAGCCATGCAGCGTTTATGGAATACAGGGCAGGTATTTCTACACAAACCATCTATTCAGGATGAACTAAGAAATATCATGCATTACTTGTCAAATGTATTTCCAAAAGTTCTTCCCATGCTCGACCAAAGGCTGCGAGAGGCTTGGGAGGAAGCAGGATTTGATCCAAAATTATTGGATGATTACCGAAGTTTTCCGAAAGTAAGGTTTGGTAACTGGGTAGGGGGTGACCGAGATGGACATCCTTACGTGACGGATCAGGTTACCCGGGAAACCTTATTTAAACTTAGAAAGCAAGCATTACAATTGCTGAAAAGTGATCTAACGGATCTGGCTCAAAAATTAAGTATATCTTCATTTGAAGTTTCTACACCGGAAATACTTTCAAGCCGAATATCTGAACTTAAAAACCGGGCAGGCACGGCTGGAAAGGTTGCATTCGAAAGAAATATGGATGAACCATGGAGACAGTTTTTAAACCTGATGCAGGTCTTTCTTCCATTGCAAGAAGACGGCGAAGCGATTCAAAAACCTGATCCGGAACGATATTATATATCTGAGGAACAAGTTCTCGCCGATCTTGACATTTTGATTCAGTCATTGAATGAAATAAATGCCGGCAGAATGGTTAAAACAGATGTAGAGCCCGTTGTCAGGAAGGCAGCCACTTTTGGTTTTCATCTTGCAGTAGTTGACATCCGGCAAAACAGTAAATTTCATGATCAGGCCATGGCACAACTTCTTAAAACTTCAGGTATTAAGGATGGTGAAAACTTTGAAAACTGGTCTGAAGCTAAACGAGTTGATTTTCTGAATGAAGAACTTAAAAGTTCCAGGCCTTTTGTTAGAAATCGTGAAGGGTTAGGAAATGAGGCAGAAGCAGTTCTCGACTGCTATCACGTAGTCAATAAGCATATTAGAAGGTTCGGGACCCACGGCATTGGATCCTTTATCGTAAGCATGACCAGAAGTCTATCGGATCTTTTAGTTGTATATATATTATGCAGAGAAGCTGGTTTAACGGTACAAACAGCAGATGGAATGGCTTGTAAAGTTCCTGTAGTGCCCCTGCTGGAAACGATAGAAGATCTTGAACAAGGACCTGAAATTTTAGATAAATTTTTAAAACATCCCCTTACCGAACGGAGCATCAGCTACCGGCAGCGTCGTGATAATACTGATCGATTTCAGCAAGTAATGGTAGGTTATAGTGATAGTAATAAAGATGGTGGGATCTTTGCCAGCTTATGGAGTTTGAACCAAGCTCAGCAAAAACTTTCGAAAGTAGGCCACGATCATAATGTGCGGATTCGCTTTTTCCACGGCCGGGGCGGAACTATAAGCCGGGGAGCAGGACCAACTCACAGATTTATAGCCGGTTTACCCTCTGGCACTGTTCAAGGTGATATGAGGCTGACTGAGCAAGGAGAAATGATCTCTCAGAAATATGCTAATACCGTTACGGCACTTTATAATCTTGAGCTACTACAAGCCGGAACAGCTTCACATACCATGAGCGTCAATAGTGGAGAGGATCTTCAGAAAAAGCTCCAACCCACTGTAAACAAGCTATATGATTACAGCCTTGAAAGCTATCAAAATCTCGTATATTCTGATGATTTTGTGCAATTCTTTGCCCAGGCAACTCCAATCGATATTATAGAATCAAGTAGTATTGGTTCAAGGCCCGCACGACGAACCGGAAAGCGTTCATTTGGTGATCTACGGGCAATACCCTGGGTATTTAGCTGGAGTCAGGCTCGTTTTTTCCTTACCGGGTGGTACGGAGTGGGTTCTGCTCTGGAGAGACTAAAAGAGGAAAACCCAGATTCATTTTCAGAACTAAGCGAACATGCTGTTAACTTTATGCCTTTTCGCTATATCATAACCAACGCATCCTCTGCTATCGCTCTTACGGATACAAAGATCATGAAAGACTATGCTTCATTGGTGCAAGATGAAGAACTTTCTAAACAATACCTTGAAAAGATTGAAGCAGAATTTAATAGAACACGGGAAATGCTGGAACTCCTTTATGGGCATAAGCTCAGAGATCGGCGGCCCCGTATGTACAGTATGATCAAGTTTAGGTCGGAACGGTTAAAACCGCTTCATAAGCTACAGATCGAACAACTTAAGACCTGGAGGACCCTAAAAAATAGTGGCAATGAGAAGGAAGCTGCTGAACATTTACCCGAAATGTTACTCGTACTGAATGCCATTGCCAGTGGATTAGGAACTACAGGGTAAGATTAAAGACAAAATCTATTTCATAAAGTAAATCAACCGGAGTGGATAACTATAACTTGAGATTTCAGTTATCCATTTCCATTTACTTCTTAAGGTAACCTTTCTTCGATATAAAGATCAGTGTTCTATAGGTTGAATGAATAATTCGCAGTGCACCTGTGCCAGCATATTTTTTCGTGATGCCTAAGATCTTATTACTTAGAAGGAATGACCAAAATCATGGTTTTTAACCTGTTAAGCTCATAAGGTATATCTAATTTACGATACGTATCAGTATATGTACAAAATTAGGCTTTAGGCAAAGGTTGAATTATATAAATTCTACGAAATTATAATGAAACTCCACGCTTCCACGGAATGAAGTCATCCTGATTAAGTTGTTGGGCTTTGGTTTTAATATTGCCACTGGCCAGATCAACGATGTAATCTAAGATCTGTTCGCCCATCTCCTCAATGGTTTTCTCCCCTTTAATTACGGGACCGGTATCGATGTCAATGATATCGGGCATTCGTTCGGCCAGCTTGCTGTTGGAGGAAACTTTTCCTACCGACGCTACTGGGTTTCCGGTGGGAGTTCCAAGACCGGTTGTGAACAAGATGATCTGTGCACCAGAACCAGCCATGGCAGTGGTACTTTCAACATCATTACCAGGAGTACATAGCAAATTCAACCCAGGCTCGCGAACTTGTTCGGTATAATCCAAAACTGCATTGATTGGAGAAGTACCTCCTTTCTTAGCAGCTCCGGCTGATTTCATGGCGTCGGTGATCAGGCCATCCTTGATATTTCCAGGGGATGGATTCATATCAAAACCTGAACCGGATTCTTCGGCAGCATTAGAATAACGCTCCATCAAGTTCACAAATTTTTCTGCAATTTCTTTGTTGCTGGAGCGGTGGATCAGTTCCTGCTCAACACCACATAACTCAGGAAATTCAGAAAGAATAACTGAACCGCCTAAAGCAGTGATCAAGTCTCCGGCATGACCAACTGATGGATTTGCAGAAATGCCTGAAAACCC
>JAVLBT010000087.1:0-12159 GCA_031580945.1 Gracilimonas sp.
CATCATTTAGTGGACAGGTTCAGATCTCAGTGGATTCCGCAGAAGTAGTTTCAACCGGAAACGATGTATTTGTTTCTGAGATAGAGCTCAGCGAGTTTCTGGATGTTGAGAGTCCGTTCCAGGGTTCCTACGTTCAGCTGCAAGAGACTGCCACCTACCTGGCAGATATAAGCGACTGGCCGGTGGAAGGATTTTCATGGTCAGGATCAGGAACAAATGTGTATTTCGAAGTGCTTGGTGATACCATTACGTATCGCATCGATCGCGACGAAGCCTTTTATGATGGCACAGTTGAGCCGGCAGATGGAGAACCATTTGTATTATCTGGTATATTGTCACGTTTCAATGACGACCCTCAATTATTCGGCGGGTTCTTTGATGATGACATCGTTAGTATAGCAGAAACGGGCCCATTCTTCCTGATATCACCTCCTGATTCAACCTCATTATCACTTGCAGGGGAAGCTTCAACGGAAGTTGAGATCTCATGGAGTGAATCCGAATCAGACAGTGCCGTTACTTACGTATGGCATGCTGATGCACCTGATGGTGATTTCTCAGAGCCACTGTTAAGCATTTTATCAGACAATGATGGTGCTGATACCACCCTGACCCTAACATATGAGGGACTGGATGATGCATTAGCTGATCTTGGTGTAGATGAGGGCGCTTCAATAGATCTTATCTGGACGGTAACAGCTGAAGCAGGAGAAACACTCAGGTTTGCAGATGATGTATACAGCCTGACACTGTCGCGTGGAATGATAAATTCTAATGAGTCTGATTTATTACCTCAAAAATTCACACTCAATCAGAATTATCCAAATCCATTTAACCCTACTACAAAGATCTCATATCAGTTACCAAATACCGCTAACGTAACGTTAAAGGTATATGATATAACAGGTCGAGAAGTAGCTTCATTTAATGAAGGCCGAAAAACTGCAGGTTCATATTCTGTATCTTTTGACGCCTCTAACCTATCCAGTGGTATGTATATTTACCGATTGGAAGCAGGTTCATTCTCTGCAACACGTAAAATGATGCTGATCAAATAAACTCAGTATCTATATAAATATTGAAAAACCGGTCTTCTTGTAAGGCCGGTTTTTTTTTATCCAAAAGTCAGGTAAAAGCTTTGGAAACGGAATATTTTTATTTAAAAATGGATGATATATTGAGAATATCAGTTTATTTGGGAATGCAAAGAGTTACATTCACCTTTGCAATAAAATGTAGTGCAAAATTGAAAACCAAATCAGATACTAAATAAGTATTTAAAAAATGACCTTGTTAATTGCTTTATTAGTCATAACGTTTGGTAGTTTGTTCCATCCTTTTCAAACTGAAAAACTTCCTGAAAAAGGGGTACCCTTAATGAGAAGTTTTACTCCTGCTGACTATGATCACAAAGGTAAGATCTGGGATATTGATTCTGCGCCTAATGGAATTACATATATGGCATCAGATAAAGGATTGTTGGAATATGATGGTAAGAATTGGAACAGTTATTCGGGCAGTGATGGAATTACACGATCTGTTGTAGTAGTCAATGATACCTTGATATATACGGGCTCGGATTTAGATTTCGGAGTCTGGAAACGAAATAAGTACAACAAATTTGAGTATACCTCTTTATATCCCTTCAAAGAAGAACTCAATGCCATCAATGAAGAGTTCTGGAATATTCATGTTCATAGCGATAAGGTCTTATTTATCTCTTCCAATAATGTTTATGTATATAAGGATGACAATTTGACCAAAATTCCAACACCTTCTGATATAAAACATAGCTTTCATATACTCGGCAGTACATATTTTGTGGATGAAATGGGAGGGGTTTTTCAACTACAGGACTTAAGCATCAAAACTCTTTTTTACTTTGAAGAGTATTCAAATTTAACGATTGTGGGAATGTATGATGATGAAGATGAGAACCTGATAGTTGTTACACAAAATGCTGGCTTATTTGAAATCAATGATGGACAATTAGTACCGATCAACAATTCGGTATCAGAAGATCTAAAAAAAGCTAATGTATTTAGTTTTGAACGTATTGGAAGCTCATATTTAGCTTTTGGGACTATTTTGAATGGAGTTTATATAACAGACTCAAATGGGAGCCTGATTCATCATATTAACAAAAATAAAGGACTTCAAAACAGTACTATCCTAAGTCTCCATTATAGCAAAAACGGAAAATTATGGCTTGGCATGGATTATGGAGTTTCTTATCTGGACTTGAATAATAAATATACGTTTATCTATGATTACGAGGGTACATTTGGAACTGCCTACAGCGCAATTCTTGAGAATGGTACCTTCTATTTAGGAACAAATCAGGGACTATATACTGCCCAATGGACCCAGCTGAATAATAACAATGAGGTATTTGAATTTGATCTGGTTCAAGGAACTGAAGGACAAGTTTGGAGCCTTAAATTAATTGAGGATCAGATTTGGGTAAGTCATGACCGAGGTTTGTTTACAATTAATGACGGAAATTTAAACAAAGTAAGTGGACGAAACGGGGTTTGGTCTATTGAACAGTATAAAAATTATTTATTAGCTGGTACGTATAATGGGATTCTCATTTTTAAGAAAAATGATTCAAAATGGGTTTATCAGAGACAGATGGAACTTATAAAAGGCTCAACGAATCAACTTTTGGTCGACTCAAGTGGGGTATTATGGGTTAACATTCCAAATTTTGGGGTCATCAGGTCCAAATTGGATGAGGAACTTTATCCTGAAAACAGAGAGATCTTTGAATCTGATCAGTTTAAAGGAATAGAACATTATCTTGAAAATGGAAATAATGGGATACATGTGGTAACTGATGAATACAGATATGAATATGTGAAGAGTCAAAGATCGTTTAGAGAATACTCAATTGATCAGTTCAGAAATCAAATACAGGACCAACTGCTACGAAGCGCAAGCCCAAGTGATTTGAACAAAAATTATAAATTTTATCCCATTTACAATGGTTTTGCCCTCAAGCAGATTAATCATGAAGATTCTGTTACCTCCAATAAACATGAGATTGTATTCAGGGGTATAACTTCATTTAATAATGAAGTAACCAAGGATGTTTATAATGGCGCAGAGGTATCTCATCGGCTAAATAATTTACATATAGAAGTTATTGTGCCGAATGAAGAAAATGTCTTATATCAATTTTGGACAGAAACAACTGAGGAATGGTCAGACTGGAAGTCTCAAAATAATTTCGATATTGTTGGCATTTCATATGGTACCCATACAATTAGAGCAAGGGCAATGGTGGAAGGAAATATCACAGAGGAAATAAGTTTTAATTACCGGGTAGCACCACCTTGGTATTTAAGTTGGTATGCGTTGATTGTTTATGTAATGCTGACTGCTGGCCTTATTTACCTACTGTACTTACTCTTAGATCGTTCGTTAGCTAAACAACGATTGCACTTACTTAAAAACCAGAAAAAAACCATGAGAGAACAACATGTTCGCTTTGAACAACAATTAAAAAGGGTGGAGCAGCAAAAGCTTAAAGCTGAAAATGATAATTTAAAAGCAGAGCTTAAAAACAAAACAATTGAACTTGCTGCAAAAGCAAAGGAAAGTGACGAAAAAAACAAGGTGTTAAAGCAGTTAAAAGCGAAACTAAACAAAATAGAAGAAAATCCAGCTTCACTAAAAAGAAACATGGCGGGTATAAAACAGATCGTTGAAACCAACATTGGTTCAGGCGATAATACCTTTGAGATTCAAATCGACGAGTTACATCAGGATTTCTTTGATAAGCTAAGGGAAGAATTTCCTGACCTAACACGTTATGACCTTCGTTTATGTGCTTATATCCGAATAGGATTTGATTCCAAAGAAATTTCAGACTTGTTAAACATAAAGCCCTCAAGTGTTTACATAAGCCGTTCAAGGCTGAGAAAGAAGCTGAACATAGAGACTGATAAAGACCTACATAGTTATTTAAATTCCATATAAGTCATGGCCTTTAATTGTTAGATTGTTCACAAAGCAAAAAAAAGACCTCAAACGAGGTCTTGAAATAAGAAAATAGTTGAAAGAAAAATTATTTTACTGCCAACATACCCTTTAGTTTCTGAGCTTTTACAAACTGACTGCTTTCCGGATATTCATCGATAATTTGATCAACCAAAGCAGTGGCTTCATCATAATTTCCTGCCTTATAATAGGCCTGTGAAGCTTCGTATAGATTAGAAGGGGTAGTTACATCATTTTCTGACCAGTTTGCAGCTTCAATAAACTTTTGTGCAGCTACTTCATAACTTCCATTTGCCAATAATAGTTTGCCGTGAAGAGTTTTTGGCCCAACACCCAGAATTCCCTCGGGTATGTCAAATTCCTCGATATACATTAAAGCGGTTTCAATATCTCCCAACTCATAACTTGAAACAGCGGCATAGTAATTAGCCATATTTCCAGCTTTTGTTAAAGGAAATTCATCGGCAATTTGGTCAAAACCGTACGTAAGGGCTGTATCATCTCCATAGAGCGCATTTTCATAGTCGCCGTTGGTATAGTAAGATTCAGCTACTGATAAATAATTCTGAGCTTCTGATTCTTGAGCTTCAGAATAAGTCTTCCATCCAAAAAATCCCCCAATTACAACTACTAAAGCTATTAAAACTCCAATTACTGTTGATTTATTCTCTGTATAAAATGCATTTAACCGATTAAAATTTTCAATCAGCGGATCAGATTCTAATTCTTCTTTTGAAAGTCTTTTCGACATAATTTTTGATGATATTCTTTTGAATTTTTAAGATGCTAAAAATAGGACTGTTTTGGGACTTACCAAAACGTTAAAATGGTTCAAGTACACCTTTTTTAAGATTTAATATACGGTCAGAACGTTCAGCAATTTCTTTTTCATGAGTAATGAGAAGTACAGAGACTCCAACAGCTTCACGAAGTTCAAAAAGTTGATCGAGAATGATGTTTGTATTATCCTGATCAAGGTTTCCAGTGGGTTCATCGGCAAGAATAATTTGTGGGTTATTCATCAATGCCCGAGCCATCGAAACCCGTTGTTGCTCTCCTCCGGATAATTCAGTGGGGCGGTGGCCTTTTCTACCCTTAATTCCAAATAGTTCCAGTAGGTCTTCTGCGCGACTATATGCTTTTTTGTGATTAGTTCCAGCTATCAAAGCGGGCATGGCTATATTTTCAAGTGCAGTGAATTCAGGCAGTAAATGATGAAATTGAAATACGAACCCAATATATTTATTTCTGAATTCGGCAAGATCATCGCTTTTATACTCTGTAATATTCTTTCCTCCCCAATAAACAGCTCCACGATCCGCAGTATCCAAACCTCCAAGAATATGTAAGAGTGTGCTTTTACCACTTCCACTTGACCCTATAATGGAAGTAATACTACCTTTGCTAATGGTAAGATTCAGGCCCTGTAAAACATGTAATTCATCTTTTCCGGGACCCGCTGGAAAGCTTTTCCTAAGATCTTCAGCCTGTAAAACGATCTCTTTACTTTCCATGCCTAATTTTGAGAATGTTCAAGGCCCGGATATGTGACGGGTTCAATATGTACACATTTACCGGTCTTAGGATCAACTTTTGCATATGCACCACAAAGTTGATTGTCGCCGGAGGCTGCCTGATATTTTTGATGAACACCGGTCATCAGCCTCTTAATGGCAACTTTTTTTTCCATACCGATGACAGAATTAAATGAACCAGTCATTCCTGCATCGGTTAGGTATCCTGTGCCTTGAGGTAAAATGCGGGCATCGTTAGTTTGTACATGGGTATGAGTTCCTACCATAACAGATGCTTTTCCATCAATATGCCAGCCCATAGACTGTTTTTCAGCGGCGCTTCGGCGTGGAAATCAACAAAAATGATGTTTGTCTCTTCCCGGATTTTTTCCAAAGCCCATTCAGCGGCTGAAAAAGGATCATCGATAGCACGCATAAATGTTCTGCCTTGCAAATTCAGAACGCCAACTTTCAAATGTTCTTTATTGGGAACCGGAAAAATGCTAAATCCCAAGCCTGAATTCCCTTTGGGATAGTTGAGAGGGCGGAGAATATGGTCGTGTTCGCGCATATAATCAAACACTTTCCATTTATCGAAAGAGTGATCACCACCGGTTACCACGCTTACTCCAAGTTCTAATAAATTCTTGATAATGTGTCGATTCGTGCCAAAACCTTCATGAGAATTTTCGGCATTAGCAATTACAAAATCGGCATCGTACTTCTTAATGAGGCTGGGGAGAAAGGTATTAACCATTTCGATGCCGGGATCGCCGACGATATCTCCTACAAAAAAAATGCTGATAGTATCAGCCAAAATATACTCCTGTGGTTTGGTTAGCTATTCTTTGATTTCGGTAAGCAGGCGTTCAAGGCTGTGGTTCACCCGTTCCATAAGAACTTCTTCACTGTTCTCGAGTTCACTCTTTGCATTACGGGCTTCAAAAAGCTCTTCGGCAATACTCAATGCAGCTAATACCATTACGGTAGATTCCGGTTGTTTTACCAGTTGCTGTCGATAGGTTTTAAACCGCTCATCCACGAATTTACAGATTCGCAACATAGCCTCTTCTTCATGGTCTTCAACCTTGAGCGGATATTGTTTACCGAGAATGCTAACTTTTATGGATTTCATTGGTCCACTCCCAAATGATGGTCAATTTTCTGGATAAGGCCTTGTACATGTTGACGAAGTGCCAGTTTTTCGCTTTCACTTATAGCAGAAAAGATATCTGTTTGTTTTTCATGCTCCTCTTCAAGCTTAGCTTTAAGCCTGGCGTTATCTTTTTTAAGATCCTTGATCTGTTGTTTTAAATCCTCAACTTCAGTGCCAACTTCATCTAGCAACCGTCTGAATTTATCAGTCTGTTGTGCAAGTTTATTCATACGCTTTCGGGATTATTTACCCTCTCAACTCAGCAGAAAATTGTTTTTCGAGAGATTTTACAATACGCTTAATAATAGGTTCTACTTGTTTGATATTCAAGGTTTTGTTACGGTCAAGAAAATGAAGCCTAAAGGCCAGGCTTTTGTTTCCATCACCAATGGATTCACCCTCAAAAACATCAAATATATCAATGTCTTGGAGTTGGTGACCGGCTTTATCTTTAATGGCTTCCATGAGCTCTCCGGCCGTAACTTGCTGTGGTATAATAACGGCAAAATCAAATTCAAAAGCAGGAAATTTGGGCACGGACTGGAATGAATTTCCAGGAATGACTTTCAAAGCCTCAGCAATAGCTGAAACGGATAATTCTGCGACAAATGTATCTTGTTCAAAATCATAAGCCTTTTTAAGATCTTCTGAAGGAAGGAAGAGCGACCCAATCATTACGTCACCCCAGTAATATTCCAGTGTATTTTCATCGGCGGCTTTGGAGCTGATGTGATCGGATAGCCCAATTTTGATAAGGAATGCATTCACCACTGATTTCAGGTCAAACACGGTATACGGTTCTGCTTCTTTAGCCCAGCTGTCTTTGTGCTTTAGTCCGGCAAGGCCAAACAGCACATGTACTTCTTCTTTAAAACCTTCGTAATAAGTGCCTTTTTCGTCTTTGTTGAATACATGACCAAGCTCAAAAAATCGAACACCGGTTGCATTTCTATTGAAGTTGTATGAGGCAGATTTCATAAATCCATGAAGAAGGGAAGGGCGCAGGGTGCTGTTGTCTTTGTTCAGTGGATTTAGTGCCGCTATCAATTCATCAGGATCTCCATACAGAGTAGCATCTTTTTCCGATATCAAAGAGTTCGAGTAGATTTCCCGAAGCCCAAGTTGCTGAGCTGTTTCCCTGATCTTTTGGTTTAAATTTTCCCATTCATTGATTGGTTCTGAGGAAACAAAAATTCCATGGTTGGGAGAGGGGATTTTGTTGTAATCAAATAATCGCCCGACCTCTTCAATCAGATCTACTTCACGTTCAAGGTCGGGACGGAAGGTTGGGATCTCGTAGGTAATAGAGTCCTCATCTTTGGAAATTTCATTAAGCTCCAGGCCATCTAAAATATTGGCAATGGTATTGACCTCGAAATCGGTTCCCAACAGGCGATTTACATAACTTTTACGAAGTGTGAGCTGGTGCGTTTCTGTTTTGGTGGGATGCACATCAATGGTTTCATCAGCGATGCTTCCCCCGGCTACTTTAACAATCAATTGTGCAGCTCTTTCCGCTGCTAAAGCCTGAATATTGGGGTCAATTCCCCGCTCAAAGCGATAGGAAGAATCGGTTTGCAGTGTTTGTTCTTTCGCGGTTTTACGGATCGAGCCGGGATCGAAGTAGGCACTTTCAATAAGGATATCGGTAGTTTGATGGCTTACTTCAGAATCTACGCCGCCCATCACGCCGGCAATAGCAACCGGACCTTCTCCATCACAAATAAAAAGGGTGCCGGGAGAACATTTTCGCTTCACATGATCCAGTGTTTCAAATTCAATTTCTTTGTCGTAATCCCGTACTACAATTTCCTTTCCACGGATAGTAGCATAATCAAATGCATGCAGCGGTTGACCTAATTCGAACATCACGTAATTGGTTACGTCCACCACATTACTAACAGGACGTACACCGATGGCTTTCAGTTTATTTTGTAGCCAGCGGGGCGAATCTTTGATCTCCACACCTTTCACCATCTTTCCTACATAACGGTGGCATTTTTGGGCATTCTCAATCTTTATGCTAATATCATCTGATTTCTGAGCTTTTTTTCCTGATGGTATCTCAGGCTTATTAAGCTCCAAATTAAGTGCTGCAGCAAGGTCCCGCGCAACACCCAAATGACAAGTAGCATCCGGCCGATTGGGAGTGATGGCAATATCAATAATGCTATCCTGATACAGGTCAAATATTTCTGAGATGGGGGTTCCAGCTTTAGGATCTCCGTCAAGCACCATGATACCAGAGTGGTCGTTTCCCAATCCAAGTTCATCTTCAGCACAAATCATTCCTTCAGAAACTTCTCCGCGTAACTTGGCTTTCTTGATCTTCAGATTTGATCCATCATCTAATTTTACAGGAAGTACAGAACCAACCGTTGCAACAGGTACTTTTTGGCCAGCAGCTACATTTTTTGCTCCACATACGATCTGTGTTTTGGAATCACCAAGATCAACATCACAAACCTGTAGTCGGTCGGCATTGGGGTGTTCGCGAACAGCAAGCACTTCCCCAACGATCACACCATCAAGCGAGCTGCCGTGTTCTTCAAGTTCTTCAACTTCAAGACCAATGAGGGTTAATTTTTCTACTGTTTCTTCCGGTGAGAGCGGAAGGTCAATAAATTCTTTAAGCCAATTGTAGGATACTTTCATTTATGATAGTATTAAGAAAAGTTCTTAATTAATTCGTCAATTTTGGGTTTGATTTCGGGGATTTTGGTATTGAGAACTGTCCAGATTATCTCATAATCAATATTACTGTAGTCATTAATAAGAATATCTCTCATTCCGGCCATATTTCGCCATTCAATATCCGGGTGTTTATCCCTGAATTCTTTGAGGAGTTTTTTGGTCGCTTCACCAATAATTTCGAGGCAACGCTCTGTAGTTTTTCGTTTTTCGAAACTTCCTGCAAATTCTTTCATAGTGAGCGATGAGTAATTTTCATACAGAAAATCGACCGTTTCCTTAATATGCTGAAGCAATTCAAGAGTGTAGTTTGACATACTGAATATCTTTTTCCATTACTTTTCTAAATCGATTACTCACCGATTTGTTGGTCAGTACATCAACCTTTTTTCCTAGATTATCTTCCAGGAGCTTCAGGATTTGTTCTTTGGTATGTTGTGTTTGGATTGCCATTCAGTAAAGATAAGTCAATCTGTGATCAATTGAATTGTTCGAGGAAGCGTACATCATTTTCGTAAAAGGTACGGATGTCATCAATACCGTGGCGCAGGATGGCGATGCGTTCTACCCCCATGCCCCAAGCAAAACCTGTATATTTTTCAGGATCAACTCCGGCGTGTTTGAAAACATTTGGATCGACCATTCCGGAACCTAAAATTTCCAGCCACTTCCCGTCTTTTGCGGATCCCCACCAAATATCCATTTCCAGGCTTGGTTCGGTAAAAGGGAAAAATCCAGGTCGAAGGCGATATTTTACATCAGTACCAAACATCAATTTTGCAAATGTGATCAGGGTTTCTTTGAGGTCTGCTACACTTACGTTTTCATCAACATAGAGCGCTTCAACCTGGTGAAAAAGGAAGTAAGATTTTGGCGAAACCGCTTCATTTCGGTATACGCGCCCAGGCATAATGGCACGTATCGGTGGTTTTGTATGCTCCATAAGCCGAATTTGAACGGGGGAGGTATGCGTTCGAAGCACCAAATCCTGAATATTTGGATCCTCATTTTTCCGAACAAAGAAAGTATCTTGTTCATCACGAGCCGGATGATTTGGCGGAAAGTTAAGTGCTGTGAAGTTATGAAAATCATCTTCGATCTCAGGCCCGTCAGCAATAGTAAAACCAAGGCGGTAGAAAATAGATTTCATTTCTTCCAGGGTTTTAGTGAGTGGGTGTAGTGAGCCTAAAGGCCAGGCGGGAGGGGGAAGGGTAATATCATCTTTAGCACTAACTACTGTTGTTTTATTCTTTTCCAGATCCAGCTTAGCTTCTTCAAATTTTGATTCAGCCAATACCTTCACTTGATTCATAGCTTTACCTACTTCCGCTCGGTCTTCTTTAGGGACCTTGCCCATATTTTTGAACATGGATTGTACTTTTCCATTTCGGGAAAGGAACTCCAGACGGAATTCTTCAAGCTGTTCCTGATCGGTTATCTCGAATTGCTGAACTTCTTGTTGTAAATGTTTAATGTCATCAAGCATGTGATGCTTCGTCTAATTTTTTGAATGTATGTACGTTCCAACATAGAGCAAAGGAACGAGAAGTTATTAGGTTCATTACTTGTATTTGGGTCCTGCGCAATGCGTTGGAAGCCATTAAGAGTTTAGCCTTGAGTATCAAAACACAATTCCTAAAAATAAAAAAACCGGTAAACCTTGTGAAAAAGATCTACCGGTTTAAATCAAATAATATGCAATTAAGCAGTGGCTTCCTTAACAATAGTAGCAAACGTGTCTGCATCATGTACGGCTAAATCTGCAAGTACCTTACGGTTGATCTGAATATCCTTTTGCTTCATCCCGTGGATGAGCTTAGAATAGGTAGTATCATTTAAACGTGCAGCCGCATTGATGCGGGTAATCCATAGACGACGGAAATTACGTTTACGATTCTTTCGGTCACGGTATTGGTACAATAGACCTTTTTCAACCGCATTTTTAGATATCGTATAAACGTTTTTACGCTTGCCCCAGTAACCTTTCGCCTGATCAATGATCTTTTTGCGACGGCGACGGGAAGCCACCAAATTTAATGAACGTGGCATTTTGTCGTGAGTTTAAAAATTAAAATTTATAAGGGATTTGCCTTTTTATAGACTTCTCATTGGTTTTATCTACCAATGTATCTTTTCCAAGCTCCCTTTTTCTTTTACTACTTTTCTTGGTCAAAATGTGACGCTTGTAAGCTTTTTTACGCTTAATTTTACCGGAACCGGTAACTTTAAACCGCTTTTTAGCACCACTGTTACTTTTCATTTTTGGCATGGAAATCCACCAACTTTTGTGAAAATTTAAAGACTTATAAAATAAGGAGAATATTATCCCTGTGCAACGCAGAATTAACTTTTGGAAGGAGTTAACATCATAATCATTCTACGGCCTTCCATATTTGGCTTAGACTCAATTTTGCCCACGTCAGAAAGATCTTTGGCAAGTTGTAAAAGCAATAATTCCCCTTTCTCCGTGTATAACATATCTCGGCCTCGAAATTGGACTGTAGCTTTTACTTTGTCACCGCCTTCTAAAAATTCACGAGCATGACGTGTTTTGAATTCAAGATCATGATCATCTGTATTTGGGCGGAAGCGTAATTCTTTAACTGAAACCGTATGTTGTTTCTTCTTCGCTTCTTTTTCTTTTTTCTTCTTTTCGTACATATACTTCCCAAAATCAATCACTTTGCAGACTGGTGGATTTGCCTTGGGTGCAACTTCAACCAGATCTAAATTGTATGATTCTGCTATTTGTATAGCACGATCAACCGTTGTGATCTCATGCCCTTCATCAGG
>JAVLBT010000088.1:0-12136 GCA_031580945.1 Gracilimonas sp.
TTTGTACCCATCCGGGCGGAAAACGGGATCGTAACCAAAACCCTTATTTCCTTTTTGTTCGGTTAGGATTTCACCTTTGCAAATCCCTTCAAAAGTAAACTCCTTTTTCGTGCTTACCAATGCAACTACCGTCCTGAATTGTGCACTTCGCTCTGATGTATCATTTAATGCTTTGAGCAACTTCTCTACATTATCCTGATAGCTTGCTTGCTCACCGGCATAACGGGCCGAGTACACTCCAGGAGCTCCGTTCAGTGCTTTTACTTCCAGCCCGGTATCATCTGATAGCGCCGGAAGTCCCGTTTCTTTAGCCACGTAACGTGCTTTTTTTAAGGCATTTCCCTGTAATGTCTCCTGATCTTCTACTACTTCTTTAAGATCCGGATAATCTTGCGTGGATAATACTTCAATTCCAAGGGGCTGTAAAATTTGCTGCATTTCCTCAATTTTATGAGGATTTCGGGATGCAATAACAAGTTTTGTAAGAGTCATGGCTGGGTCCTTGGAAAAAATTTATAAAATAGATTAATGCCGCTTCCAAGAGTTAATAGTGCATTAAGGGCTGTAAAAACGGGGTCTCCGGTTACTATCGAATAAATGGTAAGCATTAAACTGGAAGAAAAGTACATGATGATAAAAGCAAGGTTCATTTGCGTATTTCCTGCTTTGATCGTGTCCATGGTTTGGGGAATCCAGGCTGCTACCAAAATTCCAAATCCAGCCCATCCTAAAATTTCAATACCTGTCATATAAATTTATTTCAATTGGTGTAAGATTTCCTGTGCTTCGTGCCATTTCAGCCTTGGACCGTACTGCGACACGATCTTAGAACCTGCTAAACTGGCGAGCTTCCCGGAATTTGCAAATCCAAGTCCATTAGTGATCCCATATAAAAATGCACCTGCGAACATATCTCCGGCACCATTGGTATCCACTGCTTTCACCTCATAGGGTTCAATATCGATGAAAGTATCTCCATCGTAAATCATTGCGCCATTTTTTCCCTGCGTGATCACAAACCGCCTCGCTTCTTGTTTTAATTCTTCCCGGGCCTCCATCAGATCGTCTTTCCCTGTAAAGGTCTTTGCCTCCTGCTCGTTACAAAAAAGGAGATCTACGGATGCACCTATCACTTGTCGGAATCGATCTTTGAACGCTTCCACGATAGAAGGGTCGGATAAGGTAATGGCTGTTTTAACATTATTATCCTCAGCGATCTTTTTACTATGGGTAAGAGCCTCCAGTCCTCCGTCTGCGGCAACCAGATATCCTTCTAAATAAACGTATTCCGCATCTTTGATCGCTCTTTCATCCACCTCATTTTTGGATAGTCCGGACGAAATCCCAAGATAGGTATTCATTGTACGGTCAGCATCTTCTGTTATCATAACCAAACACTTACCGGTTATGCCTTCCTCCCGTTCCTGACGGTCGAAATTGGTTGGAATACCAGCGTCCTCCATATCCTTTAGATAAAAATCACCAAATTCATCGTCAGCTACCTTGCATGAGTAAAATGCTTTACCTCCAAATTGTGAAACTGCGATCACCGTATTAGCCGCAGATCCGCCCGACTTTTTCTTTGCATCGTTGTGGTTAATTGCTGAAATAAGTCGGTGTTGCGTATCTTCATCTACCAGCGTCATCAATCCTTTTTTGACCTCATGTTCTACTAAAAATTCAGGGTTGACCTTGAATTCGAGATCTACCAACGCATTTCCGATACCATATACATTATATTTTTTCATAGACGTCCTTATTGCGAACCCTACTGTATTGAATATCGATCAGGGATTCGTGGAAGTATTAAACTTTTGGGTGAAATTTAGGAACCTGAAAGTAAGGACAGTTACCGAGCTTTGAAAACGTTTTGAAATGGCTTCCCATGGTTTTATGTTAGCCGAAACAAATTCATCAAATGAACACTTTTCAAAAATATTTAGAAAGAAAACTTCATCAGAAGTTGCCGGGCAGAGATGCACAGAATAAAATGGCCCCTTTTCCCAAAAATGGCATGAACCGCCGAAAATACGAACCGGCTAATGATGACTTTCGGAATAGCAGTGTGTTGGTTCCCGTAATTGCATGGAATGAAGAATTAGAAATTTTATTCACCCTGCGAACCAAATCTATTAATCATGGCGGGCAATTAAGCTTTCCGGGTGGAGGTAAAGAGGGAGACGAAACCATAGAGGAAACGGCCCTACGTGAAGCACAGGAAGAGATCGGCTTATATCCTGAAAATGTTCAGATCTTAGGTAGAATGACTCCGCTTTATGTTGGGCATTCTGATAATATGGTTGCTCCCGTAGTTGGATTAATTACAAAAGAACAGGATTTCACTAAAAACCCCAATGAAGTGGATGAGATCATCACGGTACCGCTAAAAGATTTTGTAGATGATCACCTTTTAGTTTCGGAAGAGTGGCAACTACGGCAGACACCCTACCACGTGCCTTATTGGGATATTTATCACGTTCCACTCTGGGGCGCCACCGCCATGATGATGAGTGAGTTTGTGGAGATAGCGCGAGATTTTTTTGAAGGGAGGTAGTTGTCAGCTTATTTCATTTCTGGAAATTAACTTCGGAGAAGTCTCCCTTTGAATGGAGATCAATGGTCAAGCAAAAATGAAGAGGGTTTTAATTACAGAAAGTTAAAAGAGATCAAGTATCAGAAGCTGAATCTAATTCTTATCTTAAGAACTCAAATCAATCAAACAAATTTATGTCTCTTTTACTAATCGCTAAGAACCGTGATTTCAGCTCGCTGGAAAAAGCCCTGCTCGAGATAGATCCTAATCTCGATGTGGAAATATGGCCTCGTGTTGATAAAAAGGAACGCGTTACTTTTGCTGTATGCTGGAATCATCCCGAAAAGGTACTGGGGAATTACCCGAATTTACGTGCAGTCTCTTCCTTGGGAGCCGGCGTCAATCATTTGCTGGATGATGAAAGTCTTGCCGCGGACATCCCAATTTGCCGCCTCATCACCGATTCCCTGCAAGAGCAAATGGGCGAATATGTACTTAATGCCATCGTGAATTATCGTTTACATATTTATGAGTATTTCGAGCATAAAAAGAAAGGCATCTGGGAGCAGAAAAGCTCTGTTCCAAAAAAATACGCGCCTGTTGGTATTATGGGTTTAGGCGAGATGGGTATAAATGTTGCAACATTGTTGGTGCAACATGGATATACGGTTTCTGGCTGGAGCCGTTCAATAAAGGATATTGACGGCGTAAAATCTTATACAAAAGATCAGCTCAATGAATTTCTTTCTGAAACCAAGATCCTTGTAAATCTCCTCCCTCTTACCGATGAAACCAATGGAATCCTGGATCTTGATCTCTTTAAAAAACTGAAACAGCCCGGTTACCTGATCAATGTAGGACGTGGCGACCATTTGGTTGAGGAAGACCTGATCTATGCCTTTGATATGGGCTACCTTGAGGGTGCCTGTCTGGATGTATTTGAGGAGGAGCCACTTCCCAAAAACCATTCATTCTGGAATCGAAAGCAGATCATGATCACACCGCATATTGCAGCTATAACACCTGCATCGCAAGCTGCAGAAGTTTTAGTAGAAAATTATAAACGGGCGATGTCCGGAATGGATTTGTTATATGAAGTGGATCGGATGCGGGGATATTGATTTTAATAGCTTTTTGGCTTCAACTTATTATATAACAGCTTTATTACCCGAAGATGAAGGTCTTTTACACTCTTTTCTTCTCTATTTCACAATCCCTTTCTTATATTATCACTCAATCAAGAAAAAATCCCTGCTTCCGTGGCCAGTTTAGATGACATCAAGAAAAAAATTCGACCTGTATTAAATAAGTATGAGATTAAAAAAGCGGGAATTTTTGGCTCTACTGCCCGTGGTGAAGCAGGAGCCAAGGATTTGGATTTGTTAGTGAAAATCGACAAAAAAATTAGCTTATTAGATTTTATAGGGATACAGCAAGAGTTAGAAGACGTACTTAATATGAAAGTCGACCTTGTTGAATATGAGTCTCTAAAACCTACTCTTAAAGACTCCATTCTAAGAGAAGAAGTGCCGGTTATATGAGTAAAAGAAATCCAGATATTTACCTGCATGATATCTTGGATAGCATTCAACAGATTGAAGAATATTTAGATGGTGTATCTAAAAACGACTTCTATAATAACTTGGAGAAACAAGATGCTGTTCTGCGCCGATTAGAAATAGTTGGAGAAGCTGACAAACATATATCTGATGAAATTAGAACTGAATATAAGAATATCCCTTGGCGAAAAATCGCTGGTATGAGAGATGTTATTATTCATGAGTATTTTGGAGTGACTTTAAGTATGATTTGGATCGTAGCAAAACGAGATCTACCGGAACTCAAAAAAAAGATTCAAAAAGTGATTTCAGACAGGAGCTAAATTTTATGCTCAATTTAATCAGCTAAAAAACCTTACCAGCTGATACCCCACCCACACAAATGCCAAACCAAAAATCACCTGAACTCCAAGGTTAGTTAGACTCAGCAATAATTTCCCATTTTCAAATAGAAGAAATGTTTCGTGGGAGAAGGTTGAAAATGTGGTAAATCCACCTAAAATTCCTACAAAGATAAAGAGGCGGAATTCAGGATTTCCCCATGATTTGAGCTCAAACAAACCAGCCAGAAAACCGATCACCAAGCAACCAATAAGATTTGCGGCAACCGTTCCATATGGAAATTTACTATCGGGGAATTGGGATTGGGCAAAAACAGAGATCAGATAACGAAAAACGGCCCCGATGAAACCACCAGAGCCGACCGCGACTATCTTTAGTAAGTCGATATTCATCTTAGATGCTCACCTTGTGCACCCAGCCAAATTTGTCTTCGGCCCGCCCATATTGGATATCGGTGATAGCATCAAAACATTTTTGTGCAAATTCACCAGGCTTTTCCTTGTCAAGTTCAATGCGCTGTCCTTTATGGTCGATCAATCCAACCGGGGAAACCACAGCAGCGGTTCCTGAACCAAATACTTCTTTAAGGTCCCCACTTTCATGGGCGTCAAAAACTTCATCGATGGTGATCCGTCGTTCTTCTACATTCAAGCCCCATTCTTTGGCAAGTGTAATTACGGACCGACGGGTAACACCTGGAAGAATGGACCCGGTTAAAGAGGGAGTTACCAGTGTGTCATCGATCAAGAAGTGGATATTCATAGTTCCGACTTCTTCCACATATTTGTGTTCTTTAGCATCTAACCACAGCACCTGCGTATAGCCATCGGCTTTAGCTTTTTTTGCGGGGAGAAAACTTCCGGCATAATTTCCGGCTGCTTTGGCTTCCCCGGTTCCACCTTTTACGGCCCTTACAAACTCATCCATAGTGGTGAGGGAAACCGGATTAAATCCTTCCTCGTAATAAGCTCCAACGGGTGATGTGATGATCTGATACGTAAATTTATCGGAGGAACGGGCTGCTAACAGATCATCTGATGCAAAAATAAATGGGCGTATGTATAAAGCTTTTCCTGATTCTTTTGGAATCCACTCATGGTCCAGCCTGATCAGGTTTTCCAAAGCTTCTATAAACTGCTCATAGTCAGTTTCCGGGATGCACATGCGCCGGCATGAATTGTTAAATCGCTCATGATGCGTTTTTGGCCGAAAGATATGCACCGTGTTTTCGTCGGCATAATAGGCTTTCATACCTTCGAATACCGCCTGCCCGTAATGAAAAACATTCATGGCCGGAGTTACTTCAAAAGCACCATATGGTTTAATAAGAGGCTCACCCCATTTTCCATCCACATTTTGCATTTCAAACATGTGGTCCGAAAACTTTCGCCCAAATAACAAGTTATCAAAGTCTACTTCATTTATACGACTTTGTTCAACTGTTTCTATGGTCATGTTGGTTTTTGAAATAGTTTCTTTCATCATGTTTTAAAATACTACGTTTCATTTTAAAAAACAGTGCTGGTCATCATTAATAAACATCCAAATGAATGATCAACCTGTACTCTGCATGGCTGCTGCAATACCGTTAATGTTTAGGAATAACACTTCCGTTAGTTCCTCTTTTTCTTTTGCCGTATCTGCTTTTTTCCAACGCTGTAATAGTTCAGCCTGTATAAAATTTAGCGGATAGGTGAATGGGTTTCTAAAGGATATCGAATTTTGTATTACTTTATTGTGATCTAAAATACCCTCATATCCGGTAATGGAAGTGACCCATGATTCGGTATTTTTGAATTGTTGAATCAATTTCTCATGAAATGCTTGTCCATCACTATTATATAATTCTGAAGTAGGAAGATGAGTTCGAGCCATTTCTCGCTGCGAGTTATTTAAAACTGTCCTGAAAAATGTCCACTCCTTATTCCATTTTTTCAGTACTTCCAGTGCTTCTTTGTGGTCTTCTTTTACCTTATCCAAGCCTTTTGCAAAACCGTACCACCCGGGTGCATTATAACGAACCTGAGTCCATGCAAATACCCACGGAATAGCTCTTAGCGTATCAAACCTCATATCGTCTGAAGATCCGCGGGAAACCGGCCTTGAAGCAATCGGCAATTTACCAATATGTTCTATTGGTGTTATACCTGCGTACCAGTCCCAGAAGTCCGCGTCGTCGATCAGATCTCTGTAAGCATCCATTGAGGTTTCGGCCAGTTGTTCTATGATCTCGCGTTCTTCATCCTTACCAGATAAATATCCCGGTGACTCTGAATACTGAGCCATTGTGACTCGAGCCACTGCATTTACGATCTGCTCTAAATGTCGGTGAGTTATAGAAGACAACATGTATCGGAAAGAAATGACTTCTCCCTGTTCGGTAAATCGAATTCTTCCATTATTTGCAACGGCAGGCATGGCCACAATTGCTTGGTTAGACTGACCTCCACCGCGTCCAACGGTACCTCCTCGACCATGAAACAGTCGAAAATCCACGTTGTGTTTACGGCAAACAGTACCTAACTCATATTGTGCTTTATTGAGTGCCCAGTTTGCCATCCAGTATCCGCCATCTTTGTTTGAATCAGAATACCCCAGCATTATTTCCTGGAAACCGTTTCTTGATTTTAAGTGGTTGGAATATAGATCATGTTCATACATCTGCCCCATGAGCTCGGCACTGTTCTCAAGATCTTCAATAGTTTCAAAAAGTGGAACTACATCCAGTTTACTATCTACTTTACCATTTTCGAAACTCCAGAGGCCTACTTCTTTTGCAATCAGCATCACTTCCAGCATATCACTGATCCCGTGCGTCATACTAATGATATAACTACCAAAAATATCCGGGTTGAGCTCCAGCATGTCACGGATCTCTTCAAATACCGTCATAACTTTCTCCGAAACTTCTGTTCGTTTACTATGAACCGGGCTCAATGGCCTTGGATTGGAAAGTTCGCTTACCAACACACTAATTTTCTCATCTTCCCTTAGATCTCCGTAATGATCCAGTACATTGGCTTTTGTTAAGAGTTCCTCAACCGTTTCTTCATGTAATCCACTGTGTTGCCGGATATCAAGTCCGCTAAGATGAAATCCGAATGTTTTAGCTCGAATGATCATATCCTGCAGCTTGCCTTGCTCAGCCAGGCCTGGAAGCCCGTTTTCTACTAAACTATTTCGTATTAATTCCAGGTCATCGATAAATTCTACAGCAGTATAATTCTTAGATTCTTTCAGAATTTCTTTTTTATCTTCATCTAACACATCCCGCAAAAACTTAATCTTTTCCATGATATGTACCACTTTACGTCGGTACAATTCATGTTTATATCTTCTCTTTATACGATTTTCTATGGGGAAATACTGCTCATCCTCAGTCAGAGACTTTTTAAGCTCTTCTGAAACCGCTGTTTGTTTTTTTGAAACACTTAAGTATCGGCGAAGTTCATTCAGGTCCTTCAGATACATACTCAGCACCGTTTTACGCTGCTGAATAACTGTTTGCCAGGTTACGTTTGAAGTCACATTTGGATTTCCATCGCGGTCACTTCCTATCCATGATCGGTATTTCAACACAATGGGCACTTCCGGCCTTTTGTTGTAGTAGGTATCAAATGCCTGTCGGATATCCCGGTAAAGCACCGGAATGGAATCCCAAATAGAATGGGTAAAATAGAATAAGCCGTTCTCTACTTCATCCTCTACTGAAAGCCTTTCTGCACGTACTTCATCTGTTAATAACAATAAATTTAGCTGATTCAGAATTTCACGGCGCAGGTCGATCTTTTCGTCAGGTGTTATATCACGGTCTCCAAGGCGTGATACCATCGCAGCCAGTTCTTGCTGTTTTAGCAGAACGCTTCTTCTACGGGCTTCGGTAGGATGAGCTGTTATGGTTGGCTGAATATCCATTTGTCTAAAAACATCCAGTGCCTCTTCATAACTATAGCCGGCTTCCTTCATTCGGTAAACTGATTCTGCAATACTTTCTTTACGGGGAGATTCCGGGGTTTCTTCAAATTCACGACTACGATTTACCCTGCTTATCTCATGTTGCTCCATGGAATTAACCAGGTGAAAAAATGTCGTGTACATTTGAAGCACACTCTTTATTTCCGTCAATGACAAGTCACTCATCTCTCGCTGAAGACGACCTAATTGTTTGATAAGCTCCTCCCCATGATGTTCAATGGCAAGCTCTTCCAGTATTTCTGTTAGATTTATAACTCTTTTTGAAAGACTTTCGCTAATTCCACTGCTTTTAGCAAGTTCCTGGACAGTTTCTTTCCAATGCATACAATATGATTTTATTAATGAGTAAGTGAGTGTGATGAGTTTAAGAAACTAACAAAGTATTGGGTATTTTCTGAATCTGAACCCGAAATAATTTATAAAACACTATGAAAAACCGATGTGACTGGGCCGAAGACACTTTTCCTCAATACATAAAATACCACGATGAAGAATGGGGTGTTCCCGTACATGATGATCGGACCCATTTTGAGTTTTTGATACTGGAAGGGGCACAGGCAGGCCTCAGTTGGTCTACTATCCTAAAGCGAAGAGAAGGTTATCGTAACGCATTTGCCCAATTTGATCCGGAAAAAGTAGCACTGTTTAATGAAGACAAAATTCAGGAACTTCTGCAGGATGAAGGTATAATTCGAAACAAGCTAAAAGTAAGATCTGCGGTTACTAATGCGCAGTTATTCCTGGACATTCAGAAAGAATATGGAACTTTTGATGAATACATCTGGCAGTTTGTTGGGGGTGAGCCGATCATCAATCACTGGAAAAGCATGAAGGAAGTACCAGCGACGACCAAAGAATCCGATGCCCTTGCAAAAGACCTCAAAAAACGCGGTTTTAAATTTACGGGAAGCACCATCATGTATGCCCATATGCAAGCTTGTGGTTTGGTTATGGATCATACTGTTGATTGCTTCCGCTTCGCAGATTTGAACACCGAACAATGAGCATCCAACATTGAATTTAGAATGATTTATTTCTGCCTTGGGTGTTCTAAGTTCAATGTTCGATGTTCTTCTCCAGCCATTCTTCAATCAGATCATCCACATATTTAACGGCAAAATCATTTCGTTCTAACATAGCAGCTGCTACTGCAGACCGGCGTCCGGTTCTGCAAGATACCATGATCGGCTTGTCTTTTGGTAGATCCCCAAGACGATCTAACAAACGTGTATGAGCAATATTCAGAGATCCGGGAATATGCCCTTCTGTAAACTCAGCTTTCTTGCGCACATCCAGCAAATAGGCTTCTTTGTCTTCCAGGTATATTTCTGTTTTGGTAAAATCGATCGTTTCTGTGGCAAAAAGCTCTCCGCCTTTTTTTGCAAATTCTTCAAGCTGAGCGGGGGTGGCATAACCTTCAATATTATCCAAGCCAATCCGGATCAAATCTATTATGGCTTCTTCTACCTTCTCCTCATTGGCGATCAAAAATATCTGTTCCTCCTCTTTTACATAACAACCAGCGGTGGTATTAAAAGTTTTATCAAGTGGTGAAAGCAAAGATCCCTGAATATGTCCATCCATAAAAGCATAACGATCTCGTGTATCAAGGATTACCCCTTCTGTAATACGTACTTTCCCGATCATTTCTTCTACAGACATTCTTTTCGGATTCGGAATTTCACCTAATAGCCTGGGGCCTTTCTTGTTGTCTCTCTTCATTCGGGCGAAATATAGCGGCGGCTCAGGCTGTCCGTCTAAAATATACTCTACAAATTCTTCTTCATTGATTGCAGCCTTTATTGAACTATTGAATCGTTGCTCATATCCTACCGTAGATTCAGGAATCGCTCCCAGTGCTTTACCACAGGCACTTCCTGCACCATGACCCGGCCAAACCTGCCAGTACTCGGGCATCTCTTTGAATTTCTGGATTGACTCATACATCACTTTCGCTGATTGCTTCATTGCACCTTTTTGACCGGCTGCAGTTTCCAGCAGGTCGGGCCGGCCCACATCGCCTACAAAAACGAAATCTCCTGATAATATTCCCATCGGTTCGTTTGTAGCAGCCCCATCAGCCACCAAAAAACTGAGATGCTCGGGGGTATGTCCCGGTGTGTATTTTACGGTGAATTTAATATTTCCGATCGCAAAGTTATCTCCATCAGTCAACAGCTGATGCTCATAATGACTCCCAATCACCCAATCATATTTCCAATCTCCATCGCCTTCATCTGAAACCATCACCTTTACCCCTACTTCTGCAAATTCCCGCAAGCCGGATAGATAATCGGCATGGATATGAGTTTCCGTAGCTGCAACAATTTCAAGGTTATTTTTTTCTGCAATTTTGATATAACGGTTAATATCCCGCATAGGATCAACGATAATTGCTTCTCCGGTGGCCTGACAACCGATCAAATAGGCGTACTGTGCAAGTTTTTCTTCAAATATTTGCTGAAAAAACATGTATGGTTTTGTGTATTTTCGTTTATAATTGCTCGTTTTTGCGATCTAAAAGTAAACTCAAAGCTGCCCGATTAAAGACGGGTCTTTTGAGCGTTACGCTGTTTGACTGTTTTCTTGGTTTACCGAACGTTGCGAGTATCATGACACGCTCGCAAGTTCCCCATTGTTTATGAGCTGGAAGAAAATACTACATCTTGAACCCATCAAAAACAATAATGAAAGATTTTTGGAATGAACGTTATTCGGAATCTGAATACATATATGGAACCGAACCCAACCGATTTTTTGCCGAGCAATTGGATCTGATTGAAACAGGTAAGATCATCCTGCCTGCAGATGGGGAAGGACGGAATGCAGTGTATGCTGCTCAAAAGGGCTGGGATGTAACTGCCATTGATTATAGTCAATATGCAAAGAAGAAAGCCTTAAAGCTGGCATCCGAGAAGGAAGTTGAGATCAAATATGAAATTAGTGATCTGGCTAAATATGATTTTGGAAATGAGCTGTACGATGCAACCGCCTTCATATATGTACATTTACCACGTTCCATTATTAAAAGAGTGTATAAGAATGTAATTCAAAGCTTGAAGCCCGGTGGCAAAGTGATCGTGGAAGTGTATTCAGTCAAACAGCTTGGAAGGGACTCAGGTGGGCCAAAGGATGAACGTGTTTTATATACGGAAGATAAATTGCGAGGGCTACTTTCCGGCACCAAAGTTGTGTGGATGGAGGAAATGGAAATTGATCTCAGCGAGGGAAAATTTCACGTGGGTAAAGCGATGGTAATTCGGGCGGTGGCTGAGAGGATTTAGGAAAGGCAATCATTTCTTGCAAAGTTTTAACTGTAGGTTATTGGCACGCACTGTCCTCTCTCTGAATTGTGGCTAAGCCAAATTCGGTCTCTCTCCAAAGAGAGATAAATTCTTGCTAAGAATTACAATCTTGTTTGATGATCAACATCTTGCCAAAACAAAGAACCTGTGTCCCTCCGGAGGGACCGAAAAATTAGTTCACTAATTTTTCAGGGAGGACAGTCAGCAATCCAGTCTAAATATAGCATTTAAATTCCCGCCTCACCGACAGGCTTGTGGGGACAGGTTCGGAGGAATGACTTTCGGGTCGAAACAACTTCAACCTTCGTTATTCTTCTGTTCAATATTCAATATTCATTCCCTACCTTCTTTTTACATACCTACATTCCTCGCAAAACTATATAACAATAAAATGAAAGCATCCTTTATAATCCTCTTTTCCC
>JAVLBT010000089.1:0-12098 GCA_031580945.1 Gracilimonas sp.
CTAATTTGTGAACCCGTAGACTTAATAAAGCAAAAACTTAGGAAAAATCGTACTCAGACGGGGTAGAATCAGAATTTTTTAATACCAACAATGATTCAAAAAAGCATAGATAAAAATTTAGGCACTGTTTTTCTTTTTCAGCTTCTTCCAGGCATAGGCACCACCGGCAGCAGCCAGCAACCCAAGCCCGCCATTAATCGGGGCCTGATCGGGAGCTCCGGGCAGTCCCTGCGGCTGGGCAAGCGCTACGGTTGTGACTATTAGAAGAACCAAGATGGTGAGTAGTAGTATGAGCGTTGTTTTCATAGGGTAAAATTTTAAATGTTGAATGCTAAATGTTAAATGGGCTTAGAATCCCATTTAACATTTAGCACTTAAAATTGAGCATTACTTAATAAGCGTTAATTTTTTGGTGATAACAGTACTACCAGCTTTTAAACGGTATAAGTACAGACCGGAGGCCAGTCGCCCGGCATCAAATTGTACCGAAAATCTTCCGGCTGATTTTTTCTCTCCATTGAGCAGTGTAGCCACTTTTTGCCCCAGCATATTAAAGACGTCAAGAGTTACTTCTCCGGCTTCCGGCACTCCGTAATCAATGGTGGTGGTGGGATTGAAGGGATTTGGATAGTTTTGGCTGAGCTCTACAACATCAGGAATATATACCAGCCGCTCGTTATTTGCAGCCTGACTGGAAATGATCGTTAAGGTAAACCGGGGTTCTGAAGTACTGTTTGCTTTTAGGACTTTCGGGGCCATTAGCTCGTGGGCAGGAGTAGACAGCTCAGATTCGGCTTGTGAGGACAATTTACTTCCGCTATCTGAAGCTTTTTGTTTTGATGAACTTGAAATGCTTAAGACTGATCCCTCCCTCAAATCAATCTCTTGCCCGGTTTCATGGTCCTTCAGTAGAAATTGCCAATGGTCCGGCAGTGCCTTGCGGTTCCAGGAGAGCTCAAGTGTTTCTTTTAGATTCGTACCATCGAGATCAAGTCCAATAGAAACCGGTTGATCCAACTCCATTGGCAATGCGTTAATATCGAGAAGTGTACCACCGGTAGAATGGGTAAACAGGGATAAGTAGTCTTCATTCAGAGATCGAAGCTCATATGCATCCAGTTGGTCTTTTTCAACCGACGCTTTTTCTGAGAACATTACAATCGCTTCATTCCGTTTACGTCCATCACTAATTGTAAATCGTAATTCTTTAACGGTGTTTTGTTTTAGATATATACCACCTGACGATCTTGCCTTTTCGGTAAAAATAATTGACGGGGAAGCTGCATTTGCCTTTATCCAAAATCCCTGCCAAGGTGTAAGAATTCCACTATTTAAAGAACCGGTGACACCGTTCCAGGTTAGGTAATCTCCAGCCCCGGCATTTGCACTGTCTGACCAAACGTAAATACTTCCATCAAGATTAGCTTTGGTAATACCCAGGTTATCATCCCAGTCTATAGAAGTTCCATAAGGATTTCCAACTAAATTCCACCCGTCATTGGCAAGGCTGCCCGAAGATGTAAAAGAGATGGAGGGTGAAATATCGTCTGAATTTTCGGTGCTGTCGGATCTGATATGTTTTGGAAAACCATCCGGGGTACCATCAAAATCCACATCATCATACACGTAGGTTATGAAGCCTGAACCCGCTGCCGGTATGTTATTTGCATTCGAAATGGTTTTAAATTGATCGGAAGCCTCCTCATAATAATATACATTTGATGTGCCTGATTCGAAGTCTGCTCCGGTAAACCCCTGAGTAGCAATGGTATCAAGCAAGCTTCCGAATGATGTATTCTCCACAGGAGAGCTCATCATTCTCCAGCCCTCATTTCCAGTTAAAATAGCCCCATATGGACGGTTATCGGTATTCCACGACGGCGTACCTATCGTTATGGAATTTTGGCTATAGGACCCGGAAACAGACTCAAATAATGAACTTCCACTTCCCTGATTGAGTTTAAAAATTCCTGCTAAGTCAGAATCAGAAGTATCTGCAGACTGATACATATACTCACGGATTTCAGCCTGGGATCGTACACTTTTCCATATTCTTATATCGTCAAATTTACCTTTATAATGATCTGAGGTAGCTCCTCCATCGTATTCCTGTCCAAAACTCCATTGAAAGTCAGTGGCCAGGCTTTGTCCGGAAGTATTCACGCTTTGTATAAGTTCTCCATCAATATATAATCGGAGCTGGTTTTCAACAATGTCCTGAATAAAGGCCGCATGATGCCAGCGATTATCTCCAATCTGAATATTTTGCTGTGGCTGAAATCCCCCAAAAAATATAGTTGGAAGTCCATTTTGAGTACCTCCTGTTCCCATCAGTAAAATTGGCCCATTAGACCCTTCAGATGTATGTATTCCAAAAAGTGCGACCTGACCGGTAGATACTTGATCATCTTTATCTGCTTTAAACCAAAATTCAACCGTAAAATCAACCTTTCCTGAAAATTCAGAAGCAACACCATCGACAGCGATATAATCATCTATTCCATCTAATTGAAGGGAATAGCCCGGAATATTATTTGCGTATATTATTGATCTCCCGCCTGAAGGATCTGTTTCTGGTGGGGTTTCCAGAGAATCGTTGTAGAAATAAGAATGAAATGTCCCATCTATATTATTGCCAGAGGCTGCACTTGTCAAAACATCATAAACCAGCCACATATAAAAAGTTGTATCGGCTCCAAAGCTGCGAGACCCTCCTAAATTTACTGTGCCAGACGGATTAGGAAAAGAAATACCAAAAGATTCTGCTTGATCAATATCATCGGTTGTTCCTAATAAAAGGGAAGCTTCGCTTATGTCGGACTCGGTGGTAGTACCCGTTGTAGAAAAAGTAAAATCAGTTAATTCGGGCATTGCACCTGTACCTCCGAGCTCGAAAGAAATCTTTAGAACAGGCTGATCGTTCGTACCCGGTACAATACCTTCGGTGATTTGTTCTACGGTAAATATTTCGAAGTCTAAGAATTGTGTTTCATAAGCCCCGATATCAACTGTTTCATTCCGAAAAATACGGGGATTGCCATTCAGGTCTATAGAAATTCCTTCAGCATCTCCTCCACTTTCAAAAGCTGCATTATTTCCAGCATTATATGCCGGCGAGTTTTTGGAAAAAGTGAAATCCTGATTTGCCGGGTCATTAAATTCTGGATCTGACGATAGGTTGTTTCCATCATCTATACTATTTGATGGGAGACCGCCTTCAATAATAGAATTTGATATCTGTGCCTGATTCGTAAAACCATTATACGACCCACCCGGACTTTCTATGTGCTGCTCACCGGTATCAGCAGTATTACCCCAGAATATAGAATTAACAATCACCGGGCTGCTTCCATTAAAGTTAAACATGGCTCCACCCTTATTATCATCTGTATTGTTGGCCGCGCTGTTATTATAAAATATGCAGTTAATGAAACTTGAATGACTGTTTAAGTTATTAGTCACAGCGCCACCATTAAAAAATGTTGAACTGTTACCTGTAAAAAGTACATTTATGAAGACTGGTGTACTTCCATTTTCATTTGCATTCGCCCCAGCCGATGCGCCAGTATTATCCATGAAAATAGTATTTAAAATTTTGGGACTGGAATTGTCCAGATAAAGTCCACCACCTGCAGCATCTGAACCTCCCGATGATGAGTTGGCGTTTCCCCCTGTTATTGTCACCCCATCTAATACGGTGGATGAACTCAGTCCACTCCCATAAACTACATTATAGGAGTTATCGGCACTGTTTGAAGTTCCGATCTCACCGGAAAGAACTACTCTATTCTCCAGCAAATTTCTCTCATTAGCCATAGAAAAAATTTTATCTGTGTTTTTTCTTGCTCCCGGTGTTGTTTCCATGTTATTAAAGCCCCCCAGTATCACAACTCCCTCTTTGAGTACAAAACTGGTATCGCGGTCTCCGAGGGTAATACCAGCACCATCATCGGGATAATATGTTCCCTTCGCTATCCAAATAGAATCACCGGACGAGGCTGCTCCCAAAGCATCCTGTAATGATGTGTATGCCATACTCCAGCTGCTTCCATCTGGCGTGACGGCTGTTGAAGAGGAATCTACATAAACAATGTTCTGAGCTTTTAGTCCTGCAGTAAGAGCCATCAGGCCAACCATTAAAAAAAGCATTCTTATATGTAAAAAATCATCTGTTATAAATTTCATAATAAGCACCAAATATTGATTTTGGTGTAATCAATAAAATTCTAAGATGATTTGTTATCACGTAAATACGTGATGAATCAGAGAAGTTTTTCGTTGACCGCTTTATAAACAGCCTCTGATCGTGAATGAACCTGTAGCTTTTCGTAGATATGACGCATATGTGAGTCTACGGTATGAAAACTGATATCTAATTCAAGCGCCATGGCTTTTTTTGTTGAACCTTCTACCACATACTGAAGAATTTCCTTTTCACGATTTGTTAACTGGTAATTTTTAGAAGCACCCTCAATTTTTGAGAAACGCTGTACTACTTTCCGGGCAATTTTAGCGTTCATTGGTGAGCCACCCTGTTTTACCTGCTTTACAGCATTAAGAATCTCTCTCTCAGTAGCAGATTTCAGTAAATATCCGCAGGCCCCGGCACAGATAGCATTGAAAACCTTATCATCTTCATCATGCACGGTAAGCATTATAACATCGATATTTGGGTTTATCCTGATTACTTTCTCAACGGTTTCAATACCTGACAATCCAGGCAGTCCGATGTCTGATATAAGGATATCTGGATGGTCATAATGCGCCAGTGATTGAAGAGCTGATTCACCGGAAGAAAAGGTATGTGGACACAAAATATCTTCGTTATTGCTTAAAACCATATGGATAGACTTCCGGTAGGTTTCGTTATCTTCTATAAGCCATATCGTTATTTTATCGGGATTATTCAAAGCGATGTATTGTGTGTTTTATTCAGTAAACAAAAAAATGAGAAGCTTTTCCATAACGCAATCACGTGATAGGAATTGAAACGTTTAATTCGGTTCCCCGGTCGTTGTTTGAGGAAATCAAAAACTCTCCTTCCAGTGTTTCAGCCCGCTGTCTCATACTTTTAAGGCCAAGACCCTTTTCGTTGACCTCATTTTTATTGAAACCATGTCCATTATCCTTAATACTCAACATAAGTATCTGGTTTTCATCAGTAAGTTTTATCCACACTTCTGACGCTCCTGAGTGTTTCACAATATTGTGCAATGCTTCTTTAAAAATAAGCGTGATATTCCGACGGGCTTTTAGTGAAAGTATGCTACTTCCTTTCTGGATTTTTGACTCAAAATTATATGCAATATCTCCTAATAATATTGATGCTGTTTGCTTTAGTTTGTCTACTAAGTCAATTATCGTACACTGTTCAGAATTGATAAGCCAGATGATATCGCGCATCGACTCCGCAGTTTCCCGACTAATTTGATCGATCTCGAGTAGATTCTTTTTATCCTCCTCTTCTATTTTATTTTTGCTACTCAGCATCCGGGTTCTTAAAACAATACTACCAATGTTACTTCCAATTTCATCGTGAAGATCATGAGCAATTTGCGTACGAATCCGTTCCACTTTTTGCTCATTCATTTTACGATATTTATATAAACCCCATCCTGTTCCGGCAATTAATAACAGGATTAAAAACCTGAAAGCCGCTGTTTCATAATAGGCTGGTTTAACAATAACCGGAAGAGTAGCTGCCTTTTTGCTCCAAACGCCGTCCCTGTTTTGGGCCTTTACCTCAAATTCATAGCTCCCTGGGTCGAGGTTGGTATAAAAAGCTGAGCGCCGGTCTCCCACTTCATTCCATTTTTCATTAAAACCCCGAAGTCGATACCTGTAGTTTATCTTTTCCGGCGAAGTAAGGCTGATGCCGGTATATCTTATTTCCATACTTAAAGCACCGGGTCCGAGCACCAGTTCGTCACGTTCATTTACCGGGGATGTGGAGAAATCGACATAGGTATCCCCGATATGTACCAATGGAGGTATATCAATCTTATATTCCTTTTCAGGATCGGTATAACTTACGCCGTAGCGAGTTGTAACATAAATTTTATTATCAACATCACTCTGATGTAATGACCCGGTGATTTCACTACTTTGAAGGCCATTTTCTTCATTATAAAATTCCCATTGTATAGAATCTGTCTTTTCTTCGGCAAAATCATTTAAGTTGTTAACTGATGCCCTATACAAACCATTAACGCCAGACAACCACAACTTCCCAGAATTGTCTTCAAGTATGTCTGAAATGATGTCCGTTCCCAGCCCGGAATCATCATCATATTGAAAAAAAACACCATCTTGAAATCGATATAACCCACCGCCACTTGTTCCAACCCAAAGGGTATTATTGCTATCTACATACAGTGAATTAATAATAGCTGAACTCAGCCCATCTTGTTCGGTAAACGTATCAATAACAGAATCTCCTTTTACCTTGTTTAGGCCGTAGGCTGTTCCAATCCATAATGTCCCCTCAGAATCTTGTGCAGCTGCATATACCTGATTATTCGTTAACCCTTTAACCGGCATTGAATGATCGGGGCTCTGGGGGTTGATGCAAATAAAACCTTCCAGGCGCATTGCTGCACATATTTCCCCATTTTGTTTTTCAAACAGAGCATTTACACCGGAGTGATTTACTGAACCTTCAAGCAGCGGAAACTGGGTTTGTTGACCATCCTTAAAACGGATGAATGAGTGTGATATCGCAAGCCATACTTCATTTTTTGAAGAAATTAACAAGGCCTCAATATTTATGTCTTGTTCTTCATCCCCAAATTTGTATGCTTTCTGCCCATCTGGTGTGCCATAAATTAATTCCTGATTAGTAGCGAACCAATAACTTTCGGATCCCTGTTTGTAAAAAGAAAGTGGTAGACCATTTATGTTTTTTAGTTCTTTGATCGGCTTAAATGTTGTACTTTTAAACCGATGCAGTCCACTGGGCCAACCTACAACCCATATATTTGACTCCCGGTCCTCCACAATTCCTGTAATATGATTTCCGTCGAAACCTTCCACAGAAACAAATTCATCCTGTCCGGCATATTTAATTAAAAGATGCTCCTGTGTACCAGCCCATATATTTTGGTGCTTGTCCACCATTATAGACTGTACTACATTAACACCCGCACCGTGTTTTATAAAATCATATCGCTTGAATTTCCCATTCCGATAACGAAATACACCATGATTAGTGCTAATCCAAAGTTCACCAGCCTTCCCGGGTGTTATTTCCGATACATAACTTTGAGGAAAGCCCGTGCCGAGTCCATAACTAATGATAGTATCTGGCTTAATAATGGATAATCCTCCGCCGATACTACCAACAAAAACAGTTCCCTTCTTATCCGTATATAATGCTTTAATGTGGTTGCTTAATAATCCATCTTCTTGTTTTATTACATGAATGGAGTCAGCGAAAATATGAGCTAATCCACCACCATCGGTTCCCACCAATAAATTTCCTTCTTTATCCTCTTCAATCGCTAAAATATTCTGGTTGATATGTTTCTGTTTTCCAAAAGGACGTTTAAAATTTCCATTCTCATATTTTACAAGCCCACCCAATGACGTTCCTATCCAAATAATGCCCTCGCGGTCTTCAAAAATAGTTTTCACCTGGTTTGATTTAAAAGCCCCGCTATTATTTTTGTTAAAGTGCTTAAACTCTTGGCCATCAAAAACACTAATACCTGAGTTAGAACCGATCCACAAAAACCCATCACTGCTTTCGTGAATAGCGTAGAGAGCATAAGAATTCAGGCCGTTTTCCGAGGTCCATGTGTCATGTATAAATTGAGCTTCTATTGAAATGGAAGTAAAAAGCCATATTAAAATTAAAGCTGACTTTCGAGGAAATGAGTAGGTAAGAGCCGTATTCGGATGATTATTACTTTTTCTCATTCTATGCCCCATTATAAATTTGACTGGGAAATCAAAGCATAATTAACGGAAAAGAACTATAAATGGAAAAAATTATCCTTCTTAAAATTACTTTTACTCATTAAGAGCTGAAATTTAACCGTTAATTATTATAGGCTTTAAACCATCCCTACATAATAATTATTCCGAAATATTACTGTGATAAAGGCTATTTACTACTTCGAAAACATCAGCCCTAGAAAAAGCAATCCTTACTTCGCTAATTAAAAACACAGACCTATTCGTGTTTACATTTCAAACTCGAACACATAGAAGTGATCTCCCTTTTCCCTATTAATTTCCATGCTGCCTGACAATCCCTCCAATTCTCCAGTGCCGGAATCAGGAACTACTTCCAGGATCAATCGTTCTTTTCCTTTATCCATAGTTCCGAAATGTTGCAGCACAAAACTTCCTTTTTTACCCGCCAATTCCCCGGAAACCTGCTCGATAGCAACATAGCCGGCAGAACCTTTGACCGGCGACATTGCTGCCAACATCTCTCCTTTGCTGCTTGCCTTTAGTTTACCATGAAATGTTTTATCGATCGACATCCGGTTCATGCTCACTCCATCCTTCCCTTCAGCGTATCCTTCCATTGGTTTAGTTTCTATTTCAAATGTACCCGATATCTTCATGATTCTTTGGTTTGAAAATGAATAGCTAATTTTGCTCCAATATATGCCATTGGTAAATAGGCCACTGTTAGATCTAATATGTTAAACCATAAAGGTGCGGGTAACATCACCACATTTGATACTCCTCCAAGTAAAAAAAAAAGAGGCCTACCGGAAATGCCCATTTCATTTGTTCCTTGGCTGCAACGGTAGCCGCTACAAAAGCACCAACCAGTGTTCCAAGAGCATGTGCCAAAAATGGCATTACAAAATGTTTGGGTTGAAAGAGGTGCATGGATTCCCGTAAACCTTCCATGGTGGTTACATCCGCTCCTCCCGGCGGCGGAATGACATATCCGCTTATCATGATGACTGACATATTAACGGCCCCGCCAAATACTATTCCCGTTAGTAGCGCCAGTATTTTTCTTATGATTTTTCTCATGTCTTTTAAATTTATTCTCTGAAAGACAAAATATGATAACCAAAATCAGCAGAAGTAAAAAGCTCGCATAACCTTACGGGATTATTCAATCCCAGAAATCAGCTTCAGGGTTTCGAGTTCCAATCATAATTTGGCTTTTACTTGCAACTGCCACATCACCGTCCGAAAATACTTCCAATAACGAATAGGTAAATGAATTATCAAGATCATAGCCTTCGGGGCCAGCAATGTATAGTTTTGACAAACTATCTGGTTTTCCCACTCCTAAACCGTATGAAGTAGATGTATACAACTCACCTGTTGACGTAAAATCAACATCACGATAATAATAATCCGGGGTGTAGTAATCATTGATTCCATAGATCTGTATAGGTTCGATGTTCCAGGTTTCACCGTCATCGTTCGATTGATGCAATTCTTTTGTTGAGATTGCGACGATCTTTTCCCCGGTTACTTCTACCTGTTCAATATCATCCAAAAATGATCCTCCGCCCTCAATTATTCTTTCCCAGGTTTCACCCTGATCTTTTGTGCGATACAAACCCCTATCGGTTCCCAGATAAATTTCGCCCTGTTCATTTTGTAGCAGCACATTCGCAAACTCTGGATTGGAGCCCTCCGGCATAAACTCCATGATGGTCTCTTTCATTGTGGGAATGTGCAATCTTGAAACCCCTAAATGCTTGGCGATATATAAATATTGGTGATCATCTAAAATGATATCATACATCCAGAACGGGCCAAGAAGTTGCTCCCATTCTGAACCGTTTGATGATCTGAATATACCGTCACTTCTAACCGTTGTAGGAGTACCAAATACCGAGATTTCCGTATCATATTCCCCAATCGCGTAATAATTCCCACCGAAATTCTTCACGAACTCAAAAATTACGGAATCGGGTGTTCCTTGTCGGATAAAAGTTTTACCTCGGTCAGAAGACCGATACCACGAATTCTCCGTCCCCACAAAAAGTTCATCATTAGGAGTAATGTGAATAAAAGAGATCGTTTCTGAAGTAAATCTATTGACCTTTTCCCATTCAAAAGCAGGGATCTCTTCGTTTTCGGAACCACCGCGATCACCAAAAATACCACAGGATGAAACCCAAAAAAGGAGGAATAAAAAGGATATGACCGCAAATCTGTTCATATCTAATATTGTATCAAATAAAGATCAATTTCAACTATACAAATATTAATACATAAAAAAATCCCGCTCAAAATGAATTGAACGGGATTTTGAAATTTATTCCTTGTTACGACGCTCAGTGTTATAACAGCTGTGCCGATGGAGTCCATCAGCACAAGCAGAGGGTATTTATGAGGGATGAATAACATCATTCCGCCCATGCCTCTCCCATTTATTTCATTATCGAAGGCTCTGGAATGCCGGTCAGGAATCAATATTTCTTTCGTTATCTTTATTCTTGCTTAATTTATTCCAGGCGTAAGCCCCACCTAAAGCTGCAAGCAGCCCAAGCCCACCATCAATGGGCGCTTGATCCGGATTATCTGGTAATCCCGGCGGTTGCCCCATTAAATCTGATCCAAAAATCAGGAAGCTTGCCAAAATAAGTATAATACGTATCATCATGATCTGGGTATCTAAAAATGGAGCTTATAGATGAATAAGGAAGTAAGAAAAACCCTATCACCTATAACCCCATTTTACATGTTACTTAATGAGCGTTAGTTTTTTTGTGATAACAGTTTCATCGGTTCGAAGCTGGTATATATAAGTGCCCGAAGCCAAATTTTGGGCATCAAAACTTACGTGATGAGATCCAGCTTCTTTCCGTTTACTTACCAATGTGGTTACTTTACGTCCCATCAGGTCGAATACCTCGAGTTTTACATAATCGGTTGACGGCAGCTGGTAATGAATGGTAGTAGTGGGATTGAAGGGATTGGGATAGTTTTGATGCAGCTCAACATTTTCAGGTATGTCGTTTTCGGGGGAATTGACGGATGTATTTATATAAGAATTTAGTATAAGCTCATATCTTGATTCCTGATTGATTCCTTTTTCCTGATCATTATGTAGATTTGATAATATCCCTTCTAATAGCTTTTCAGAGTTATTGATATCAACGGTAACCTTTACTTTTTCTTCATTGGTTAGCTGGGTTTCACGCCCTGTTTGCGTATCCCTTAAAATAAACTCCCACTTTGGTTCAAAACCTTCAGGTATTTTTACATGAAAATCAGCCTCGGAACTTATATTCATTCCATTGAGGTATAGCGGTATAGTCAGATTTGAGGAATAATCTCTGGGGATTGAATAAATAGAATAGATTTCTTTATTCATTTTACTCTCCAAACCTAATTGCAGGTACTTGCTGCTTAAGGGATTCAGCATCATGCCCTCATAGATATCTCTTTCGGTCGTTCCCTCGGGATGAAGAGTCAGAAATGCGACAGACTTTGCTTCTTCTGTTTCAGCCACCAATTCAAATCCAACAACGTCCTCCTGCTCAGTTGTTCCTGATTTATGTAAACTACCTGAAGTACTCGTTTTGGCGCCTTCTTTTATCGTCAGGCTTCCTGGACCACCGTTTGCTTGAACAAAAAAGCTTTGAAAAGGAGCAATAACTCCTTCGTCAGGTTTTGACCCACTTGAACCGTTCCAGGTGAGCCAGGCATTGTCGGCGTCACTCCATATGTAGATGGTATTACTCAGGTTGGTTTTGGTCCAACCGGAAACAGCATCCCAGTCGATTTCAGAGGTGTAGGGATTGGAAACCAGGAAGAAATCGTTATCTGGCAGTTCGGTAAAAGGATAGACAATATCCGTATTGACCAGGTAATCGAAGTTGTTTACACTCACCAGAGAAGCCGGGGAGGTAATAGTTTTTGGGAAACCATCGGCCGTGCCGTTATTATCATCATCGCTGAACATATAGTATAGAAAGCCACTTCCCGCTTCCAGGGTATTGTTGCGCTGGTCAGTTAAAGCTTTCCAAATTTGAGCTTCTGCATCCCAAGTCCAGGCATTAGGGCCAAAAGGTGGGGCATCTGAGTAAGAAAACCCTTGGGTCCAGAAAGGAGAAAGTAACTCATCGAAGACCTTTCCGCTGGCAATGCTACCCAGCATCCTAAAA
>JAVLBT010000008.1:0-43931 GCA_031580945.1 Gracilimonas sp.
GAGAAAATGGAGCGAAGCAACGAAGTTCAGGTTCAAACGGAGAGGATGAAATTTTAGAGGTTCCACTTGGTACCGTCATATTTGATGCCGAATCAAAAGAACGACTCGGGGAAATAACTGAGCACGAGCAGAAAATGGTGATTGCCAAAGGGGGTAAAGGAGGATTGGGGAACTGGCACTTCAGAAGTTCGACCAATCAAACTCCGCAACACGCACAGCAGGGTAAACCTGGTGAAGAACGGGTTGTTGAGCTTGAGCTGAAGCTGATCGCAGAAGTTGGCTTAGTGGGATTTCCAAATGCCGGCAAAAGCACCCTTTTGTCAGCTTTGTCTCACGCTAAACCTAAAATTGCGGATTACCCTTTCACCACCTTGGAACCAAATTTGGGTGTAGTAAAATTTGAGGACTTTCGTAGTTTTGTGATGGCCGATATTCCCGGAATTATTGAAGAAGCACATGAAGGAAAGGGGCTTGGTATTCAGTTCCTTCGCCATATTGAACGAAATAATGTGCTCCTGTTTATGGTAAGCTGTCTGACTGATATTGAGTACGAATACAAGGCGCTGTTGAATGAGTTGAAATCGTATCGCAAAGACCTGCTGGACAAACCGCGCGTATTAGCTATCACCAAGATGGATTTAAGACAAGGGTTTGAGTTAGAAGAAGAACTTCACTTTGATGATGAAATTCCCGTTATTCCTATTTCATCAGCCACTGGTCATGGTGTTGACGATCTTAAGGAAAAATTATGGGAATTAATTCAGGATGCAAAAGAACAAGAACAAACTTAGGGTACTTGTAGCCCTTTCAATAATACCAGGGTTTGGTTGTCGTCGTGTGTTTAATTTGGTCAAACACATTGATGAACCGGAAAACATATTTAAATTAGGCAAAAGAGAACTCAGAGCTGTTGAGGGAATAGGGGAAGCGTCAGCACTTTCTTTATTGTCTTTTTCTGATTGGGAAAAGGTCGACAGAATAATCTCCCAAACCGAAGAAAATGGTTCAAAGATCATCACACTGGCAGACCCAGAATACCCTGCACTGTTAAAACAGATTTATGATCCACCTGTTTTATTCTGGATGAAAGGCAATCCCGAAGCTCTTTCAAAACCCGGAGTAGCAGTAGTTGGGACAAGAAACACGTCTCCCTATGGACGAAAAATGGCTAAAAAATTAACCGGAGATCTCGCAGATGAGGGATTGTGCATATTTAGTGGTTTGGCTTATGGGATCGACTCTATAGCCCACCAAACAGCTTTGGATCATAATGCACCCACTGTTGCTGTTTTAGGATCCGGGATCGATAATTTATACCCACAGAAAAATGCAGACCTTGCAAATCAAATAGTTAAATCTGGAGGGGCCGTCATTACTGAATTTTCCTTGGGTACCAAACCTGATGCTGTAAATTTCCCGGTACGAAATCGTATTGTTAGTGGAATGAGTTTGGGAGTACTCGTAGTTGAATCAGGATTAAAGGGAGGTAGTATGATCACGGCAGATTTGGGGTTAGATCAAAACAGAGAAGTATTTGCGGTACCGCATCCCCTGCCGAGCGCTTCTGGTACAGGATGCAACTATCTTATCAAAAGAGGGGCCGCAAAACTGGTACAAACCGTAGATGATATCTTGGAAGAACTTCCGGTAGTACATGCGGATGAGGATAATGAACAACCGGTTCAATCCAAGCCAAACTGGAGAAATGAAGAACTGGATGAATTAAGTATTCAAATTTGTCAAATCCTGGAAGAAAAAGCATATCAGGTAGATGAACTTGCTGAAAAAATTAATATGAATACCAGTCAGCTATTAGTAAAATTGTTACAACTGGAAATGAATGATCTTGTACTCCAAAAAGCGGGTAAGATCTTTGAGCTGAAATAGCTACGCTCAAAATATAAGTGAAGCCTCGGCAAAAACCGATCCTGAAAGGCTGCTAAATACTTGATAACGGTATAGAAGGGAGGAGAAAATAATAATTGACTAAATATTAAAATATTTTAATATTAAAAATAATTAATATTAATAACCCAAAGAGACACATTATGGAAACCAATGTACTCAACCCAGTACCCAAAAAAGAATATCAGCGATTATTAGAGCTGACAGACCTGAATCTTGATTATTCAAATTTACAAGAGCAATTCAGTGATTTGACCAAACTTGCTGCAAAAGTAGCGGGTGTTGAAATGTCCCTTATCAATCTTATTGACTCTTTCACACAATGGTCAGTAGCAAATCATGGGCTACCTGTTCATCAGATGCCAAGAGAAGAATCGGTTTGCCAGTATACAATCATGGGAGATGAGCCACTTGAAGTAGAAGATCTGCGGAAGGATGAGCGATTTAAAGACAAAGACTACGTTATTAACGATCCAGCTTTGCGGTATTATTTTGGCATACCATTAAAGACCCCAAATGGTCATAATTTAGGAGCTTTATGTGTATTAGATAAAATGGAAAGAGAGCTGACCGCAGAAAAGGTTGAAATGTTAAAGATCATAGCTGATGAAGTTATAGACCGACTGACTTCGATCAGGGAACTAAGCTTACTTAAACAAAAATTGGATGAAGAAGTTGAATCCAAAAAGAAATTATCTCACGATATTCGGGGTCCGTTAGGTGGTATTATTGGGTTGGCACAGATCATTGAGCAGCAGGGAAAAGACAATAATATTAAGGATATCCTGGAATTAGCAGAAATGATCCAAAAAGGAGGCACTTCATTACTTGAATTAGCGGATGAAATATTATCCGAACATAAAGAGAAGAATAATGAAAGAGTTCCAAAGTCGTATGAGTTCACTTTAAATACCTTTAAAGATAAGCTTCTGCAACTCTATACACCCCAGGCAACCTCAAAAGATATCGATCTTACGATCGTAAATGAATCCAAAAATGCAGGTATACCATTTTCTAAGAATAAGGTACTGCAGATTCTCGGGAACCTGATCTCCAATGCCATTAAATTTACACCTAAAGGCGGTATGGTAATGGTTCGTCAGGAATTCATTAAAGATGAGGAACAAAATTTCCTGAATTTTGTGGTCAAAGATACCGGGGATGGGATTAGTGAGGATAAGGTCCGGGAAATAATGAATGGGCAAGCTAAAAGCACAAACGGAACCAACGGCGAAAAGGGCTATGGATTTGGGCTTTCACTAGTAATGCATCTTGTTGAAAAAATGGATGGAACAATAAAAATCACATCCCAAAAAGGAGATGGATGTAAATTCGATATATCCCTGCCTATACATTAAATATTCAGAAAGTAGTAAAGATCGGTTCCGGAAGGTGAAGCTAATATCCTAACTTGAATAAAAGGCTTCCCTTGGTTTCCCCGGAACCGACTTTTTTGATTATGATTTGTATCTATAAATCGCGGCTAAACCTGAATTTTTAGGGATCTCAGATTGCTGCAATCCATATAATGTACTACCGTTTTTTAGGGCTGAAACAGCAGCAAAATTAATTAAATCAACGGTCTGTCCGTTTAGCTTTTCTGAGATTTCCACCCGGTTATTTTCCGGATCAAAAACCCCAAACTGCCGATGTCCCATTGGCACAAATAACGTGTCTACTTTTCCGAAGTAGGCACCACTTACGATCTCGGCAATATCTGTTGAAATAAGTTCACTCTGCTGCAGGTTATTGAACCTTTCGATATCACTATCAATGTCCTGACGGAAATAATTTTGAGCAATGTCCCAAGACTCTTCTTCAATCTCACTAACGGATTTTGTATCTGCATTTCCAGTAAGGGCTTCATCAAGTAAGTTTGAGTATTTGTTCGCTTTTCTATAATAAGCAACCAATTTATCAGGGCCGGCGAGGATCAGTGGCCCATTCTCTTTTTTAAGGTATTTGGTCACTTTATTTTCAATGTGCTTCAGAAAGAGTTCGAGTTCTTTGGCGTTATCATCTTCTTCACCGCCTTGTCCATGAAACACCGCTCCTTTTCCACTTGTTCCGGTATGTTGCTGTACCGATCGCTCATGCACATGATACTTAAGGTGTTCTTCCATACTTGTGGGTACGCTTTCAAACTCAACTTTTAAAGTAGAGTCTGGCGCAATTTTGAACATCTTGGTTTCACTTTGGCTCAGCACCAGCACATGGTAATTTCCATGATGGTTTTGGAGTTCTAATAATGGCGTGATCAAGAAATTTTCCGCAATGTAGTAGTTCTGTTCCGGGCTTACAGGAATTTTAAAGAAATCGAAATAATCCTCATTAACATACAAGGCTAACCCCTTATCCTGGTGTAACCAAAACTGGTTTTCTGCGGTTTTAGCATGAACTTCTTCAAATAGCTCATCTACGCGATTATCTTTCCATCCCAGATTTTTCAATTCGGCCTTCACGTCCTGAATAATATTTTTAAGACGAATGGCATCTTGTTTGCCTTCTTCTCCCTTTTTATGGGTTGGAATAAAAATAGAGACATTCACATCTTTAGTTTTATTTACCAGTTGATCAATGATTTCTCTTTTTACGACACTCATTTATAACTCCTTCATTTTTTTACAGATGAATATGTATTAATACAACATTTTCAAGAAACTTGTGTTCCATAAATGAAAGTATTAGGGTATCACTAATTAATAAGGTTTTGGTATGAAAGTAAAGAAAGAGGTGTAAGTATTTATACATTAAAAAACCTCATCTGGAGACCAAATGAGGTTATTGAAACTTAATTTATGTGATAAGAACTCAAACGCAGATATGGAAAAGTGTATAAAAAATACACAGGTTTGAGCCTGAAGGTGATCAAAGTATTATTTTGATAAGGCCTCAATCATTGCATCAATTTTTTTATCCAGAGTAGCTACCGCTGGCTTATAATCTTCTGCATTCATTAGGCTGGTATTCACACTACAATAGAATTTGATCTTAGGTTCAGTACCGGATGGTCGAACAGAAACAATGCTTCCATCTTCCGTAATAAACTGTAGTACATTTGAGCTGGGCAGGTCAATATCGGTTACTTCGCCGGTAGCAATATTCTTTTCTTTAGAACTATGATAGTCTTTAACGGTAACGACCTGAGAACCGCCAAGTTTTTTTGGTGGATTTGCACGAAAATTCATCATCATTTTTTGAATTTCCTCCGCTCCAGACTTTCCTTTTTTATAAACCGATTTCAGATCTTCCCGGAATAATCCGTATTGAACATACATATCCAGAAGAGCTTCATATAAACTGCTTCCCTGATCTTTATAGAAAGCAGCCATCTCAGCAATAATGGCACAAGATACAACAGCATCTTTATCCCGGACATGTTCTCCAATAAGGTAACCGTAACTTTCCTCGCCACCGGCGATGAATGTTTTTTCACCTTCAAGTTCGGTCATTAGCTGCCCTATATATTTAAATCCGGTCAGTGTATTGAAACATTCTACATTTTTTGCTTCAGCGATCCGGTCTATGATATAAGAAGTTACGATCGTTTTAACGATATACTCATTTCCATCAAGTTTGCTGGCTTCTTCCCATGCATTGAGCATGTAATTAATTATGAGAGAGCCTGTTTGATTGCCGTTCAGCAGCTTCATATTGCCTTCCAGATCTCTGACAGCGATACCCACACGATCCGCATCAGGGTCTGTAGCCATAACTAATTCTGCGCCGGTTTCTTCAGCCTTTTCCAGGGCCATAGTCAGGGCTTCTTTTTCTTCAGGGTTGGGATATTCTACAGTAGGAAAATCACCATCAGCCTCCATTTGTTCGTCTACCAAAATTACATTCTCAAAACCATATCTGTGTAAAACCTCAGGAACCAGGGTACGAGATGTTCCGTGAATGGGTGAAAAAACGATCTTCATATCTTTTTCTCTCTCGATCGCTTCCTTTGATATTGAAAGTGAGGTAAGGGCTTTAAGATATTTTTCGTCAATGTTCTCTCCAATAATCTGAACCAGCTTTTCATCCCCCTCAAACTTCACTTCATCAACAGAACTGATCTTTTGTACTTCATCCATCACCATTTTATCAAATGGAGCAACTAATTGCCCACCATCAGCACCATAGGCTTTGTAGCCGTTATATTCCTTGGGATTGTGAGATGCTGTAAGCATTACCCCGCTTTGGCAGCCCAGTTCTCGAATGGCAAATGAGAGTTCTGGTGTGGGCCGTAACGCATCAAAATAAAATACTTTGATGCCATTTGCTGTAAATACGTCAGCTACCACTTTCGATAAAGTATCGGAGTTGTTTCGGCAATCATGGGCGATCACAACTTTAAGTTCCTGATTTGGATATTGTTTTTTCAGGAAATTTGATAATCCCTGAGTTGCCATACCAAATGTGTATCTGTTTACTCGGTTAGAACCGACTCCCATAATTCCACGCAGGCCTCCGGTTCCAAATTCAAGATCTTTATAAAACGCATCTGTAAGCTCATCAAACTTTTCATCTTTCAGTTTTTGACGTATTTCTTTCTTGGTTTCTTCATCATAACTCCCGTTTAACCACAGATCAATAGTTTGTTGTACAGCCGAATCTAATGCTTTCATGATAATTGAATTATTTATGTAAATCGTTGATGAGTTAGCGTTTCAAAATTAATATAAATAAATAAGAGTGTGGAATCAGCCTTCATCGAAAACTTATTACTTAAATGTATTTGCCTTTATAATTGTGAAATAGTAATGGGTTGTGTAATTTAAGATAAATTACTCTTAATTAAATTTCGTCATGTTACTTTCAAAGTCATGTGTATATGGATTGCGTGCTGCTCTGTATTTGGCATCCAAGAAAAATGGAGAATACCATTCCTTAAAAGCGATTAGTGACGAATTAGATATTTCCTTTCATTTTCTCACAAAGATTTTGCAACAACTTACAGCTGATGGTCTGATGGAATCCTATAAAGGACCAAATGGTGGCATTAAACTTTCACCAAAGGGTAAGAAAGCAACCTTATATGATTTGGTAGTGTCTATTGACGGACCCGGGCTGTTTACGCAATGTGCTTTAGGTTTACCGGGATGCGGGTCTCAAGAACCATGCCCTCTTCATGATAGCTGGGTAGAAACTCGAGAGTCTATAGAACAAATGTTGAAGAAATCCTCATTACTTGAAATTGCAGAGGAAGGAAAAGAAATGCATTATAGACTCGCCGCTGATGTAAATTTCAGCTGGTAATTTCAATTATAAAGAACACAGTAAAAATTTATCCATAAATAAGACAAAATAGTCTTTAAACTAAAAACTAAGATCATGAATACATTATCACAAAAACAAGTTGGTGAAATAGTAGCCGAAGATTATCGAAAAGCACAAGTTTTACGATCCTATGGACTCGACTTCTGTTGCGGAGGTGGTAGAACCTTAGAAAAAGCCTGCTCATCCAAAAATATTGACATCGAAAAAGTAATAATGGAGTTGGAAGCTCTTAACGAAATAGGCAAGATGGGCGATAATTACAATGAATGGTCTCTGGATTTTCTTGCAGATTATATTGTGAATACCCATCACAGTTATGTTCGAAAAATGCTTCCTGAAATCAATTTTTATGCAGAAAAAGTAGCACGGGTGCACGGTGAAAGACATCCGGAGTTGTTCGATATTCTACAAAATGTTCGTGTTCTCAGCGAAGAAATGTCAGGTCATATGGAGAAAGAGGAGCAGGAATTGTTTCCACAAGTAAAGAATCTGGTTCAAAAAAGCATAAAAGGAGAAGTGAAGGATTCCATCATTGAAGCGTTGGAAGAAGAGCATGATAAAGCCGGTTCGCTGATGGAAAAAATTGAAGAGCTGACCAATAGATTTACTCCGCCCCAAGATGCTTGCGCCTCCTACCGGGTACTGTTCCAGAACCTGGAGGGTTTCCAGCAGGATCTCCACAAACATGTGCACCTGGAAAATAACATCTTGTTTCCCAAAGCTTTGAAATTTGAAGCATCATTGAACTATGCTCAGGTAAAAAAGAAGTAAATCAAAAAACTTCATCTAAACTTAATGAAGAGACGATAGTTTAAATCAGCAAGTCAAATTTCAATTCAAATACCGTCATGAAACTGCTGGTTAAAGATTCGGGGATCTGGCAATGGGCCATGTTCAGTTTTGTGCTGGCGGGCTTAGCAGGATTCCTTTATCGCCTGGGATTTATTGTTTCTATGCCGTATGAGGTCAGCCTCGAAAATGTCCGGCATGCGCATTCGCATCTCATGTTTTTTTGCTGGGCGGCTTTGTTGCCTATGTACCTGATTAAACTCGATACGATACCCGGTTATCATGCAGCTTTTGGAGCCAGATTGATGAAGGGTTCGCTGTATTTTTCGCTGGTTACTGGCTTGCTGTCTTTTCCGGCATTTTTCTTTTGGGGATATTCCTCTGTTGCCATCGGTTCAGCCCAAATCCCTGTTTCAGCAGTTTTATCTGGCTTGGTGATGATTGGCTGGTATGGCTTCATGTCCGGCTATCTTGTTACCCGAAAGCAGAAAAAGAATTTTATCCCTAACACTTGGTTCGAAGGTGCACTGTTGATGCTTTTCATAAGCTCTCTGGGAGCCTGGGGTGTAAGTCTTGTAGAATTTATTTCAATAGGGGGAGCGTTATTTGGAAAAGCCCTTACCCATTTTTTCCTCGCAGTGTTTGTAGAAGGCTGGGTTTTACTGGTGCTGATGGGATTGATTGCCAAATCCCTGAAAATGGAAGACGAAGATTTTACGCTTCCACCAGGCATTTTGGTTGGATTAATTGCGATTGGAGCACCCCTGACATTTCCCTATGGAATTCCTGAATCGTTTGTTAGTATAAATATGTCTGTGGCTGCTCGTATGGGCGGCGTGTTGATTGCAGAAGGAGTTTTACTATATGTGTATTCGGTCTATAAATCAAAACGACTTTCACTCGGAATTTGGATTTGGCCACTGGGTTTGTTGGCCTTGAAAGCCGTGATGCAGCTCATTGCCTCTCTTTCCCCGGCCGACCTTTGGCTCTCAGACCATGGAGTTCGGGTGCTTTATTTACACGTCACACTTTTAGGTGCCCTTACCCTTGGCTTAGCGGCCTTTTTGAGCAGAGAAGAAAATATTTCACAACCATACTTTTATGGCCTGGTGTTCTCCATTCTTCTGCTTTTATTTAGCCTGATATTCCTCACCAGCCTTTGGCCCGAACCGATTAGTGGTGTTTGGATTTATTCTGCAATGGTGATCACAGCTATCTTTCCCATTCTTGCAATGTTGGTTTTTTGGTTGAAACTGAGAAAAAGTTAATAATTAGCACAAAGCACTTCTATGCCATTAATTACAAGGGTATTTATCAAAACAGGAATGATCTTTTTTGTAGTGGCTCTTTTATTGGGGATTGCACAACAGGTTGATAGTCTGATGTTTCCGTATATCTCTGCGCTATTTTGGCACACATTAATGCTCGGCTGGATTACTCAAATTATCATGGGCGTCTCGGTATGGATGTTTCCCGGGCGCGTGAAAAATGAATCATTTCAGCATCAAAAGTGGTCGTGGCTGGCCTATGGATTCCTGAATTTTGGATTGATCCTACGGCTGTTGGCAGAGCCATTTGTTACCACCTCAGAACTATTGGTCTGGAAATACCTGCTGCTTATTTCAGCGATTACACAGTTCATTGGGGTTATTTGCTATGTAATTGAAATATGGCCTCGTGTAATTTCAAAAAAACAACGCCGAAAACAACGAAAAGCTGCCCGATAATATGCCACCCATTTCCCGATTGATGATTCGTTTATCACTGGTATATCTTTTAGTTGGAACAGCTATTGGGACGTTTATGCTCATAAATAAAGCGTTTTTGATCAGTCCGTTGATTTGGTTCATATTTCCCATTCACATTGAGTTTTTGATCTTTGGCTGGATCATTCAATGTACAATGGGCGTTGCTTACTGGATGTTACCGAGATTTCTTGAAGCTAAGGGCAGAGGGAGTAGCAAGATAGCCTGGGCCATGGTCATAATACTAAATGTTGGGATTTTGGCTGTTGCCTTTGCTCCTTATGGATTAGGAAAAAATGCAGCACTGTCTGGCAGAGTAATGGAAGCCGCATCTGTCGTTATATTCATTCTGCTGCACTGGAATCGGATTGTCACTTACAATAAATAGCCACTAAATTAATCCGCGTGATTTCAATTCCAGATATTTGTTAATGGCATTTACAGAGAGCTCTTTTGGAGGGGTAAGAATAGTTTGAATTCCATGCTGATGTAGAGCTTTTACAATTTGCCTTTTCCCGAAATCAAATTTCTCAGCGATGGTCTTCGTATAAATATCAGAAAGAGTAGTAGATTCTTGATCCAATAATTTTGACATCTCGGTATTTTCGAAAAAGATCGTTATTAATAAGTGATCTTTGGCTATACGTTGCAAATAAGGGAGCTGGCGCTCCATAGAAGAAAGGGTCTCAAAATTGGTGTAAAGTAAAATCAAACTTCGCTGATTAACATGCTTTCGCAAAGAAACGATAAGGCGCTCATAGTCAGATTCCAGGAAATTGGTATCAATGTTGTACAAAGCTTCTTGAATACGCTGTATATGTGTACGCTTTTTTTCCGGTTTTACAACCAATGAATCTTTATTTGAAAATGTGATCAACCCAGCTTTATCATCTTTAATAAGTGCAATATTTGAAATTACGAGACTGGTATTAATGGCATAATCAAGAAGCTGGAGGCCATCGAAAGGCATTTTCATTACCCGGCCAAGATCTATGGCACTGATCACATTCTGTGAGCGCTCATCTTGATATTGGTTCACCATCAGATCGTTGGCTCGGGCAGTTGCTTTCCAATTGATAGATCGAACATCATCACCCCGAACATATTCCTTGATCTGATCGAATTCCATGGTATGTCCCACTCTGCGAATTTTTTTTACTCCAATATCGGTGAGCCTGTTTGAGATGGCATACATCTCAAACTTTCGCATTTGAATGAAAGACGGATAAACAGGAACCGTTTCATGAGCGGTCAAGGAAACCTTTCGGTGTACCAAGCCTATGGTATTTTGCACAAAGAGATTAATATTCCCAAATACATACTCTCCTCTTTGGGTAGGCCGAAGCGTATAGGATATCGTCTTGAGTTCCCCGGACTCGAAGAATGTTTTAATACTAAAGTCCCTTAGCTGAAACTGATGTGGAATTTCATCGATGATATCAGTTTTAACAGGAAAAGAAAGTTGATTTGAAAGATGAAGTTTTATTGAATTATCATCGCCATTTGATAGCCGCTTTGGGGTTATTCGCCTACCTGTTACAGGCTCTTCTTTTGAAAAAAGAAGCATCAAGTCCACCACTAAGAAGATTAAAAATCCCAAGAAAAGAAGTTCTGCAACAAAACCTATTCCCGGAATGAAATATCCAGCCAAAAAAGATAAAGCAATCCCAGCCAGGCACTGGAAAAATAAACTGCTTAGGTGAATCTCTTTGATGAATTGGAATAATTTCATGGTAACTGCACAGCCTTCAAGAAGTATTCGGTGTTTGAGTTTTTCAGGTAAAGTAAAGCGAGGTGATCATATGAATGAGGTATTCCGTTATCTGGGTACTTCCACTTTTTCGAGGATCATTTGGATGACCTGATCAGGATTGATTCCTTCCATCTCCCGTTCAGGTGTCAGAGTAATTCGATGACGCAATACAGGGTTAATAATTTCTTTCACATCTTCGGGAGTCACAAAATCGCGGCCTTTCATGGCTGCACGAGCCTGAGCCGCTTTCATAACAAACACGGAGGCCCGGGGCGATGCTCCGATGGAAACAGAACTGCTATTTCGGGTGTTTTGGATAATTTCTGCGATATATTTCATCAGCTCTGGTTCAACATGTATGCCCGCAACAACCTCTTGTTGGTTACTGATCTCATCTGCATTAACAACTTTATTCAGGTCACTGACCTTGATCTTATTCTTACGCCTGTGGCTACCGGCTAATATTTCAACTTCTTCGTCCAAAGAAGGGTATGGAACATCAATCCGGAACAGAAAGCGATCTAACTGGGCTTCAGGTAAACGGTAAGTACCTTCATGGTCAATAGGATTCTGCGTAGCTACAACCATAAAGGGAGCATCCATGGGATAGGTATGGCCGTCTACTGTAACCTGCCGTTCTTCCATCACTTCAAAGAGTGCGGCTTGGGTTTTAGCAGGTGAACGGTTGATCTCATCTATCAGAACGATGTTGGAGAAAACTGGCCCTTGTTTAAAATCAAAATCAGTGGTTTTTGGGTTGAAGACAGAAGTACCGGTTACATCAGCCGGCATAAGATCAGGTGTAAATTGAATTCTTGAAAAATCAGAATCTATGGTTTGTGCAAGCAGCTTAGTTGTCAGGGTCTTTGCCACTCCCGGAACTCCCTCGATCAATACATGACCGTTTGAAAGCAGGGCGGCGATCAGAAGATCAACCATTTCATGTTGACCTACGATTATTTTACCGATCTCTTTTCGAATAGATTGGACCAGATTTTCTACCCCGGAAAGATCTGTTCTATGTTGGAATGGTTCTGCATTGTTTTCGTCCTTACTCATCGCTGGCTTTTTTTATAAAATTGATCAATTTGATCAGTTAATAATTTTAGTTCTTTGGGTGAAATGGATTCTTTGGGTTTTAAGCTTTGAATCAAATTCATTAAGTGTTTTACCTCGGTATCTTTCAATCCGGATCGGCTTGCAATATCGTGGATGGTTTGTTCGCTTTTCTCTTCCAAATCAAGACTTAAGTTAGATCGTAAGTAGTCATAAAAGTATCTAATTTTTTTATCAGCTATCATTTTATGATGTCCTTTTTCGAGATACAGGTCTCCTATAGTTTTAGCAAATTCGATACTTGAATTTTTAGGCCGTTTGATCTCAGGGATGATCCGTTGTTTGCGTTTTGCCCTAAAGAGCATAAATAAAAGCAACCCTGCAATACTTAAGATCCAGGCCCTTCTCAGGTTTTCTTCAGAAACTATATATCGGACCACGCTACCACTTCTGCGGTTTACGTCTTTGTAATATTCATCCCATACAAGAGGTTGTTCAGGAAAATAGGACAAAACGTTAGCCATGTATTCAGCCCCCTTTTTATTTCGTACAAAGTAGTTGGTAAAAAGGGTAGGGTTGGAATGTAAATACAAATTCCCCTTTCCAATTTTGATCATCAGGAAGTTCGTTTGACCTTCTTCATTCATTCCCAGGCGTTTTACGTGTTGCGAGGTATCGATACTTGAAAAATAGGTTTGTGTGGTGCTTTTGTAATAGGAATAGCCATTCGAAGATTTAAGAATGGGATTGGTGAAGAAAACCCGAGCGGTGTCATCATCCAATATTGCCCCGTTCTTTAATGAGGGATAATTAAACTTTGTACTAATATTCAGAGAATCTTTGAAGGCATTAGAAAAAGTCCTTGCGGCTATCAGTACGTGACTTCCTTTTTCGATCTGTGAAAGCAAGATATCTGTTTCAAATTCATCCAGTCCGAATGACTTGTTTATGAAGATCCAGTTTTTGTTGCCGCTTAAAGTATCAGCAAAATGAAAAAGTGGACCTCGGTTTTCAATAATATCCTGACCTGGGAAAAGCGATGGCAAGTATTCATGGATCAGGTATCCTCCGTAGGGGATTTTACTATCCGCAGAAAAATTTTCAGTCCAGTTTAACGGTTTTGGTTTAAAAATTTGTATGAGCACAAAAATGACAACCAGCAATCCAAGTATGTAATAGTAGATGCGTTCCTTGTTGAACATTTCTATGCTTTTTGTTTAAGACTTTGGTAAATGTCGCTACACTTCCTGAATCCAGATTCATTGATTTCAAAATCCCCATATTCTACATACTCATAAAAGTAGGTTAACATTGAAAATGGTTTTTGGACTGGGTGTGAGGTCAATTCACGCACATAATCACTATTGGTCTTGTCAGCTTGCCATTGGATCAACTCAGCTTTAGATAGCTCTCGCAGTGCTTTTAGGTACAGAATCCGAACGGCATCTTTGTAATTACGTTGATTAATGGCGGTTTGTAGGCGTTCGTCATAATCTACCTGCTGAAGTTGTTCTTCAGATATATTAAGCGAGAACTCCTCATCTGATTTTTTTCCGGTAAAAGTCGATGACAGATTCCCACCCAGAATTTGATTGATTATCGCGATGAGTGCAGCAGCAAAAATCCCAATAAAAGCAATTCGAATAAAAACGGAAGCCCATCTGTTTTGGAAGACTTTTTCTAACAGATCAAAAAACCAGGTTCTGATTCTGCTCCAAAGGGAATCTGGGTTTTCAGGGCGTTCATTGTATTGAAAATCACGCCCGGATGTAAGTTCATTGAAGGTATTATCGTCTACAGATCGAACAATTAGGTCACTGGTATCTGCAGGTATTTCTTTTTGCAGATCTTGAGAAAAAGAAATGAATGGAAACGCGCAAAATAATAAAAACGCAGCTATTCGAATCACCCCAGTTCCTCTATCTGTTGGCGTAGCCCGGTACCCTCTTTTCGTTCAATTAAGTTAAAGTAATGCAGGCACATAGCAATGAGTATTAAAATAGAGAATAAAGAAGCGATCACGATCACTAATCCATAAAAGATTCCCATTAAGGACATGATCGAACTTTCATTTTCGGCCCCGGAAATACCTAAAAATCCCATGATAATACTAAGTGGAATGATTAAGGTATATGACATAAATGAAGAAATGATATTCATTATCAGGTAAACACCTAATGTAAACCACCAATGCCCTTTTGTAAGCTGCCATGAACGGATAATTGCATCAATTGGATTTAGGTTTTCAAGAATAGAAGTGGCTGGCGCGAGAAATATCTTAACACCTACATAAATGGCTGGTATCAGAAATAAAAAAGCGGAAAAGAAAATTGCGAGAAGGATCAGAATATAGATCAAAAATAGTTTGAAAAAGTTACTTCCAAAAGAATCGGTTATTTGAGAAAGCTGAACAGTGCCATGATCTCTCGCTATTTGTACATGGGTCAAACCTGCGGTTAACAGTGCACCTGATGAAAAAGCTAAAAGAAGCATCCCAAATAAAAAATTACTCGTAAAAAGTGATTCAGGATCAGCATTGGGATTGTCCACGATAGCGGTAAATAAACTGGAATATGCATCACCGACTAAAATTCCAGATACTAAATAAAAGGGAAGTACCAGCAACAAAAGGGCTTTACCAAGACTCTTCCAGTGAATACGGACATATTGAAAGGAATCGGTTAGGATACCACCGAGGTCACGATACTTTTGTAATACAAATTCGTTCATATTTTCTTTTTTAGAGTGAGTGGCAGCAAGACAAAATAATATATAATAAAAGCAAAAGAACCGAAGATAATGCACAAACTCAACCAAATTGGCATTTGTGTATAGCGGGTAACAAAAGATTCCAGCAATCCTGCAGTTATAAATACAGGCACTAATCCGATGATCATTTTAAGCCCTTCTTTCCCGGCTTTTATAAAAGAGCGCCTTCGGGAATAGGTGCCAGGAAATAAAATACCATTTCCAACTACAAAACCAGCTGCTCCGGCGATCACAATGGCAGAAAGTTCGAGGGCGCCATGTATAAAAATAACCCGTAGAGCTTCACCCATTAGCTCGTATTCAGCAAAAAAATTCAGAAAAGTACCGACCATTATTCCGTTTTGAAGTAATATGACACCTGTACCAATAGAGGTCAAGAGGCCACTCGTAAATGCAAAGAAAGATACTCTAACATTGTTGATGGTAATAGCGAAAAACATCTCAAGCTCTTCTGCTTTTTTATAGACTGCCAGAGGATCTCCTTTATCAATATTGCTTATAGTCATATTCACGTAAGCATCCCCCATAATATATCGCACAAAAGACGGGTCATTTACTGATGATAGAATTCCAATACCTATAGCCACCATGAAAACAATAAAACTGTAAAGTAATTCTCTTTGTTTGGTTGAGAATAGCAATGGCAACTCTTCAGTCCAAAAGGTAATTATTCGTCCCCGGTCTTCTTTTCGTGAGCGGTAGATCTCATTATGAACGGCCACCGATAACTGATTTAGATATTCTTCGGTTTTACTTCCCGGATAATTAGCCTGAGCATATGCAAGGTCGGCGCTGAGTTCGATATAAAGGTCCGCCAGTTTATCAGGGTCATCAGAAGTTGAATCATCAAGCAGTTGCTCGAACTCTTTCCATTTATCCGCATTTTTTCTTAGAAAAGCGACTTCCCTCATTGGCTTGAACCGGTTTTTATTTTAGTTCGTATGCGCATAACTTCACGGCAGTTTGTTGAAGGTTGAAGATAATAAATCCAAGTACATCCAAACGAACTGATTTTAACTGTTTTCACTACTTAAGACACCAAAATGGTTGGTATAGAAACAACACAACACGTACAATTAAACTATGAACCGGCGGGAGTGGGGGAACGAATCTTGGCTTTTTTCCTGGATGCATTTTTTATTGGTGTCTATTATTTCGTAGTGATATGGATATGGGGATATGCTAATGACCTTGGAAATACTTCTCAACAGTCTATGAAGGAATCCGTGTGGTTACTGTATGGTATATTGGTGCTGCCGCTTATGCTTTATCATCTGATCTCTGAGGTAGTTTCTAATGGCTATAGTTTTGGAAAAAAGATCGTTGGGATCAGGGTTGTGAAGATTGATGGAACCCGCGCTACTTTAAGTGGGTATTTACTTCGATGGTTATTCCGTTTGATTGAAATTACGATGACCAGCGGAGTATTGGCATTTATCGCAATAATAATGAATGGGAGGGGGCAGCGTATTGGTGATATTTTAGGAAAAACCTGCGTAATCAAGGAACGAAAGAAAGTGAATTTGGACCAAACATTATTTTCACGTGTCTCAGATGCGTATGAACCACGATTTAAACAAGTAGCTGAACTAAACGATAAAGATATACGAATTATCAAAGAAGTGCTCGATTCAAGAGTGCACTATGAATACGATAACTGGTTTTTAATGCTTCAAAAAACCCGAAAAAAGATCGAAGATCGATTAGGGATTTCGGATCATGGTATGAAGGGAGAGGAGTTCCTGGAGACGGTGATCAAAGATTACAACGCTATTCACGGGAAGTGAGCGTAAGCTGAATATCGAATATTGAATCTTTAAGTGGAAGCTTAATCTTCCCAAACTGTGATCATTCGCTTTACCAGTGTCATCCGTATTCCATTCCTGTGTTGAATGGTGAAATTGCTTTGGGGAGAATAAAATTGCTGAGTGAAGCTTGAAAGCTGATAGCTTAAAACCTATCAATCAACCCTTTAACAAGTTCTGCAAAGACATCTTTTTTTCGGTCTGCAGCTTCTTTCACTTCGGCATGATCCAGTTTCTCTCCGGTAACACCGGCTGCTGCATTTGTTATAAGCGATATAGCAGCTGTTTTTACACCGAGTTTGGCGGCTTCGGTTAACTCAGGAGCAGTACTCATGCCAACAGCATCTCCGCCCATTTTTCGAAAGGCTTTGATCTCAGCCTTGCTTTCGTAATTTGGTCCTTTAACGTATAGATAAGTCCCCATCTGGGTTTCAATACCAAGCTTTCTCGCAATAGATTTAACTTCCTGTGCGTACTCTTCAAAGCTGGAACTCCAGGTATTTTTGGCCGGTTCGGAAACCATGGTGTATTGTTTGATGATGCTGTCTATGATCATCAGATCACCTACATGATAACGCAAATTGATGCCTCCCGCTGCATTGGAAATAATAAGTTTTTCAACCTCAAACGCCGCAGCAAGTTGTACAGGAAGCACGGTCTTTGAGAAATTATGCCCTTCATAATGATGAAACCGGCCGGAAAAAGCGAGTACCTTTTTCCCTTCTACTTCTCCAAAAATGAGTGAACCTGAATGACCTTCTACGGTCGACTGAGGAAAAGAGGGAATGTCGTGGTAGGGAATGGAATCAGAATTTTTGATTTCATCCCCGAATCCACCCAAGCCTGAACCAAGAATAACGGCAGCGTTAATTTGGCTTGGAAACCCTTGATCAGTCAAAAAGGTCTTAATCTGTTTTATGTACTCAGGCAGGGACATAAGTTTCTAAATTTTCAGTGGTATAACCGGTTTTTTCGTTGTAATCGGTCAATTTAAACAATGGATAATTATCTTCATGATAACATACGAGCGTGAAGCCTTCATCAAAAGCTAATTGAGCAAGTTCTTTCCTTTTTTGTTGACTTACTTTTGGGGCAAAATCGTATTTAGCGGCATAAGTTCTGTTAACGGCTCCTTTTGTCCCAATAACATCCCCGGCCTGCATATATTTTTGATTTCCGTCATCAAATAAAAGTACCTGATGAAATTCTGTATGGCCTCCAATTCTTTGAACCGTGATATCGGGATAGGGTTGATCTTCTTCTTTCAGGAAATGAATGTCGGCCCGAGCATCTAAAAAAGAAATGAATGCCGTTTTTTCATCATCGTAAAATTCATCTTTTTGGATAACGCTATTCCAGCCCTCTTCTGAGACCCAGATCTTAGCTTCAGGAAAGGTGAGTTCCCAATACCCATTTTCACGATGAGCCAAGCCACCGATGTGGTCGTAGTGAAGATGGCTAAGAAATATATCCGTGATGTCAAATTCAGTGAGATCATGTTTGGTGAGATTTGTTCTGATGATATCAGGGCCAGTATCCTCGCCAAATTCGCCAATTCCACAGTCAAATAAATAATTCCGTTCCTTAGTGTGTATTAAAAAAGGATTCAGGGATAACTTTAGGGCTCCTTTTGCAGGAGGATCTTCCCGGTTTATCCGCACAAATTTTTTATCCAGGCCAACGGAGAATGTGCCTTCATAAAGTACAGCGCCAAAGGTTTGCATTTTTTATATGATCGTTTGTTCTGATAACTTTTTTATAGTGATAGCCCGGTTTTTAGAAAGATTGTACATAGCTCATATCTCAGGGCTGATAATACTACTTCTTCTTGTTCTCGAACTTCTCATAGGCATTGATGATATCACGGACCAATTTGTGGCGTACAACATCTTCTTCTCCAAGATATACAAAGTCAATGCCTTCAACATCTTGTAGAATTTTCTGTATAGAGATCAATCCGGATTGTTGCCGGCGGGGTAGGTCTGTCTGAGTAATATCTCCTGTAATTATAGCCCGGCTGTTAAATCCAATACGGGTAAGGAACATTTTCATTTGGGTGTTGGTGGCATTTTGAGCCTCATCCAGAATTACGAATGCGTTATTTAAAGTTCGCCCGCGCATGTAGGCCAGTGGTGCGATCTCAATCACATTTTTGGTCAGGTACAGCTCCAGGCGGTCCCGATCAATCATATCTTCCAAGGCATCATATAGTGGCCTGAGATAGGGGTCGATTTTTTCTTTAAGATCACCGGGAAGGAAACCCAGATTTTCGCCAGCTTCTACGGCAGGTCGTGCTAAAATGATCTTTCTAACTTTACGGTCTTTCAGAGCCTGAACGGCGAGTGCCACAGAGGTATAAGTTTTACCAGTACCGGCAGGACCAATAGCAAAAACAATATCTTGTTTTGCTGAAGACTCAACAATACGTTTTTGCCCGGGCTTTTTAGCTTTAATAGCCTCACCATTGTGGGTATGTATGATCGTATCACCCGGTTCATCAAGATTCCGAATCTGTGGTTTACGAGCTGTACTTTCACCACTTTTTAGTGCGATGAGGGTTTTTAGGTCGTTTTCTTCCACTGTATCTTTACGATCCAGAATATCCAGCATACCTTTAATGACTTCCAAAGCTGTTTCTACTTCCTCTTCAGGACCAGTCATTTTGATGCGGTCGCCGCGTGCATTAAATTTTGTTTCAGGGAATGCTTTATCTAAAGCGCTTATGTGTTTATCATGCATCCCAAATAAAGAAATGGGTTCAACGCCTTTTAACTGAATGACTTGCTCAATTAGTGTATTGTTGTCTTCTATGGGAGTAAGATTTTATTAAAAATTAAGTCATGAAAGATAAGAATTTGAAAGAAGAAATGATGCAGGCGTGCGGAAAAGCTGGAAATTAAGTTAATCCAGTTTGTCCTGCAGTTCTTGAAAACGAGTAGTTATGTTTTGCGCAGAAAATACACTGCTTCCAGCTACCAGAATGTCAGCACCGGCTTTTGCTATTTTATTGGCATTTTTTAGGTTAACGCCACCATCAACCTGAATAAGATAACTGTGGTTTCCTTCATCTCTCAGTTCCGCCATTTGGCTAAGTCTTTGATAGCTGCTTTCAATAAAACTTTGTCCGCCAAAACCGGGATTTACACTCATAATAAGCACTAAATCGACCTCCTTCAGTATCGGTTCAATATTATGTAGGGAGGTAGCAGGATTTACGACAACACCGGCCATTAAACCATATTTTTTTATGTTTTGAATACTACGATGCAGATGCTTTGTAGCTTCATAATGCACAGAAATGAGGTCAGCCCCAGCCTGTACAAAGGGCTCAACGTACCTATCTGGATTTTCTATCATAAAATGAACATCCATAAATGCGTTGGGTGCCGATTTTTTTGCCGCTTTTACAATACTCGGGCCAAAACTAATATTTGGAACAAAATGACCATCCATGATATCACAATGAATCCATTGGGCTCCCCCTTTCAAAGTGTCTTCTATATTGGAACCTAAATTTGAAAAATCGGAGGCTAAAATGGAGGGTGCAATCAGGGGAAGTTGAAAGTTCATGAACTTTATTTTCTAATTTTCTGGCTGGTTATTGAGTGAATCAGCCGTTGAATTTGGTCTGTTAACAGTTGAGTCGATGATGACGGCACCGTCTTCACTTTCTTCTATTACTTCAAATCGTTCTGAAATTATCAATGTGAGGGATTCTCCTTCTCTCAGTTGTTCTTGTTTAGGACTGAAGTCAAGAACGGTATTAGGTGAAATATTTCGTGTAGGGCGGAATTGTACAGCCTCAACTCTCAAGCCAGCCTCTCTTAATTTTAATTGGGCTTCTGATAACTGGAGGCCAGTAATTTCAGGTACATTTACTATTCTGCTCCCTAAACCATCTCCAACAACCAAATCAATTACAGTTCCTTTTTGAACGGTGGTTCCTTCAGGAATTGATTGTCTGATGATGGTTTTAAACCGGGAGGTTTCATAACTGCGGCTACCTACTTCAAGGCCATAGTTCTGGAGTTGTATCTCTGCATTTCTAAGAGACAGGTCTACAACATTAGGTACCACAACTTGTGGCTTTATCTCAGTATTCACCGTTAGATAAACTTTACGATTGGGTTTTACTATGTTTTTTGCAGAAGGGGACTGGTCGATCACATAATCAGCTGGGAATGCAGAATTGGCTCTGCGGTCAGTAACTTCATATCGCAGGCCATAACGGGTAAGAAGATCTTCAGCCTCTTCAAGAGAAATGCGGGTAACATCCGGAATGGTCACCCCCTCATTATAATTCGTGTAATAGGGCATAATCAATTTATCGACTATAAATAAAGATAAGCTCCCAAAAAGAATGAGCACGAGCGACCAAATGTAAAAATACTTGTTGGTGAAAATGTATTTTAGCATACCCATAAAATAGAAGTTCTGACGTTGGGTTAAAAGTGCCAGGTTAACGAAAACTGTTGAGTGCTTAGCATGTTTGTATCCGTTTCAATGCGGCTGTTTTTTAGTTGAACCGTGAATAAAGCATCAAAGGCAGATACCACATGGTTTACCAGTAATAGCTTCAGGATGTTCCCTGCTCTTCTATAATTTTCATTGAACTGTTCGGCCATATCGCGCCCCTGATAAAACATGGCAAATGGCTGATCTTGCCCATTCCACATATACTGATATAGATCAGCAGTTTGCGGATCGGCTATTGTAATTGCATCGTACCAGTCGCGCCAGCCAGACTGAAACTGATAATATTTACTTATGAGTTCATAATATTGCTGTGAACCATATTTTGGTAGTTCATGGGAAAATTCAGCTCTGCGATCACAGTTCGGTGGAGAGTTATTCCAGCAGCCTTCAGGGCTATTTAATATAAAAGGAGTTTGATTTTCTACATCATGTAATATTCCAATTTGAACTTTGGCCCAATCTGCTGGTGTATTACCCCAGGTAGGGGCAATCGGTCGCCCATTTGAGAATACCATGCTCCGAAGTTGGTCAAGGTTTTCCTGGCTGAGATTATTTGCATCAGAATACTGAACTAACCATTGCGCATAGGCTACCACACTCCAATTTTGATGGGTAAATTCCTCGTAGGCTCTTTCCTGATCACGGGCAATCGCATTTCGGTTAAAATGGTAGATCCAACCAACAGCTTCAATAGCAAAATACACCCCGGCTCTTGCCCACTTGTCATTGAAAGCTTGACCAGCACCCGGCACAATAGCCGAGGCAAGAAAAGCAACGCCAGGTTTCTGTTTTGGTAAATCCCATATTGCAGAGGGTGTAGAAGCCTGATATTTGAAATTTGAGACCTGAACAGCCAATGGCTTTTTTTTGGCTATTTCAGATTTTTTAAAGATATCGTTGCTAAAACTGTCAATCTGTTGTGCCAGTATTGTATTCGAACCGCACAGTTGAATAAAAAGAAAAAAGATTATCAGCTTTTTCATAACAGTTCAAAATCAAAGGTTAAGCCAAAATGGAAGAGCAATTCCCGCCCATAAGTTACTTGATTGCTTTGGGAGTTGGTAATGAAATCGTCAGGCAGTGTAAGGGTGAAACGATCGAAACCATACGATGTGCTTACAAAAAACTTTAAGGGGAATAGATAAAAACCATTCAAAGCTAATCGGACTTCTGCGCCAATTCCCGTCTTAAGATCATTTCCAGTATCATAGGGGCTTCGCCAGCCATTACCGGTTTCAAAGAAGAACCTGGCAAACAGTTTATCGAGGGTATAAGGACCTACTTGTGTGCCAATATCTCTCACGATAGGAGTAAACCAGGATAAACTTGCAAAGCCTGTTGTACTTCCACCCAGTGCAAAAAATGGATAACTCCGCATACCTAAAAAACCACCGACATAGTCCGCAAAAAAGGAATCATCCGGATCGTTGAAGTAGTGAAATCCTCTCATGCGAGCCTGAAATGCTTGATCTCCAATAGTTTGAAACCCGTATCTGAAATGCAATTCCGCTGAGTGATTTTTGGATTCTTTAAAAACAGGGGAGAGAGTGCCATCCTCCACCTCGTATTCTTCCAAAAGGCTTGAGGGTTGAAACTGATACCGGGCGTACCCTTTTAGGCCCAAAGGAGCAATATCTGCATCATTTGAGTAACGGTAGTACTCAAAAGTATATGAAGCCGATAAGGTTGTTCCTCGGAAATATTGGGAGGATTCTCCCGGAATATCCTGTTTAAGTTCTCTGGAATAAAAGTTCTCAGTTGATACACGGTAAGGACTATACATCACCCCAAGTTCAAGGAGGCTGAACCGGCTTAGTTTACTTCTGAAAAATAACCCGGCTTCCCAGACATCATATGCGATGTCGGTAGTTACAGTATCGGGAAGGCATGAAGTACAGGGAAATTCTTCGATAGAAAGGCCATCGGCTACATTTCTTCTCAGGTTATAAATTTCAAGTGCTACCGTGGGTGACCAACTTCGTTCAATAAATGGTAATCCGCGGTGTTCAATGATCAGGAATGCGTCACGATCTAACCCAAATAGCCGGTCTGGACGAAAGAACCCCCCTATGCTATTAGCAGGTTGTGACGCTACCCCCACCATGAGTCCTCCAAAAAAGCTAAGCTTATCAATGACATCCCGGGAGGATAAATACACACCGGGTTTCACGTCTCTTAAAAGATTACTTCCGAATTTTCCGAATTTTCCATTTTTGATCAGTGATCCGTTATTACCATTTGGTTGAGAATAATTATCAAACCGAAGCACAGGGAAAAAACTAAATCCTGAATAAGTATCCTCATATTTCCTGTATAGCCGATCTGAATGGGCACCAACGGTAGGGATTTCAAAAGCGAAGTTACCAGTATCTGCTACGGCGAGGGCTTGGTTTGATAGGGGCTGCAGATCAGTATCATCAAAGTCATTCAGTTTATTAATGTAATCAAAATTTGCTCCCAGCTCGGATATATCGTCGGGAAACTCAGGCTCATATAAACCTTTATCATTTATATTCAGAAGTTTCTGTTCGTCGGCTTTCATGATCTTATATCCGTCGGCCTGATATTCTGAGTAATAAAGTTTACCCTGATCTGAAACAAAGGGCATAAAAGCGCCACCTATCACACTCGTTAATTTATTTGATTCTCCAGATTGTAGGTCCATTCTAAAAATATTGAAGATACCTTCCGGATTTGAAGCATAGTAAAGAAATCGGCCATCTTTACTTACATGAGGATCTCTAAAATCAACAAACTCATCTTTAAGCAGGGGGGTTATTTCACCTGATTTGAGATTAAATTCATAGAGGTCTCTGTTTGAAAGGCTGGCGGCGGCAAATATTATTTTTGAATCGTCTGAACTCCAATCAGGAGTATAAATGGTTTCTCCGCTTTCAAAATTTGTAAGCTGTTTAATAGAATCAGGATACTCAGGGTTTAGTAAAACCAAATTCTGAGTGCCACCCGAAAATTGAACAGCAGCAATTTTATTTCCCTCATTATTCCAGCTTGGATACTCTATTCTGGCATTATTTGTTAGTCTTTGATTTCCCTCAGTTTCAATATTATATATGAAGATGTCCCGATAACGTTCACCGTATTTATTTTTTTTATTGATTGCATAAGCTATTTCATTTCCATCCGGAGAAAATGAAAAAGAAGTTTGGAGCAATGTTACAACAGGTTCATTTGAAGATGCATGGTCAATATCCTGCCTCAGGTCCATTGTATTTACAACAGCAATTTCTTTATCGGTACCGTCAATATCTTTCAGATATAGCGATAAAAGTCCGTAGTCCAGGAATTTGTTAGACAGATAAGCAACCTGACCGCCTTTTGGTGAAACTTGAGCATGAAAATTAAAAAAACCGTTGGGTTCAACTGTATCAGCTGGTGTTACATTTATTCCTGCTGTAGAAGTTTTATAAAAATCTTTTCGCTCTGCGATCCATTCATCAAACACTTGATATCCAGGAACTCCGGTGACCATTTCAATGGCTTCAGCAACCCGATAAACTCCTCGTTCCCCGAGTGCTACGGTAATTTCTCTTAGAACATCTTCACCAAAGCGGTCTACAAGGTAAATAACAAAAGCATACCCCTGGTTATAAACCGTTTCACGTTCAAGACTTGATTTGGATGTGAATGTTCCCATCTCATCCAAACTGAAATAAGTATCAGATAATATGCGGGTTCGTAAGATCATATCCCGATGACTATCCCAGGTTTCGTAAAGCAAGCCTGATACCTGATATTGTGCAGTACCTTCGGCAAGCCATGCAGGTATGTTCAAAGTGGCAAATGGGGCTGTTAAGATTCCATTGGGGAAGCCATAGAGCACATCCGGGCGGCGTACATCCTCATAAGAGAGCCACTGCAGGTAAAAAGCTGGAATTTTGCGACTTCTTTTCATGCCCTTTTGAATTTGCACAATGTGCAGAAATTCATGCGTTATGACATTCCTTAACCAATTATGTGTTCCACGAAGCGGGGTATTTAATGCAGGAAGCCAAATATCAATTTTATTGTCAAAGAAATACGCAGCGCCATTGGAGTAGTCTTCCCGGTCTTTAATAACAATACTGACTTTTTCATCAGGCTCATGCTGGTAAAGAGTGGTAATTGGTTCATAAACTTCTTCAGCAATTCTCGATATGACTTGCCCTGAACGAGTATTACCTTCTTGAAAATGTACCAGAAAATGTTCACTCTCGATCGTATACCAATCCAGATGATTTTGAGGATAGTCATAGAATGCAATGTCGGTTTGAGCCGACACACTTGTTGACAAAGCAACACAGAATCCAAAGAATATGAGAGTCGTTCTTATAAATCTCATTACTTTACTACTCCGATCTTGATGAGTTTGGTTTCTGATTTTCCATCTACAGTAGCTTTAACCCGGGCAACATATCCGCCACTGGCCCAGTTTGAAGTATTAATCTGTAGTTCTTGTGGAGCCCCTCCCGCGGCGGTCAAAGTATTTTCATAAATTAATCGACCAGCCATGGTAATAATAGAGATTTCAACGGTTCCACCGGGTTCCTCCAATTCAAAACGAAGGTAGGTATGATCTGTTGCCGGGTTCGGCCAGTTATAGGTTTCAACGGGATTTAATATCGAAAACTCAGCCCCGTTAGATCCTGTACTATTTACAATTGCAGAAACTTTGTTAAACGGATTTGTGCCATATCTTGAAGGCCATTCCGAACTGGTGAAGTTTTGAAATTCCCAGGCCTTAACATCATAAGTATGACTTACTGCATATAATTTGTTTTCAAAAAATACGGGGTGAATAGGTTGGAGCTGCTGATCTTCAACTTCACCTACATACAAAGGAAATCCATCGATGGGATCGCCGGTTTTTTCATAGGCAAATATATTCAGAGAATACTCATCTTGTCCTACCACTATCAGATCCTGAACTTCATCACCGGTAATATCAGCCAGAAGTGGTGTTCCAATAAACTGAATGCCACTGGGGGCTGGAATCGGTAGATTTACGAGAGAAGCGCCGTTACGATTATACCCCTCAAGCTGATTACCGGAACGATTTACTCGAAAAATATTCAGGTTCTTAGAAATTGCAGGCCATTCCGCTTTAGCTTCTTCAAATATCGGTATAAACGGATTTTGCCGTGATGGGTCGACAAGGGTAAATGTTCGGTCTTCAAAAATATAGTAAAGCGGAGAGGATCCGGTTTTTATGGTACCGGCAAATAATCGATTTTGGGATGAGGATGTGAAATCTTGAATATCTTCACCTATAAAAGTTATGGTTTGGTCCTTAATACCGGCATACTTACCATTTATTTTTTCAGAGGTGAATTCAAAACTTGATGGATTTGTGAAAGGGGCTCCGTTATCTGTTAAAAATCCTGAATCTGTGAAATCAAGGAAGAGGGAATCACCATCCTGAGAACTTAAAAAAGCATTATTTGAAGCTGCGGATACCTGCCAATCGTCTATAATAAAAGGTTGATGTGTTATCTCGATGGATGTAATGTCAATCTGCCCCGTCGTAGTACCGTTATTAAGTTCAGGTTTAGTACCAATAATAAATTGATCATTTAATATAGGCTGCTGAATAGCACCCACATTCCTAAAATTAGAATATAATTCAGGATTTAAATGGTCATATACATGAATCCTGTTTTGGCCTGGTATAACTAAAAATGTGTCGGTTTCAGAAACATGGACTCCCATTGAGAGGGGGAAGTGATCCCAATAATCATCTTGTGGGGTGTATCGAATTCCGGTAGTATCTGTTAATGAAAACAGTGGGCTATATATAGATTCTTCAGCCTCAAAACTGCGAATTTTGAAATAGGCAGTTGGTTGATTATCCGAAAAATCAAATAGTTCAAAAAAGGAGGGAGAGCCCGTGTTACTGTCATTATTGGGCCGGGTATCGGGAGCAAATCGGTTTTCATAAAAACTAATTTCCCGCCCTGATTCCAGGATTACTCGGTAGTCATTATTTTTCCACCAAAAATCAAAAGCAATACCAAACGCTACGCTATTATCGAGAGCCCCTGCAAGAGCAGCCCCAATATCTTGAGCACCGTCGGCTTCTTCCAGGTCAATGCCTCTTCTTTGAGGATCTGCATTTACCCGGCCACTTTGTAACTGTTCATTAATGATAGCTTCATCAATATGCCAAATTAATATTCCGCCATTTAATTCACGGTCATCTGCCGGATCATTTTCATCTTCTCCAATGTCGATTCCACCAGGTAAACTGAAATCAAAATTTGTAACATCTATAAAAGTTCCAGCTTCTAACAAGGAATCAAAGCCTGCTTGTTGGAATACAAAATCTTCATCCTCATTAGTAAAAGTCTGTTCAACTTCTATACCATCCGGTTTACGGATCGTGATTGTAACTCCGTTTCCGTCTGTGTCTCTATGACGGTTTTCAATTAAAAAATATTCTGAGGAGGAGAGACTATACTTGGCGATGCTATTGGGCTGATCTAAGGATGTAGCCGGTAGAGGAATTGAATCTGGTGTAGATGCAGAGATAGTAAATGGAGTTTCCCATCCAAGATAGATTTTTTCCCAGGCTGAAGGTTCAGGGGGTAAAAGTCCGTTATAGGCAAAAAATCCGGCGCCATCCATTAATCCAAAACGACCAATCGCAGGATCCCCGGTTTCTGTATTAAACAGATCGGGAAGTCCAAGATGAGAGCCAATAGAGGCAATTAAAAGACCATTGATGGAAAGTGGAAAAACAAATTCATTTTGTTGAATATCGAGTCCCCTGCGGGATTGAGTTCGGGGAATAACCATGGAGTTGGTAACTCGAAATGCTCCATCATTTACTTCAAAACCATCAAACTGAGGTTCATCAAGGAGATTTGCCAAGTTCTTTTTTGTCAAGTAAAGAGATGGAATATCAAAAGGGGTAATATCAAGGTTGGTACCTGTTAACTCAATATCTCGGCCTATACCAGCATGGAAAATGATGAAAGCTGTATTTTCTGGATCCAACCCGGAGGCATCAAAATTAGAACCATTTGCAACTTCATTCCATGCATCTTTTACTAATTGAGAAATTTTTTCATTCGTAAAAGTTTCTCCAGTGGGGGAATATTCCTCCATTTTTTTAGGGAGTTGATAAATTTCAGGCAATACCTGATAATCGATCGTCAGTAAACCATCTGATGCTTTTTCGTAGTAGTTCTTTGCAAATTCAAGGTGCGATTCAAAATAACGCCTGTTATGGGGAAGAGGCTCGATCCTTACATCTTCGGCTCGTTGAAGATATGGCAGCCCCTCCGAACCGTCAGACCCAAATATACCAGTTCCAGATGTTAGTCGGTTTGTGTCTGGCTTAAACTCAACCATAATAGCAACGACATTTAAGGTACCTGTTGCATTCAGGTTGGCATTAATGCCAGGCTGAATTTCAGCAATTGGATGAGTGCGCTTGATAGTAATATCCTGCGCATTAATCGTGTAATTCCAAAAAAGAAAGAGCATGCTAATAGCTAACATGCTCTTCTTAAAAAACTTCGAATGGAGCATATATTAAAAGTCGATAAGCAAGCTGAATCGTAATGTATTTGCAAGGGGATGGTCGGATTCAAGCGTCCTTATATAGCTGAAATCAACCCCAAGAAAACTATACCGAATACCGGCACCAAAGGTGATATATTCACGATCGCCATTATTTGGGTCTTCGTAGTAATATCCGCCACGAAGCGCAAATTGATCAGCATACCAGTATTCTAATCCGGCACCGATCATAAATTGTTGCATAAGCCCAACTTCGATGGTGTTTTGCCCATCAAATCTTTCAAAACTATCCCAAGATTTAAATAGTGCTTCTACCGGGCCGGCGGCTACACGCGCTGTGTCGATAGAGCCATCAGGATTTGTTTCAAAGACTGGTTCAGTACGCGCCATGATCTTGGAAATATCATTTGCAATAGTAAGCCGATTGATACCTTCATCGTCAAGGTCGATATCAAAAGCCCATCCAAATCTGAGTACTGTTGGAAGTGGATCTTTCTGAGCATTGTCAGTGTATTGAATACCAGGCCCTAAATTTGAAAGGTTTGAACCAAAACTAAATTGGGCACTTCGGTTACCGATATCAAATGGGTCTGTCTTGTATAAAAAGGACAGATCAACAGCAACACTACTACCCGGATTTACTTTTTGGGCACTGATAGATGTTCCGCTTGCAAGACTGGAGTAAATTAAACGAAGGCTGGTTCCCAAAGCAAAATTATTGCTAACCTGATACCCATAAGAAGCACCAAAGGCTAATTCATAGCTATTAAACCTTGAGATCACTTCCGGGCTATCTTCACCGGTTATGGCTTGTTCTCCAAGGTTCAAATAAGTTAAATGGGCTCCAATGGTTCCAATTCCTTCGATATAATAGGTGCCTACTACATAGTCGTAGAACAGGTCGCTTACATTAAAGTTTGCTAACCAGTTAGAGTGAGTGATACTGGCTTGATTATTACCTTTCTGAAAGGCAAGCCCGGCAGGATTCCAAAATAGGGCTGATGCATTATTTGCGAGAGCCACTCCGGTGTTACCCATACCGGCACCGCGTGAATCAGGTTCAATTTGTAGAAAGGGTACCGCTGTAATGGCAACCTGTGCAGTAGAAAAAGCAGGAAATAATAAAAATATTCCCACAATTATTATGGCTATAATCCTCTTCATAAAAAACTAAATTTTATATTTGAATATAAGATATTCAACGTTAAATATTGATGTTATCGTATAATTACGAGCTTTTCGATTTTTTCTGTTGTTTGTCTTCCTTTCTGGGTATCTGTTGTAACCCGAAGCACATAAATATAAGTACCGTTACCCAGGCGATCATAATCCCGGTCACGGCCATCCCATGAAATACTGGCATAAGAACTTGTAGTTATGAGTTGTTGTTCAATGTGTTGTACCGGCTTTCCGCTGAGTGTATAAATACGTACTGATACATTCATTGGATTACCTGGTTGATTATGTTCGAATGTAAAACGGGTAGCATCATTCATCGGGTTCGGAAAATTATATACATTTCGTATAGTTAATTCCTCACTCGATGCAACCTCAAAGAAAACTTCTTGCTCTGAGGGATTATTATGCACATCCCATGCACGAACACTTAGATTATAATTACCTTCCGGAAGTTGGTCCAGAGGGTACTCGATGCGCCCCTTTCTATAATCATTTAGATTGCCCTCATAAAAATCGTTGAGGACAAAAGATTGTTGGGGTTCGGTATCGATTGTAGCTATTATTTCATGTCCTATTCCTGTTCCTGTTGTGTTTATGCCTGATTGGTCATCGAGCTCTACAATTAGAGTAGGTGAAGAGCCAACCAGATTTCCATTTACAAATCGTTCATCATTTAAATAGATATCCATTTCCGGACCAGAACCATCGTCTTCAGCATCTTCATTGATTCCGGTAAACTTAACTTTCTTGTAGGAGCCCCCGGCGGTAAGCCCATCATCATTGGCAAAGAAGACGATCCTTCCATTATTTTCTGAGTTACTAATGTCTTTGGGAATTATAAATGTGGAGCTAAATTGACCGTTCTGTACGGTAGTTTTTCCAGTAAAGAGAACGTCACTCTCAACCCTGTAATTGCAGTTATCCAAAAAACAATTTTCACTAATTACCCAGTCTCGATTATTGGGTAAATTAACATTTCTCGGTGCATCAAAAACGGTTAATGTAAGTTCACCATTATAATCGGAAAGCAGAGAACCGTTGATATCATTTACTTGTCCTGACAGTGAAACCTGTTCAAGAGCCTGTATATTAAGTACGGTATCTTGTCCAGACTCAACGTAATTATTGATCGAGTTCAGGGCGCTTTGTTTATCTGGAATCCTAAAAGTAGTTGCGGGATCTCCCACTAAAATAAATTTCTTACTATTCCTCGAAGAAACGATAAGAGAATTATTGATTCGGGTATTTTTGGTTCTTTGATATATATCACCCATACGGAGGGGGCTGCCATCCTGATTTTTTTCCGTCATTCTTTGTGAGAGTGCTATATTCAATCCAAAATTGTTGTTTGAAGAAATACCGGAACCAGTGTACACAACTCGTGTAGTGGTGAATGCCGCAACAATACCTCCGTTCGGAGCAAAAAATAATTGTTCCGCACCAGATTGAGCATCAATGTCATCATACCTTCCAAACTGACAGGTTGCGGTTACTAAAGTTGCTAAACGGTTTCTGTTCGTTAGATTGGGAATCAGATCAACATTAAAAAGTGTTTCATCAGAAAGTGTTTGTTCATTTCCGTGGCCAGAATAATTCATTACCAGGGTTCCAGAATTAAGGGTGCCGATAAAATCATCAGTCGCCCCGGGTACCTGGCGGCCAGAACCGGTAATTTCCTCAGGGTATGCAAATTCATAGACCTTCTTAATACGAAGGCCAGGTTCAAGGATATTCATTCTCTCCGCTGACTCATCCGCATTTAAGACATGAAGGTCTCGGTTTCTTTGGGCATTAGGCAGGTCATCATCCGCTGCAAAAGCAAACAGGTTTTGCCAGCTTCCTGAATTTTCAGGATTCTCGTAAATTTTGATCTTCTCGATAGCAATTGCGGCTTCCTGCGAAGTTTGAGCCGGTATTCTGCCAATACCAATGTCTAACAGATGAGAATTTGACGTTCTCCCGTTCCCAATTGCACCTTCACCATCATCCAGGAAACCAAAAAAGTCGTCAGTGCCAAATGAACCTACACGGTCCAGTGACTCATTCGTTTGATAAGTGACAACGTGGTTTGAAAATCCAGAATTTATGATTCCTTTGTAATCAAAAGTCGTATCTCCGAAAAGAAGTAGATATTTAGGAGGTTCCTGTCCATTAGATAACGCTCGGTCATAGAGGAATTTGGCGAAGTTTCGAATAGCAGAAGGGTCTGTAACACCACCTGAAAATTCATTGAAAACCTGATTTTGTGTAACTACAAAAGGATTTAGGTTACTATTTTGTGCCCGATAAGAAGCCAGTTCTTCAGCCTGCTCTAAAAAGTTATCTGAAGTTACAATAATATAATCCGGGTAAAATTCAATCCCTTTAAGATCTTGATTATCAATAATTTCACCAACTTGGGGTTTCGGGAAATCAGACTGAGCGATAAACTGTAGATTAACACCGGTATAGTAGTTCAGGTTGTAGAAATCACCAGAAGCATTAACAGTTAAAAGTTTTGGTGAAATAGGATTCGTAACATCCATTACTACCGGAGTATTATCAAAACCTGAAAGTTGATATTGGCCAAGTTCAGTAGAATCACCATCAAAAGGAGAGTAAAAATATAATCTGTTATCCTCAGCTACTAACTCTCGTTCTCCCCAAACTCTTATCCAGTCTAAAAACCCACGCGAGTTAGATTCATTATGGGTATAGGTGGCTTGGACTTCAAGAATATCGTCGGGCAAAGCAACGGTTTGAGAAGTGTTGAATATGCTTTCTACACCTGTATTTCCCTCACTACAATTATAACAACTACTACAGCTCAATGGACAGGATAAAGCGCCTACATTTATTGAGCCCATATTGGTCCCACTCACATCTATATCAAAGCGGGAAGTTCTGGCTGATCTGCTGACAAATTTAGCTTGAATATGTAAAGGCTGTGTTTCCAAAACATTAGGAAGAGTATCTGTCAATATGGTTATTGGGGTGCCATTACTCGATGCCTCAAAGCTTCTGCCCAACCAGTATCTTCCGGACTTTAAACGGTCCTCTGATTTGTTCAATTCCTCATCCTTCCAAATAAAATCAGTAAATGTTGATAGAGTTCTTGATGGCAGTAAATTTTGATTTGAGATAGATAAACGTTCACCAGCTTCGGTTCCCACCGTTAAAAAAACATAGTTCGTATTGTCATAAGGGTGTATGCTGTGGAAGTAGCTTGATTCTCCTTGCTGGATCTGATGAGGTTCATTGCCATAAAAGAGAATTCGGTCGTTATTGTTGAAGATACCATCAGATTGCCCCTCAATGAGTATGGGTATCTGCGTAAAGTCTGGTCTGGGTTCGTCGTTTTTTTCTGGTAATACAAACCCGCCTGTTCCCCAAATTTGAATATGTCTTGGGTCAACATTACTCAAATTAAGCCCTAAAGACTCTAAGTACTCTGCATCAAGTTCATAGATATTATTCCTTTTAATTGGGATTTTGTACCAAGTACCCTCGTTTAAAGGAGTCTTTGAAGAGACAACGGAAGATTTGGGGACCACAAAGTCGCTTTGTTTATACACACGTATTCTGAGTTTTTGCAGAACTTGCGTCCCATCTGGCCCAGTTCGGGTTATATGTATAGAAGCCGGACTAACCTTTTTACCTCTTTCAATTCCAGGATTTGAAACATCCAATAATGGGATATTATTTGAAGGAAAAGCGGATATTAGAGCTTTATCAGCGGTTATCACCGTATCAATAGTACGCACTGATTGTTCTAAGATTTGAAATCTTGGGGTATTACCTTGCACCGGGATTGTTAATCCAACGGAAGGAAATAGACGGAGATCATCATTCACTAATTCGTAATCAGTAAAATCATCCGTTTCTGCTACTACTTTTAATTGTTGAGCATAAAGTCCTTCAACAACTATTAAGCAAAGCAAACCACTAATTAAAAGCAGCTTGTTAAGCATACAAATATCAATTGGTTATTAAATGCGTTAAACGCTAAAGATTAGTAGCAGTATATTCTATAAATATAGACTTATTTAATTTGACCTGTTAATGTAGTAGAATTGTGATGTTCGCTCTGATGTTTGTTTAACGATGATAAATGAATAGTAGCTGTATATATATGTCAGTCGTTTTTTGGTTTCAGGTCTGCACATATAATATGCGAGTGAAATTATAATGTCAATAAAAAAATACTTTCATTTCATTTTTATTAAAGAGAGATGAAAAATTAAAGCATTTCAATTACCATAGATGATGCACCGCCCCCGCCATTACAAATTCCAGCACATCCATATTTACCCTTTGTTCTCCGCAGAGCATGAATAAGAGTAACCATAATACGGGCTCCAGAGCAACCGAGTGGGTGGCCAATACTCACAGCTCCACCGTGAACATTCACCTTATCCGGGTCAAGTTCCAGTATTTGATTATTAGCCAAAGCCACAACTGAAAAGGCCTCATTGATCTCAAAAAGATCTATTTCATTTTTAGTAAGACCAGCTCTATTTAGTGCTATGGGAATTGCGTCAGAAGGGGCAGTTGTAAACCATTCCGGTGCTTTAGCAGCACTTGCGCTGCTTAGTATTTTAGCAATTGGTTTGAGTCCTAATTCTTTGGCTTTATCAGCGCTCATAACAAGTACTGCAGCAGCACCATCATTAATACTTGAGGCATTAGCTGCCGTTACGGTGCCTTCTTTATCAAAAACCGGTCGAAGATTTGGTATTTTTTCAAATCGAACTTTATCAAGTTCTTCATCCTTTTCTACTTCGGTGACATTTCCCTTTCGGTCTTTCACTTTTATTTTGATGATCTCATCATTGAACCATCCTTTTTCTGTTGCTTCAATAGCTCTTTTATAGGATGTTATCGCGTAATCATCTTGTTCTTCACGGCTTATATTGCATTCCCGGGCACAGAGATCCCCAGCATTACCCATCAAATAATCATTATATACATCCCAAAGACCGTCCTTAACAATACCATCTTCAACTTTTGAATGTCCATATTTGGCTCCAAAACGTTCTTTTGGCAAGTAATAAGGCACATTACTCATACTTTCCATCCCGCCTGCTATAATGATATCGGCCTCCCCAAGTCTAATTTGATCAGCAGCGATCATTATGGACTTCATCCCAGAGGCACAAACCTTGTTTACCGTAGTAGCAGGGGTGCGTTTATGAAGTCCGGCTTTCATGGCTGCTTGCCTGGCTGGAGCTTGTCCTACACCTGCAGAAAGTACATTTCCCATTAACACCTCCTGAACATCATCTGGTTTAATTCCGGCAGATTTAACCGCTTCAAGAATGGCAGATGCTCCAAGTTCGGGTGCTGAAAATGAAGAAAGGCTACCCCCAAAGGCTCCCATTGGTGTTCTTTTGGCTGATACTATGACTACATCTCGCATGCGTACTATATTTATAGAAATTCGATTTTATGTAAGCGCTTTTTTATTTGATGAAAGATAAAAAAGGTTGTGGAATGATGATATTCTAAAATGCTTGATCCAGATCAGAGATAAGATCTTCAGAGTCTTCAATACCAACTGAAATTCGAATTAGGGAATCTTTTAATCCCACTTCTTCACGAATCTCTTTTGGTATGGAACCATGTGTCATCGAAGCAGGATGACTTATAAGAGATTCTACACCACCTAAACTCTCAGCCAGTGTAAAGATCTTGGTATTACTCATAAAATTCGCGGCAGCTTCTATAGAATCATCTTTTAGAGAAAACGACAGCATGGCACCAAAATCATCCATTTGTTTGGATGCAATTTCGTGTTGAGGGTGAGATTTTAATCCCGGATAGATAATGTTGTCCACCTTAGGATGGTTTTCCAAAAAGTTTGCAATGAGTTTAGCATTATCAACAGACCGTTGTACCCGAACGCTGAGTGTTTTAATTCCCCTCAATGTGAGGTAACAATCCATTGGTCCGGGAACGGCACCGGATGTTTTTGTCTGGAATCGCAAATTTTCCATGATCTCAGTGTTTGAGCTTGCCACTGCTCCATGAATAACATCGGAATGTCCTGCAAGATATTTTGTTGCTGAATGAAGCACAGCATCAGCTCCAAATTCTAAAGGCCGTTGCAGATAAGGTGAGGCAAAAGTATTGTCAACGACGGTTAGAATATTCTCAGGTTCGGCTAAATTTACTAACGCCCGAATGTCAACAACTCTTAAAAGTGGATTTGTCGGTGTTTCGATCCACATTAATTTCGTGGAGGGGGTAATTGCTTCCTCAACTGATTTCAAATCTGTCATATCGACGAAGGAAAAGTCAATACCATATGGTTCAAAAACTTTTGTAAATAGCCGATATGACCCTCCATATAGATCGTCGGTAGTGATCACGTGGTCGCCGGGACGAAGCATTTTCATCAATGCATCCATAGCAGCAACTCCACTTGAGAAACAAGCTGCTTCTTCTGCGCCTTCTAAGCCCGCGATCATTTTTTCGAGTGCTGTTCGAGTTGGATTCCCAACACGGGCATAATCAAACCCTTTATGTTGATTAGGTGCTTGTTGAGCATAAGTTGAAGTTTGAAAAATAGGGGGCATTACAGCACCGGAGGTCTCTTCAGGTTCTTGTCCGGCGTGTATCGTCTTGGTGTTAAATTTCATATAGTATTAATTGGCTGTAGATGAATTTCTGCGTTCTTGTAATGCTTCCAGTGTTTGTAGACGAGAGGCATAGCTTTGATTATTAGGCGAGATAGAAACAAGCTTATTGTAATATTGAATTGCAAAATTGATCAGTGTATCAGCTTTTTCATTTATTCGATCTTGATCTCTTTCAAACGCAATGGGCAGTAGTGATAAGTATTTAGCAGAGAGATTATTATAAAATACTGCAAGGCTTTCGATATAGTCAGTATTTGAGGTATCTCTGCGAAAAGCTTCTATAAGTTGATCTTCGGCTTCATCACCCATGCCTTCCGCTTCAAAAAGTATTTGATCAACTAAAATAGTGTCGTTTTCAGCGTATGCATTTTGAAGGTCATCCATGATGTTTGCGGTGATCTCGTATAATTGTGTTCCATACACATTCCTGAGATTCGCATTATCAGGATTTTCGTCTACTAACGTATCTAAAAGATCTGAGGCATTTTCATACTCACCATTGGCTATATAGGCGTTAATTAGACCAAAGGCCAGGTTTCGGTCATCTAAGACGTCGGTATTTGCTTGTTCATAATATTGGGCTGACTGATCAGGATCACCTTTTTCCAAATAAAGATAGCCAAGGTTTTCAAATATTTCCCCAATCTGATCATCATTTGCATACTCGAGGGCTTTTTCAAGGCTTTGAATAGCGCTATCAATATTACCAAGGTTAAATTTGGCGATAGCAAGATTTTTATATGAACTTACGGCGTCTTGACGAATAATAAGCGCATTTTGAAAATGGATCATTGCGCGTTGGTAGCGTTCTGATGCAGCTTCATTATCAGATACCTGTAAACCTGCATTATGCTCAAACTTCCAATACTGTTGCCTCAAACTGTCAATTTGAGAAAGTTCTTTATCCGTTGCCTGAAATTCTACTGCTGAGGTAAAATCATTGGCTACCCTTGAATAAAAGTCAGCTCTTATTTCTGGATCAGATTCTTGAGCTAAGGAGGCATTAATTTTGGCTCTTTGAATGTATAATGAAGTTTGTTCAGGATTTTCTGTCAGCCTGTTTTCAATTTCTGAAAGAGCTTGATCATATTTGTTCTGATTAATTAGTTCGTCAATATTTATTTGTGTAGAACTACAAGAATAAAAAAACCCGGTTACAACCAAAATAGCTGTAAGCCGGGTAAGTTGTGATATAGTCATATTCATATATTTATATAGGAAAGGTATTTTACATACCCGCTTTTTCCATGGCTGCTTCTGCTTTTTCCTGCATATCTAACTGCACATAGATTCGGGAGAGGGTTTGCCAGTAACGCAGGTTATCAGGATTGATCTCTGCAGCTTTTTCATAGTTAACCATGGCATTTCTTAGTACTTCTTTAGCTTCTTGATCGAGCTCACTAGCTAATTCATTATCAGTGGTAAAGTTTCGCTTCTCATATAATGCTGCAGCTTTATTTTGATATGAAATGGCAAGATACTCAAAAGCAACAGCGTCCTCAGGACGTAACTCGGTAACTTTTGTCAATTCTTCTTGCGCCCTTATACTCAGTCCATCCATTTGAGTAGTTAACTCTTCATTAGCTGTAACCAGTGAATCAATTCTATTACTCAGTTCATCTGCGTTATCAGGATTATTCTTGATCTCTGAGTTCAGGTCATAAATGGTGTCGTAGTTTGAAGTAATTTGATCTGAAATTTCAGTAGTAGCCTGCAATAACTGAGTACCTAAGGCAAGCCTGTATTGAGCATTTTCAGGATCTCTTTCAATTAATGATTCGATAGCTGCAATAGATTTATCACGTTGTCCGGCGGCCATATAAACATCAGCAAGGTTTTGAACCAATGCGATACTGTCAGGATACTGTTCTAATCCTTCTTGCAATACAGAAAGTGCTTCTTCTGGGTTATCAGAACTTCGATAGTAAACACCTAATCTTAAATAATCATTAGCTTCTGGCTGTTCTTTCAGTTCCATAGCCTTCTTTTGTGCATCAATTGCTTTCTCATAATCTTCAGCAAAACCACTTACTTGTGCTAATATTCCCCAGGAAAGCACACTATCCGGATTGATAATTACGGCATTTTCTAAATGGGCAATAGAAACTTCCATTGGATTAGATACCGTCTGCTTAACACTATCATCATTGATGTATTCTATAGCTGTATTATGCTCAAGGCTCCAACTTTCTAAAATGAGTGGAGTCACAGATTCTGCCTCGCTGGGTTGTTCTTCCATTTGGTCAAATAATTCGCGGGCGGTAACTGCTGATTCTCTGAAATTCCTGTAGTTATCCTTTCTGTCTGAAGGAGGCTCAATAGTGCGGGCTTCTTCAGCATACGCCATAGCTTTATAATAATAAGGTATCCCAGAATTAGGGCTCTGTTCGATTGCACGGTCATAAACAGCATGAGCTGAATCATAGTTTTGAGTGATCAAATACTTATTCGCTTCTTGAATCAAAGGATTCGTTGTTTCACAACTGGCCAGGATCCCCACAAAAAGGAATACAGTTAATAAATTTCTTAAAAGCTTTTTCATTTTATTATCAAATTGGATTTGGTTGAAGTCGGGTCTTATTTATATGTTTACAAAAATAACCATATGTATAGCTTTCTGCAATTTATTAGCAAACAAGCTTTGCAGTTTTAATACTTAACAGTTCAAGGAAAAATTATGAAAAAAATTCATTCTACTGATAAAGCACCTGCAGCAATTGGCCCTTACAGCCAAGCAACCTCGCATAATGGAGTTCTATACTGTTCTGGGCAAATTCCGCTTGACCCAGAGACCATGGATCTGGTGGGTGAAACTGCTTCAGAACAAGCAGAACAGGTAATGGAAAACCTACATGCTGTTCTTAAAGAAGCGGGTTCAGATTTTTCTAAAGTTTTAAAATGCACAATTTTTCTCGCAAATATGGATGACTTTACTTCTGTTAATGAAGTATATGGAGCGCGATTTGAAACAGATCCACCTGCCAGGGAAACAGTTGCTGTTAAAACATTACCAAAGAATGTGCTTGTGGAAATTAGCTGCATAGCTTATTTATAAAGTGCTTATTAGCCAATTTTATTGCTTAACCTGCAAAGTAGTAGTATTTCCAGCTTTATCTTTTATAGTCACTGTTGCCTTTACATTACTAAAATCATTTTTATCAAAATCAGGGCGGTAGAAGGTCAATAACTCTTCTTCATAGTCATAGACTGGAATACCACGTTTGCCATTGATCATAAATATTGATGAACTTGAATCAATGCCAGACAAGTTGTCCGTAACATTCACGGATGCTTTCCATTTACCATGATCGGTTTTAAATATCTTAAATTCAGAGACTTCAGGGGGCAAGCTATCCTTTAAAACTACAAATTCTCCTAATTCAGAAGGGGTTGCGTGTAAAGTATTGCCAATCATATATGATTCAACATATGATACGTTTCTGATATCGTGCCTTTGGTCTTTGAACTTATACAGCCTGTAATTTTTGCTGCTTTGTTCACTTTCCCCCAAATAAAGGGCGATACTAAATGCTGACTTAATGGGAATCATTTCAGGTTGAATTGAAAAGCGTACCTGCTGATCCTCTTTTATAAGCTCTGTAGCCACAGTTAATGTGTCAAAAAAAGTGTTTACTGGGAATCTTATGGATAAATCGTAATTGGGTGTAACGATCTTTTGAGGCAAATTCGGTGTTAAACGAGCAAAATTTAGTAATGAGGAATCACTTTGATGTAGGATTTGATTTTCAGACCAGATGTAGCCCTTAATGTCTTCAGCCAAATTTAAAACATGTTCATGATCAGGTGATGCCCAGTTTTCACTCCAATACCACGCATGTATTGATTCTTCAAAATAAGGAAACTTAGGGTTGTAAGTATTACCCTGAAATTTGGCGGGAACGAGGTCGATAGTGGCTTCAGATGTATTACCAAAAAAGTCGGAAGCAAAAATAGTAAAGGTTTGAAGGGAATCTTTTATAGCTATTTGAGTTTCTTTTTTGTTTATGATGTAAAAGGGATTGTTATGACCCTCTTTGCCATATAAGCGTTGGTGTCCTCTTTTATTTGAGCCAAAAGGAGCAATTCTATCTAAAAACATTTCATGAGATTCCGCATAGTCAAAATGGTTCAGCTCTTGATAGAATAAGGTGTCATCCTGTTGTTTCAGTCCTAATGAATGAATAGCGTATGCATTATACACATCATTGGCTTGATCAAATACATTAACAGCTATTCCTACCTTGCCACTTGCTTTAATTTTACCAAATGAAAACCCATTCCTGCTTCGGTAAACTTTTTGGTAATGTGAGATAGGTTTTCCTTCAACACGGCTATCAATGGTAAGTGGTTCAATAATGAGTGAAACAAAAACCGGTGCAATGGTATCCTGAATATTGAAACCGAAGTTTAGCGGATTAACAGGATGTTGCAGGGAGTCCCTTATTTCAAAATGAAGGTGGGGCGGACCAATGCCCGTGGACCCAGTGTATCCTATTACATCACCTTGGTCAACTGAAATTTTTAGTGAATCCAGGATAAGATCTTTTTCAAAAGAAAAATCCTGAAGGCGGACTGAATCTATGAGTTGTTGAAATCTATTTTCAAAGCGCTGAAGGTGTGCATATACTGTAAATGTACCATTAGGGTGTTTGAGATAGATCGCATTTCCATATCCTCTCTCGGTTACCAACAACCGATATAAAATACCATCTTTAGCAGCATAAACCTTATATCCTTCTCTGCCCCATGTTTTTATATCCAATCCTGCATGGAAATGGGCGGATCTTGTTTCCCCAAAAGTAGAACTTAAATAATGCCCCGAATTTGTTGGCCAGAGGTAATCTTGACCAACAACTTTGTTTCCATATTGTGTAATTAGAATGAAAAATAAGATCAGCAAAAAACGCACTACTATTTAACCTCTACAGTTAAACTTTGATCTCCATTATTCAACAAAACTTCAAGTTTATCACCTGAATGAACCGGGCCAACTCCTTCAGGAGTGCCTGTAAAAATCAAATCGCCGGGATGGAGTGTGTAGATTTGGGAAAGAAAATTGATAAGATTGGGTATAGGAAAGATCATTTCTGAGGAGTTACCATGTTGTTTCATAAAACCGTTTTGGAATAGCTTTATATCAAGATCGTCAACATTCTCAATTTTATTACGGGGAATAAAAGAACTGATCGGTGCAAAATTATCAAAGCCTTTAGCGATAGACCATGGGTGCCCTTGTTTTTTTGCAATTCTTTGAATATCCCTGGCTGTAAAATCTATACCAATACCTATTCCACTTATGTGGTCGTGAGTGGAGCCATGAGAGATATTTTTACCTGTTTTTGAAATTGCAATGACGATCTCTGCTTCAAAATGGATCTCATTACTTTGAGATGGCAGTGAGATGATATCACCATCATAACAAATTGAACTAAGCGGCTTGAGAAATACCAATGGGATTTTTGGTATGGGACTTCCCATTTCTTTTGCATGTTTCGCATAATTTCGGCCTATGCAATAGATAGTACGAATAGGCATTTCAAGTCCGGGTATCATTGGCTTTTCCATAACTGTAAGATATAAAAAAGCCTTGCACATAAAACTATGTACAAGGCTAAAATCTTAAATATATAAATGCAGATCAGTTAATGGGATCTACATTAACATGCTTGCGTCCGCCAGAACGGACAGTAAAACTAACGGTTCCGTCGGCTGTAGAAAATAATGTATCATCACCGCCTCTCTTCACATTTTCACCTGGATGAAATTTGGTGCCTCGTTGTCTTACAATGATGCCTCCGGCACGTACAAATTCCCCGCCGAATCTTTTTACACCAAGACGTTTAGATTGTGAATCGCGTCCGTTTTTAGTAGAACCTTGACCTTTCTTATGTGCCATAACAGTAAGGGTTTAGTATTGAAAATTTATTTTAAAGCGTCGATAAGTTCGGCTTTACGCATACTTGAATATCCTGAAAGCCCTCTATCTTTTGCTAATTCTTTAAGTTCAGAAACCGTCATTGATTCAAGATCAGTAGCACTATCGGAAGGTGCTTCCTTAGTTTCTGTTTTTGTAGCAGTTTCAACTTCATTCTTGGGTTTGGAAGTACTACCACTGGTTGTAATGCCTTCGATCTGAATCTGAGACATAACCTGTCGGTGTCCATTCAGTTTCTGATATCCTTTACGGCGTTTTTTCTTGAATACCATAACTTTATCAGCTTTGACAGTATCAAGAAGGGTAGCGGTGATCTCAGCACCCTCCACAACAGGGGTGCCAACATTTACAGTTCCGTCATCATCTTTAACTAAAAGTACTTTATCAAAAGTGAGTTTATCACTATCAGATGTTTGTTTGTCTACAAACAGTACATCTTTTTCGGCTACTTTATACTGATGACCGCCAATTTCAACAATAGCGTACATAAAATTTCTAAATTTCTTTTGCGTTTAATTGAGAGCTTGAAAAGATAAAGGATAATGCATACAAAACAAAGCAATTCTGTACTGAAATATTCATAAACTTCACTTAAATTGAGCTCAAAACAAATACAGTAGTTGTTATGGGAAAATTACCTTCATTACACGAACAAGCATTTAAGTATAAAAATACAAAAAGACTTCAACATGATGGCGGCAGAGCCTGGATAAAAGATTCTCAGCTACATGAAGCCAGAAAGGACGCAAATGGACGTTTTGTAACTGTACCTTCAAAAATAAAAGTCCCTAAAAAGGAAACTCAAATAAAAGACAACAAAGACCTGTCAGCACACAAACCAGATAACTCTCCACTTCCCTGATACTATATATTGTTAGGCAACCAATGGAACAGCTCTTTGAAAGCCTTGTCGGTTAACATGACCGATATATTTACCAATGATCTTAACCTCTTCAAACAGGTCGGGTTCTATAAAAATATCATCATATTCCGCATTAGCGGGTTCCAGCCTGAGTCCATCGTCATCCCAAAAGATCTTTTTCAGACTGGTTTCGCCATTATAAAGTACAGCACCGATATCTCCATTCCTTACATCAGTGTCCATTAATAGGA
>JAVLBT010000008.1:43941-46895 GCA_031580945.1 Gracilimonas sp.
GACAAAATCGCCGTCCTGAATGCCTACATCTTTCATACTGAAGCCGGTTACCCTGAGAGCGAATAGATCATCCAAATCCGGAAATAATGTTTCCAGTGTAATGCTTCCAAGATTTGCTTCAACAGCTTCTTGCAAAGATCCAGCTGCAATCAGCCCCCGAACTGGGATTCCTTCTTTATCCTCTGTTTCACCCAATAAACTTTTCTTTTCCGACGGAAGGTCATATTCTTCATCATCTCGTTTAATTAAATAGCCTTTCTTTAAGAGGGCCTGTATATTTTGTGTAACGCTATTCGGAGATGCATAACCAAAATAGTCTGCGATCTCACGGTAAGTAGGCCAAACCTCATGCTCTTTTTTGTATTCAACTATGTAAGTGAAAAACTCATGTTGTTTGCGTGTTAAATGTGCATTATCCATAGTACGTATAAATTTAATGTAAGAAACATGTGTAATAAACGGAGTTTGTCTGTGAAGTTCAATATTAAATGTGTAAATATTATGTGTAGGGTTTTAATCTTAGTATTGATATTACCTATAATTGTGTCTTGTGAGAAACAAACAGCATATTCAAGGCTACTGACCGAAGAGTACCCGGCATTATATAAGCAAGTTTATGAGCGAAATGCTGATTCATTATTGGACTTCACTGACCATACAGATGAATTTATAAGAGCGCAGGCGTGGCGGTCACTGATAAATACCCAAATTGAAGATTTGGATACATTCATTACTAAAGTACAGTATGCAAATACTGAAGAAGCTTGGATGGCACTCAGCCATAAAGAACTTGGTGAAGGTCAATTGAAGAGACTACATACACTTTGGGAAGAGCGCAGTATCCTAAGGAAGGGAATTAGTCGTGTTTTGGGGAAACAGGGTAATCAGGAATCATTGAATGTATTGGTTCAAAATTTTAATGAGATCGTTGATGCTGAACATGAGTTTGAATCAGCATTAGCAATAAGCCGATTAATGATGAACTTTGAAGCAGGGGAACAAACAAAAAGGAGCATACTAAGATATGCAGCGGTCACTGAAGACCCCTCACTGTACAGGGCCTATTTTTATGGGTTTTATCGGGGAAATATAATTGTTGAGGACCAACAAATTCTTGATGCAATATGGGATGGTTATATTTGGGTTGAAAACCCGGAAATTCGGCAGTATATCTTAAGAATTGCATTTAATGCTGCATCTGAGGAAACATTACAAAGGCTACCGGTAACAGATATAGCGACAATGGATGTTCAGCTTGCTGTTGAATTAGCAAATCAAATACAAAAAGTAGAATGGAGTAATAAGCTTGAGGATGTGGTAAGCAGGTTATTAGAACATCAAAATCCAGTAGTAAATGAAACAGTTCTATCCCAAATAAATAACCATCCAGCGAAAAATGCTGATTTCGATTCTACCATAATCAGGCTTATTGTAGAGAATCAAGAGAAGGAAGCAAGTGTACGATTATCTGGAATTTATGCTTTAGAGGTTTCAGAGCCTTTTTTGAGTCTTGCAAAAGATTTAGCTGAAAGAAATAAATATTTAGTTAAAAAGAACTTGAGGATTCTTTTAGAAGTAATAGAGCCAAGTGAATATATCACCATCATTGAAAGTTATGCTGAAACCGGTAGTCGACTGGAAATGGTTTTTGCAGCTGAAACTTTAAGTGACCTTTGGGGAAATTTATCAACCTCCCAGAAAAATAATTCGCTTAAAAGTGAACTAAGAGAGTTGATCTTTACATATTTGGATCAGGGAGACCGCTCCATAACTTACTCTTTGGTACCATTTATTAATGATTCCGGTTTGTTGGTAGCAGACGATTATCAGCGAATTGAAGAATATCTGTCTGTATATACTTTGCCTGATGACCTTGAAGTATATCAGGCTTTTGGTGCATTATTGAAAGATAAATTTGAGGCCAATGCAAAAAAACTCATTGATTCCTTAGCAGGATATGGAAATGCCGCATTAAATAACACTTTGATAGATCAGGGATGGGATATTCAGCAGCCCGAAAATATCTCAAAGTCTTTTCGTACACCTGATTGGAAGCGACTGGGTGAACTTGGACCAAATCCATTTTGGATTCTTGAAACAGAAAAGGGCACAATAAATATCGAGATTAATGCATTATCTGCTCCGGCTACTATTTCGGGCATTGATAGCTTGACAGAAACAGGAGCATATGATGATGTAGCCTTTCACCGAGTGGTCCCAAATTTTGTAGTTCAAGGAGGAGATGTTGAGACTGGAGATGGCTTTGGCGGCCCTGATTATGTGGTGCCAACTGAGGCATCATCAAAACAGTATGAAACGGGACAAGTGGGAATAGCAAGTGCTGGCATTGATACTGAAGGCAGTCAATATTTTATAATGTTGGACTGGGCTCCTCACTTAAACGGGCGATATACCATTATTGGTGAAGTACATGCTGGAATGGATGTAATAGAACAGATAATGGTCGGAGATAAAGTAAAAAAGGTGTACTGGATTAAGAATACAGACTAATTTTCAAATTAATTTCAAAGGGTTCCAAAAATCCAGTCCTGAAATAGCTCTTTGAACCGGAAAGAATAATTAAGACGAACTATTTCATCTTTTCCGGGGTATTCATAGCATTCATCAACTACATGGAAAAAATGATTGGCTCCGGGAATAGTTCTGACTGTAATATTTGATGGGAAACCATTTGGAAAAACCTGCTGAAGTTCTCTTACAGCCCAGTTACTGTATACATCACCGTCATTTTCCCCAAATAAAAATAATGCGGGTATTTCTATCTTTTCTATGTAAGGAACCGGGCTAAAATCTCTTTTATTATTCATATGGCGCCAGCTACTGGTTATAGGCAGCCAAGCTACCCAATTTTGATGTGAAAGAGCTTTTTGCTCTGCTTTCTCAAGGGCAACGGTCGCAGTCTCACCGGCACATAAATAATCACTGTGATACTC
>JAVLBT010000090.1:0-11999 GCA_031580945.1 Gracilimonas sp.
AGCCTCTTCGAGCATCTCAACCTCATCACTGGTAAGACTTGCAAACTCTTTGTTCTTTGCTCTGTTGGATAGGAGACCATTATTCTGTCGCAGAAAACCAATAAGGTTCTCTATGGTTTTGTCCGGCATATCAAAATGTTCCTGTATGAAATTTCTCATTTTGTCATGATGCTCAAGGTACTGCACTTCTTCCGGTAGTGTTTTTAATACCGTTTCCTCTACACATTGGTAAAGAAATTCTGCCTGCTTGGTGGCATCATAGTAGCGGTATAAGTCGATGGTTTCATTTAGAACTTCAACATTACCATCCGGAGTCGACTTCCACTTAATGAAGTCAAGGCGTGGTTTTGAGAACGATTCTAACACTTTTTTGTACTCATCAATCCGATCCAGAATTACAGCGGAAACCGGGAAAATGAGTCCTTTAGGTGAAAAATCTTTTCTGGCCAGCACATGATGAAAGATATACCGGTGCACACGCCCGTTCCCATCAGCAAAAGGGTGGATAAAAACAAAACCAAAGGCTATAAGTGTAGCCGCAAAAACAGGATCATATTCACTGTCAATAAGAGACTTATTGGCCTTTAATAGTCCTCCTATGAGCTGAGGTATATCTTGCCATCTGGCAGAGATATGATCAGGAACGGGTAACTTACTCACACGGTCATGAACACCAACAAACCCTCCCTCTGTACGCCAGCCCATTTCCACAAATCGTCTGTCTTCAATTACAATTTCTTGTAAACGCAGCAGTTCGTCTTCTGTGAGATCTTTTTGTCCAGCCTGTCCGATTGCTTTCCCCCAGCGCTGAGCTCGGTTTTCGGGAGGTGTTTCCCCTTCAATAGCGTATGAAGCTTTAGAATCTTTGAGCAACAGAAAAGCTGCAGCCCGTGACAATAGATCCGGATGTACTTTTCCAATTGTATCTTTTACTTTTTTCTCCAGCTCATCGACGCTAAAGTGTTCAAGAATTTCCGTACGATGTATTAACGGACAGAAATCTTTATTTCCCGGTAGATTGTTCCAAACGCGATGTCGCTGGGATCTTTCTTTAGGGCCCGGATATTGTAAGCTTGGGTCGAGCGCCTCAACGTAGTTTCCAACCTGGGTATCTTCTACATCTAATCGCTTATCTGTAAGCCACTCATAGAAAAACCAAATTCGTCTGCTATTTCGGCCTGTAGGCTGATCATTTACAATCGCTTCAATTTCATTTTTATCTACGGTCTTAAAAATTCTTTTAAGTATGAGCAAGTCTACTCCCTCATACCTGAAAGCAAACGTAAGGTGACCAAGAAGGGTAGGAGTTGGTTCCTGAACTGTTTTAAATACACGCCATTTACCTTCTATATAGGTTCGGTGCTTGTCACTTATAGCTGATATCAAATCAGGTAAGGGGACTTGTAATTCATAGTGATGGATTAGAGCACTATATCCAGCCAGCTTCATTCCGGTTTCTGGAAGGGCGTAATTCCTGAAAATGGTTATACTTTCTTCAAATCGATTACTTTCGACCATTATTTACAAATATCGATTACTATTTACTTTTGTAATAATATCGTTAAAATCGATTACTTTTTATAAAAAATGTTTATAAATAGGGGGTAGTTATTGAATTCGGTTATTTTTAGGTGAAATATGATTTATATCTGATGGGGATTATTTGGTTTACAATGTCGCTTGATTGTCAAATAATCCTTTACATGTTCGTCATGGTTTAAACAGTTCGATTGTTTTGAATAGATTTTTAAGGAAAGGTCAATGAACGCACAGAAAGTTAAGAAGAATCAAAATGACACCATTTCACCGGTGAACATTAAAATGGGTACATTAGTGGGTACAGGTACTTTAAAAACCTACTTATAAAGACTCAAAAGCGGATTTATAGCATGACTGTTAATCAATTGGTCGTAGGTTTGAATTCAACCCGGGGGCTCTTAATTTTCAACACAATTATTGACAAAAAAAGCCCATTAGCAGACGCTGAAGGGCTTTTCTATGCCTTTCAGTTTTTATGAGGGCCCATTTTGAAAATGAAGGATTTTCATTTTATAGCACATTTCGCGGAATTAGTGGGCACAAAATCTCCGTGTACCCTCAACCACTTGATAATAAATGCTAAATTTCCATGGCCAGTCTCAAAAAAAATGGAACGTACTTCATACTGATCATAAAACCTTAATTATATGGTAAAATTGAGATCTTTATTTTTTGCTATTCCACTCAAAATTTAACTCTGCTCTTATATGAAAATATTCATTCAAATTGCCCTCTCAATATTGTTTTTTCAGCTTTTACTATTTACGAAACCGGCCTATTCTCAGCATTGGATTGCCGGTCCACAAATCATTGACAAGAATACGGGTAATGATACCGTGATCGGTTACGTATTTAATGATGCCAATAAAAATGGATTGAGGGATCAAGATGAAGATGGCGTTGAAGGTGTGATGGTTTCAAACGGTAAAGATTGGATAACGACGGACAAAAATGGGGCCTACCAAATTGAGGTTCGTGACGATATGGATCTCACCATTGTTCAGCCTTCCGGCTGGCAAGTCCCGACAGATGAGCGCATGGTTCCGCAGTTTTTTTACATCCATAAGGAAAACGGCACTGGGTATGACATGCGATTTGGAGGCCTCTCACCAACAGGACCGGCGCCCAGGCAGATAAATTTCCCTATTATCAGGAGAGAGGCCACAGGCTCCAGTTTTTCATGCGCTATGATCGGTGATTCCCAAACATATAGTAATGAGCAAATTGGCTGGTTCAGAGATGGAGTCATGGCGGATGTGCTTGACTCCGGGCTTGGTCAGTCTGACTGCATGATCTTTCTCGGTGACGTCGTAGGTGATGACCTCGGTCTTTTAGAACGACTTCTTAGGATCAGCGCTACTGCCGGCATACCACAATGGTCAGTAATTGGAAATCATGATATCGATTTTGATGCCAAAACCAACAGCGACAAAGCCGACAGCTGGCGCCGGATTGTAGGACCGAGTTATTTCGCATTTGAACAGGGAAACGTATTGTTCGTAGGTCTTGACAATGTAGTGTATCCCTGCAATGAAGAAGATGTTGCGCTGGGTCATGATTACTGCGGCGACGAAGAAAATCCCCGGTACAACGGACGGGTAACAGCTACTCAGCTTACATGGCTGGAGGGACTTATTGAGCGCACGCCTGAAGATCGGCTAATCGTTCTAAATCATCATATTCCCTTTGTTTCATTTGTGGATCATGGCAGTAAAACACATCAAACCGATAATCTGGATGAAATTCACAACATGCTTGAGGGCCGTGAAGCTCTGTCTCTTTCAGGCCATACTCACACGATTGAAAATCATGCACCAGGTCAAATCTTTGAAGGATGGACTGAATATACCGGAACCGGACCTCTTCCTTTCCGCCATATTATAGCTGGTGCCGCATCAGGAGCCTGGTTCCAGGGAGATTTCTCGATAGACGGAGTACCAATGGCTTTGCAAAGAATGGGTGCGCCAAAAGGGTTCCTGAGACTTGATTTTAACGGAACTGATTATACGGAGAAGTATATTGGTGCGGGGCTTAGTAAAGAGCGCGGACAATGGATCGGTTTGAATACACCCGCTTTTCGAACCTGGTTTAATGAGATTACGGCCTGGAATAGTGAAAATCCTGAAGACAGGGTTCCGCTGCCGCCTGCATCTATAAACGATCTACCTGACCCAAATATCCTGACGCCCGGCGATTTCAATGAAAACGTTTGGATTATGGCAAACATCTGGGCAGGAACATCCGAAACAACCGTTGAAGCTCGTCTGCCTGACGGAACATCTCTATCCATGGAGCGAACGCAATCCGGGAAGGGTGAATCACAGAAAACAGGTGCCGAGTGGGCAGATCCGTTTGCAACCGCCCGGCAGCTCTCTGTTGCTCGCTTTGCATTCCAGAGCCGCTCCGGTGACGAGCATGCACAGGGGCATGAGCTCTATTCAGGCAACCAATTCGGTCCTGCGCCACCGCAGCCACAAGGATCTATTTCTAACAGAAATATGCACCTTTGGCGGGCTCAACTTCCAAACCTTCCCTTGGGTATTCATTTGATTGAAGTGATAAGCACAGACCGTCATGGCAATAGACTTTCAGATACAATTACAATAGAAGTTGTCGACGAACGGCCACCGCGCTATTGGCGAGACGAATTGTGGGAGAATTGATTGCAGAATCTGAAAGTTCTCAAGAGGGGTATGAATTTGAGCTCATCACAGTGCTCTTCTCTTTAATGACTAACATAGTCCCTGGCTCTTAATTCGTGAAATAATAACATGAAGTTTTAATAGTGACTTAACTTTTCTCTTAATCCCTTTTTTTATTTTTTCATTTTATAAAATGTTTATCTAATTATTTCAAAATGTCAATTTCAAGGAAGAAGTTCTTACAGCAGGCAGGTGCTTTCACTTTAGGTTTTACAGGTTTTCGAATTTTAACCAATCAGCTTTCTGGTGCTAAAGTTATTGCCAAACAGGCTTCAGAACTGCTTGGGCCACTTCTTCCTGATCCCAATGGGATTTTTGATTTGCCAGAAGGATTCTCCTACAAAATTATCTCTCGTGCAGGTATTACTATGAAAGACGGATTCATACTTCCCGGGCGGCCTGATGGTATGGCAACCTTTTCAGGTGAAAATGGAAAGACAATTCTTATTAGAAACCATGAGATGAACCCGGATATCTCAGGTAAAGGAAGTCCTTTTGGCAAAGAGTATGAGTTGACAGATAAGGTAGATTTTTCAAAACTCTATGATAAAGGAAGAGAAAATAACCCTGCACAGGGAGGGACTACAACATTAGTGTTTGATACGAAAACTCAGAAAGTTGAAAATGAGTACCTCAGCTTAGCAGGTACATTACGTAATTGTGCCGGTGGTCCCACTCCCTGGAATAGTTGGTTAACTTGTGAGGAAGTGGTAATTCGTGCAGACGACCGACGGTATGAGAAAGATCACGGTTATGTGTTTGAGGTCCCCGCATCAACCAAAACAGAACTTTTTGAAGCTAAACCCATCAAAGATATGGGACGATTTAATCATGAAGCAGTGGCTGTAGATCCTAAAAGTGGGGTTGTTTACCTAACTGAAGATGATTCTGAAGGGCTTCTTTATCGGTTCATCCCGAATACACCGGGGAAAATGCTTGATGGTGGAAGGTTACAAGCATTAGTAGTGAAGGATCTGCCAAGTCTTGATGCTCGTAACTGGAAAGAACAACTGGTTGAACTCAACCACCCACTTCCTGTAGAATGGATAGATCTGAACGATATTGACGAAGACGATTTACGCTACCGTGGTCATGATGCCGGGGCCACAAGGTTTGCTCGAGGTGAAGGTATGTGGTTCGGAAATAGTACTGTTTATTTTGCGTGTACAAACGGTGGATCAGCTAAAGTAGGGCAAATATGGAAATACACTCCAAGTGAATATGAAGGAACGATACGTGAAGAAAAAGAGCCCGGTATACTTGAGCTATTTGTAGAGCCTAATGATGGTAATATCATTGAAAATGCAGATAATTTAACCGTGGCACCTTGGGGTGATTTGGTTGTTTGTGAGGACAGCGAAGGAGATAATTACTTGCTTGGAATTACTCCGGAAGGGGAAGTCTATAAAATGGGACGGAATGCGGTGAGCGAATCTGAACTTGCAGGAGCTACATTTTCCCCTGACGGCTCTACCTTGTTTATGAATATTCAACAGGATGGATTAACATTAGCTATTACAGGTCCTTGGAAGAAAAGGTGAATAGTGTTTTTCTTAGATTTTTACATTAAAAATTAACAGCCTGTTAATGAAGTTCATACTAAGCTAATCTATTTTTAATCCAGTCGTAACTTTACCGACATAGTTCGGAAACCCATTGATGATATACTCCGAGATATATTTTAAACAATCATATTTGGAGGACAAATGTCATCTTTTAAGGTTAGATATCTTTTCAGCCTGTGTATTGCAGCTATATTTTTTCTTATACCTCAATTAGCACAATCACAGTCAACTGCTACAATAAGCGGTGTGATAACAGATCAAAAAACTGGTGAATTATTACCAGGAGCAAGTATTTTAGTTCAGGGAACATCAATCGGAACCAGTACAAATGTAGAGGGTAAATACACTCTAAGTAGGGTTCCTATTGGTAACCAAACTGTACGTATTTCCTATTTAGGGTTTGAAACCGTTGAAAAAGAAGTATCAATTACCGGCAGTGAAAATTTAAATTTAAATGTTGAACTCACCGATAATTTTATTGAGATGAGTGGAATTACTGTTCAGGGTTTCCGGCAAGGGCAAGCTCGAGCACTCAATCAGCAAAAAACAGCTGCGAATATTATGAATGTAGTTGCTGCCGACTTAATTGGTCGCTTCCCGGATCAAAACGTTGCTGATGCCCTTAGAAGAGTTCCAGCTGTTTCAGTCCAGAGAGATCAGGGTGAATCCCGTTATGTTCAAATTCGAGGAACAAATCCAAATTTGAGTAACATCAGTATTAATGGTGAACAAATACCTTCTCCTGAAGGTGATGTACGGTATGCCGCACTGGATATGATACCGAGTGATATTCTATCCAGCATAGAAGTTACAAAAGCAATCACTCCAGATATGGACGGTGATGCGATTGGAGGTTCTGTAAATCTAAATACTTTATCTGCCACGGCAAATCGTCAAATTCTAAGGGTTACCCTTGCTCCAGGCTATAATAATCAGGCTCAGGATCTTTCTGCTTTTGGTGGATTAGCAGCTGCAACGTATGGTAACCGTTTTGCTGACGGTAAATTGGGACTCCTGATTTCAGGTACATACAACAACTCCAACCGCGCTTCAGACAACAATGAAATGGAGTACGACGAAGGAGATATTGACGCTCTTGAGCTTCGGGATTACGAACTTAATCGCGAAAGAGCAGGTCTTGTAACTTCCTTCGACTACCAATTTAATAACCGGTCAGAAATATTCCTTAATTCTGCTTTTAATTATTTCACTGACACAGAGTATCGCCGAGCATTTATAGCTGAAGCTGATGTTATGGCTCGGGAATTCAAGGATCGCTTAGAGAAACAAAAGATATTTAGTCTTTCTGCCGGTGGAGATCATGCTATTTCTGGAAAGTGGAATATCGATTACATGGCTTCATACTCATATGCTGATCAAAATACCCCTTATGATCGTAATGTTGTATTTGAGCAGGCTTACGAAGATCCAATTACTGAAGAAGATGTCGAGTTTGTCTCATTTGATCGTGCCAATAATAATTATCCTCAATTTATATTGGATGATAGTGGGCCTGCGGCCGGTGCCAGTGCTTACAATTACAATGCCTTTGAATTTGATGAATTTGAGCAGAGTTCAGAATCTACATCTGACCAAAACTTCACTACCCGTTTGAACCTTAATATGAACTATAATTTGGGTGAAGTTTCTGGAGATTTGAAATTTGGCGGGCTTTTCAGGACAAAAGAAAAAGTAACTACTCCAAATGTTCGTCTTTATGGCTACGATGGTGACTTCCTTTATTCTGATGTACAGGGTGATTTTGAAGACAACAATTTTCTTGATAATAATTATCCGGATGGAATCGGACTGTTCCCTGACCCTGATTTATTAGAAAGCTTTTTTAACGATAACAGAAGTTCTTTTGAGTTTGAAGAGGAAGACAGTCGTTCAGATTCTCAAAGTGAAACTTTTGATGCTAATGAAGATACCTATGCCGGGTATCTGATGACAGACCTCAGAAAAGGAAACTTGAGTGGTTTAGTCGGTTTTAGATATGAATTTACGTCAGTAGATTACAACGCAAATATTGTAGAATTCAATGTAGATGGCGACTTGCTTCCTATTACTGAAACTTCCGGAACGAATGAGTATAATTTCTTTCTTCCGATGATCCACGCTACCTATGCTGTCAGTCCACTCGTAAATTTACGAGCAGCATGGACTAATTCCTTTTCTAAACCTAATTACTTCGACTTAGCTCCTTACCGCATTGTAAACCGTGAAGATGAAGAAATAGAATTGGGAAATCCGAATCTTGATGCAACTACTTCTATGAACTTTGATATAATGGCGGAATATTATTTTAACTCTGTTGGAGTTCTTTCTGCAGGTGTTTTCTATAAAGATATCAATGACTTCATTTACATTCGTAACTACGAATTCACCGGAGCGCAATACCAAGGTTACGAAGCAACTCAACCTGTTAACGGAACCACGGCTGACTTACTAGGTTTTGAATTAAACCTTCAGCAGCAGTTAACATTTCTACCCGGTGCATTGAGTGGCTTGGGTATCTATGGTAACTATACCTACAGTTGGTCTGAAGCTGAATTGATTAACTCAGTTGGTGAAGTACGAAAGGTATCCCTCCCAGGACAAGCTGAAAATACTGGTAATATTGCTCTTTCTTATGAACGGTCGGGATTTTCTGGAAGAGTTTCCATGTCTTATGCCGGTTCTTTTGTAGATGAATTAAGAGATGAGGATGGCACCGATCGTATTTATGACGAACACATTCAGATTGATCTTTCCGCCAGCCAAAGACTAAACAATAATTTTACCGTTTTCCTTGAGCTTATAAATCTTACGAACGAACCACTACGTTATTACAATGGAGTTTCAAGCCGTCCGGAACAGCAAGAGTTTTACTCTTTTTGGGGCAACATAGGTGTAAAATTTGAATTATAAGATGAATCTTAAGGATAGTTATATGAAGTCACTAAGTATTACAATTGTAGCGCTCATCTTAGTTTCAGGATGTGGAAGTGAAGATTCCAATAATGAAAGTAATTCAACCATATCTGTAAAAACCGGACAGGTTGAAGAAATCTACCAGACTCCACGGGATACGGTTAACAATGTAGATACCCCCGCCATCTGGCATGGACCAGATAATCAGCATTGGTTGCTCGCAACAGCCAAGGAAACGGATGTGATCCTTACTTATGATGCTACTAACGGTGAACAACTTGAGGTGCTGTCTGAACCGGGAACCGGAATGGGGCAACTGGATCGTCCGAATAGTATTGCTGTAGTAGATAATTATGCGGTGGTTGTAGAACGGAATAACCACCGGGTTCAGGTTTTTTCCCTTCCTGCGTTTGAGTCGCTTGGTTATTTTGGAGAAGATATTCTTAAATGGCCATATGGAATTACTGTCATTCAAAATAATAATGGAGGTTTTCGCCTTTTCATTACCGATAATTACGAAACGGAAGACGAAATGGTGCCAGCGGATAGCGAACTTGGAGAACGTGTTCAGGAATTCAAAATGAATATCCAAAACGGTCAGTTGTCAAGTACTCATGTAAAGGCATTTGGTGACACATCAGGACCTGGCGTTCAGAAAAAAGTTGAATCGCTTATGGCTGATGAAGCTTACAATCGGTTACTGGTAGCCGATGAAGACTCTATTCAAAATAATATTAAGATTTACGATTTAGATGGCAACTTTACAGGTGAAATTATGGGAGAAGGCATCTTCAAGTATGAACCTGAAGGCATTGCCCTTTATACCTGTGATGAAAACACAGGTTACTGGGTTACTACAGATCAGGGCAAGGAAAACAACTTTTTTTATGTATTTGACCGGGTCAATTTAGAGCACATAGGGACGTTTACTAACCCAAATACGCTTAACACTGATGGAATTGTTATCTCACAGCGTAGCTTTCCTGGTTTCCCGGAAGGGGGCTTTTTTCCAATCCATAATGATGGCAATGTATCTGCTATTTCATGGGGAGACATTGCCGAAGTACTCGGCTTGGAAGTGTGCATGTGAATGCTCCTGACACATGAGTGAAACACTGATTAAGCCTGCTTTGTAGCTTTAGCAGGCTTTTTTATTTCCTTTAATTCTCAATACGATTCACCCAGTTGAATATGGCCGATATGAGTTGCTTGACCGTATTAATAGCCAACCTACTGTGTAGTTATAGTCCACGACCTAAGAACTGAAGAAACTTTCGATCGGCTTGGGTTATGTTGAGGTATACCAAGAAATCTATAGAGCCGAAATCATGGTCAAGGGCAGGCTTGCTTGCCACCTTAGACCCTATATCCAAATATTTTTGAAACAAAGTTGGAACCAGTATTTCTTTAGATGCGTGTATTTCTGGGGCTGAAAACAGCTGATTTGGTGTCGTATAATCAGGTTGGACCGGTATAGCAAATTCATTACAAATTTGACTGTTTTTTTCAAACTGATTGTAGATTAACACTCCGTCTTTCATTTGGTTTGAATACAGGGAACAGCAACCAAAAAGCGTGCATTTCTTCATTTTTTTTAAATAAGCTGCCAATCCTCTCCATAGCAGAAAAAGAACTCTGTTGTTTCTAAACTCTTTTCGAATACAAGCTCTACCAATTTCAACTGATCTTTTCAGAAATGTCTTTGGAAAATATTCGAGATCAAATTCCAGATTAGAGTAAAAACCAAGACCATTTGTAGCCATTTCATACGTTTGAAGCCGATAGGTTCCGACAACGATTCCACTTTTCAATTCAGTTACAATCAGATGATGACATTGTGAATCGTAATCGTCTGTTTCAAGTTTTTCACCTTGTTTTGGAATTGAACCTTTCTGAAATTCTTCACAAAATACCTCGTAGCGAAGAGCGAGAGCTTTTTCAACTTCATATCTATCTTGAGAAATTGAAACAAGATATGATCCATTTTGAAAAAGAATGTTTTTATCCGGGACAAGATTCAAAGGAGGATACAATAAATGATTCTGCATATTGATGCTTCTTAGTAGGTGTATTTGACTATGTCCCAAATTTCACAATCTCGAGTAAAGAAAATGTATCCCATCAAATAGCATTTTATGATGTTTTGATTACCAGGGTGTTAACATTATTGAGTATGGATAAAGATACCCTTCAACTGGCAAGTGATGATATTTTTGGAAGAAAACTTCAGGATATTGATCTAATGTCCAAGAAAAAGGCCTATGTGAGGAATAAGGGCTTAAATAAATAACCCCAAACACAAGGTCATTTTTGGATGGATTGTTGGTTTATCGGCAGCGTTGAGGAAAGTGACCCTTTGTATCTGGTTGATGATCAAAGGAGTAAAGTTATAAAAAACATGAGACTTCCAGTGAAGAGTTTAAATCATATATGTTGGTTTGTGTTAATTATTATAATGACCATGACTTTTACAACCTACCTGGGTTTAAGTCAGTTGAAGAAGCTAAGCTAAGAAATAAGGTGCAATTTGATGAAAGTGGGGATGACCTCACGTATGCAGAAAGAGAGAACATTCAACAAGTTATTGGCTCTCAGGCGAATGGGTGATTTTGAGTCATTTTTGATTGGTCAAGTGTGAACCTTTGCTCTCTGGAATCGTTTAGCACGGTCTCTACGTGCCATATTATGGAGAAATAAGTTCGCACTTTGTACTGACTCCGGGAGCTTCGAAATATAAGGGACTGATCTGCGAACCCAGGTTAGTCACTTTTTCATACGCCGCTTTCATTTTTATACCTGCCAGTCTTGGCAGTAGAGTTAACAGAATTAACCGGTTTTAAAAGACTCGAATGATACCAAAAAGGGTAGATTTAAAGCAATTTATTCCAGTCTATTTCGAAGCGGAATCCTTTAGTGCCTCTGTTTAAAGCCCCTCTTTTATTTCTTGCCACTCTGAAATAAGGTGGTGATCGCAACGTAGTCGATCCGCAGCTCAGCACTCCCTTTATTACTTGTTTTTAGCCTTCGTTACCTTGGACTCTGCATTTCGAATGAGTGTTCTCATCAGATCTCGTTTGGTAGTTTGTGGCTTGTCTTCAATGATCTGATTGAATTCGGTTAGAATCTGTGGCGAAGCCTGGTTGGAAACCGGGCAGGGGGCGTTCTGGTTAAACTGGCGAGGGTGTATAAAGTTCCAAAAATCGGCAAGATTGAAATTAACTACCCGCCCTCCAATAAAAAAGCCCCGATAATAACCGGGGCTATGAATTCAAAGTTGGAT
>JAVLBT010000091.1:0-11798 GCA_031580945.1 Gracilimonas sp.
CTACAACACCTACTTCTTCCGGATCAACGGTAAAAAAGGTTGAGAATCCAAGCAAAAGTACTACCAAACCACCAATTATAAGGCGTATATTTTTGGATACTTTCTCGAATTGTGGCGGCACTGTAAATTCAAAATCTTGTCCTTGTGCCATGTTCTGCTATTAATTTTATTGATTATGATAGATATACACTTTAATAGTGTAACCTTATACCATGAAAATTCAACTGGTATAGGGTCTCACTGCTATTGTTTCTATCAAATTTTGAAATTAAATAATTACTTAAACTTTCAAGCATATGATAGTGGTATCATCAACCAATTGATAGTTACTAAATTTCTGAACTGTTCGCTTGATCTTCTGTGCAATTTCATTTGCAGTCAGGTTTTCAGTATCAATCGATTCAATCAGTCTTGGTACTTGGTCAAAACCAAAACGTTCTCCCTTTTCATTCACTGCTTCAGGCAATCCATCGGAATACAAAAGAAAGAAATCACCCTTTTTTATTGAGATAATTTCACTTTGGTACTTTACATCCGTTGCCATTCCTAAGGGATAGGATGGCTTCGGCGTATGAATATATTCAGCAATGCCATTCCTTTTTAAGATCGGCCGGCAATGACCTGCATTTGCAATCGCCATTTGTTTTGTGCGAAGATCATAACGGGCTAAAACACAGGTAATGAATGTCCTTTTATCTGTACGATGAAAAATAGGTTCAGATATATCTGTTAGTACTTCATCCGGACAATCGTGTTTCATCCTGGATAGCAAAAGCCCGCTTGTAAAAACTGCCGGCATTGCGGCCTGCATGGCTTTACCAGATACATCAACCACCGACATAGTTAGTGCTGATGCAACACCTGATTTATCTTCAGTAAGCAGGTAATCAAAATAATCTCCCCCAACTTCAAAAGAGGGCATAAAGAAACCATAAACATCTATCCCATCGGCCTTTGGCGGCTTAAGTGGCATGAGCTTGAATTGACTCTCACGTGCTATCTCAATCTCTTTTTCAACACGCAAGTGTTTCGCAATTCGTTCTTCATACTCTGGTATATATTCTCCCACTTCAGAAACAGATATTCCATACCTGTACGAAATAAATCCGTAAATAAGCGGGAGTATCATCAAAATGAATTGTGCCCAACCAACATAAGCTACTTCAAACGATGGTGATTGCCAATAAGGTTGAACCATATAGAATACAATATAAGTCCACCATGCGGTACACACTGTTAGTAAACCAAATTCCATCATCGCATAAATCAATACGGTAGCTAAGCCTGTATATATTATGATATCCTGGAAGACCGTTCCACTTGTGCCTATTAATCGCCCTAATACTGTAATGAATATACCAGTCAACAGGATAGCAATTAGTCCTGCGACCCAATCCCTGTCGATCCAGTGATTCAAAATTGAGTAAACAAAACCAACCTGAGCAATACATACGAGCCAGGTCGTGGTCCATGAGCTTAAATTTATTGTCAGTAACCGAATAGGTATAGAAGGTTCAGCAAATCCAAATTGACTATCTGCCTGTAATAAAAACTCTCCTGATAGGTATGTTAATGAGGCCATGATTCCGATCAGAATTCCCCCAAACGCAAATCCATGAACTAAACCACTACCGGTCTCACTTACAAAGAAATAACGCTGCCAAAGTGCATCAACCACATCTAACTGTTTTTGCTGTTGTGATCTAGCCAAGGCTTCCCAACTTATATAGGCCAGTGATGCATAAAGGCCAACAACCAGTGCGAACAATAAGTTGTTAATAAAGGAAGAGAATAAACCGACTCCATTTAAGAACGGATTATACGTATACATAAAATACATTGCCCGCCAGCCATAAAGGCCAAGCGCTATTACAGCAAAAAGAAATAGCGCTCTTCTCCATTCAACTTTTCCTTTGAATATATTTCTTGTACCTATAGAAAAAATAAAGATGGCCAGAACAAACAAACTACCGAATAGTAAATAGGTAAAGGAAAGGTCTTCATCTTGCTTACTTTGACTTGGTTCCCAATCAAAATTTTCATGTTCATTAAGTGCAGCAAAAGAGGCAATGCTATATCCAAATTCTGTTCTTAATATGCCACCTTCCTGAATTTCACGAACAACCGGATTTAATGTAAGCGTGATCTCAGATGGGGTTCCTGTAGTTCCTTTTTTTCTCTTCCAGTAAAGCTCCAGCTCTGTATCATTACTATTACCATTTCCATTTACACCTGATGGATAAGTATCAAGTATAAAAGAAGTGTCCTCATAAGCCACATCAATAAATCGGTAGTCATCCAGGTTGTATTCAAATTTATCCTCGATCAGCGTATTAGCAATCTTTAAAAGAGAATCACCTTTTATGAACGTGGGATTATGGTGATCGGCATGCTCTTTTATTCGGATAATTCTTCCGTCATTCGATACATGGAACATTAAGCGGCCACTGGAATTAAAAAGTTGCTCCGATGTCGAAAACATCCCATTACTTTGTTGAGGTGCCCCCAAAATCACCTGCCAGCTTTGTATATGAAGTTTTTTATTATTCATATCAGCAGGTATAAGATCACTGTAAAGCGTATCAAGCCTTTTTACATAATTCTGATGCTGCTTTCGTACCGTTAACATTGCTAATGAATCCGAGGAAAACCCAAGTGCAGGGGTCATCTCTGTTATATACTGCTCGGTAGTTGATTTACTGTTTTTGATAGGACCCGAAGCATAATATTCTACATATGGGCGAAGCAAGAAATATGATATGATGCCTCCAATTCCGCAAAGAAGTAATATGTAAGATCTGGTATTCAGCAATTTAATAACCGTGTCATAATTTCGTAAAAGGAATGAGTATGCCCTTCAGATTTTGTCTGATTTTTATGTATAAACCAGATTAAACTACGACATTTATTTGGCTTTGTTACTTACTTTTCAATCTTGAATTCAACATTAAATATTATTCCTTTTCCTGCAGTTGAAGGCTGAATTTCAAACTTGCCGTGAAGTTGTTTAACAAGGGTTTCAATTAACGACATAGCCAGAGCATGGTTCTTTTCGAACTCATCAATGATAAAACCCTTTTCTAAATCTGAAATTTGAAGATTGATAAATGAGTTTTTTTGTGAAACCATCACATGTATATTTCCTTCTTCCCCATTTTTAAATCCATATTTATAGGCATTTACAATAATCTCATTTAGCAATAATGAAAAGGGAATAGCTTGGTTAATATTTAACGAAAGCGGAGCAACCTCAGCTGATAAATTTATATTTTTCCCATCGTTCATGTGCATACTTTGTATTGCTTGCAGCAGATCATTTATATATTTGTTGTATTTAATGGATGCAAGCGAATCACTTTCATACAGCATTTCATGAACCAGCGCAATTGATTGAATCCTTAACTGACTATCGGTTAGTGCTTTTTCTACCTCAATATTTTCTGTATTAAAGCTTTGCAGCTGAATAAGGCCTGATATTACAGCCAGGTTATTTTTCACCCTATGATGGATCTCGGCGAGCATAACCTCTTTTTCTCTCAATGAACTTCGAATTTCTTCTTCAGCCTTCTTTCGGTCTGAGATATCTCTTGCCACGGATACCGTTCCTACAAATTCACCATGATTATCATATAACTTTGCTTCTGAAAATAAAACCGGCACGGGATTTCCATCACTTTGGCGAAGCGTAAATTCAAAAGAATGATTCAACTTTGACGCATTCATATCCTCAACATCCTTTTTGCGCCTGCCAAAAAACTTATCTATAAAAGCTCCGGTCATCTCCTTTTTTTCATATCCCAACAGCTCGGTGGCTGCAGAATTAACACGCACTAACTTTCCTTCTTTATCGGCAACAAATAATGCCTCCTGAATTGACTCTATGATGTTATCCAGATAAGCTTTTGATACCGTCGATTTTTGTAAACTTTCAGCCATTGCGTTAAACGCTTCAGCTAATTCCCCAATTTCATCTTTTGAGGCAAGTTCTATACGTTCATCTAAGTGCCCTTCACCAAATTTCTTAGCCGTAGCACTTACCCTTGAAATAGGATCTGCGATGGACCTGTAAATAAATATTGCCAAACCGATAGCCAGTAACACCGATAAAAGTGTCGCTATATAATTGATCAAGGCTGCTCTGTTTAAAGAACTTTCTAACCTCCGGTTTTGAGTTTCCTGAATGGAGAGGACCGTTCTTCTTACTTCTGTGATCTCAGGAATTATATTATTCCTGAAATAGGGTTCAATCGAATTGATGAACATTTGATTTGTTTGAGCGTTTTTTTCATCACCCAGGGAAAGCCATTCTGTAGATATTGATTTATAAACCTGATAACTCTCAAGGAGTTCATTCACATTCTCTGAAAGCTGGTCTTCCGTATCAAATATTTGTTTAAGATTTTCAACAGACCTTTCAAATTGTTCCAGCTCTTCATCAAATTGTGCTATCATTTCTACTGCTGCGGGGAGCTCTTGTACTTTTTCATATTGATCCTCCACCGCAATTGCTTCCCGAATACCATTCAGGAATATTAAACTTTGGAATAAACTGCGTTCCATCTCGCTGGTAAAGATTACCACTTCTGAAGCCTCATTTACCTGTCGCAGTTGTTCCTTGCGAATATCACTTGTAACGTGATCAGAAATGATCCCTATAAAAGCCAGTAATAGGCTTATGCAAATAAAACCGATTATTATTTTGGTTCCTAATCTCAAAGCGATGTTAAAGTGAGTTCAAAAGAATACGTTAATGTATAGATATGACTTTGCAATCTCTATGAACTCAAAATTAAAAAAGACTCATGTAACAAATTCACCTAAGTTAGAAACGAAGCAACTTTTCTATCCTTTCTCTGATTTTATTTGTGCTTGGAAGCACCGATTCCATCAACCCAACATTATAAGGAACAGGTATATCAGGCATCGTCACACGGTCAATTGGGGCATCAAGATATTGGAAGGCCTCACGCACGAGAACCGCAGATATTTCGGCCCCAAAACCAGCCGTTCGGTTATCTTCATGAACGATCATACATCGGTTTGTTCGTTTAATTGAGTTGAGTATCGCACTTTTATCCCATGGCATAATTGTTCGAAGATCAATGATATCTGCAGCAATACCCAGTTCATCAACGGCTTCTTCGCATCTTTCACACATTGCACCCCAGGTAACGATCGTGATTTCGTCCCCTTCTTGTAGTTTCCTGGCCTTACCAAATGGAACAACGAATTCATCTCCCGGATAAGGTTTTCGGGCATATTTTGCATCTAACAGATTCCTATGCTCAAAGAAAATCGTTGGGTTGTTACTTCGCATCGCAGAACGAAGAAGCCCAACCGCATCTTCTGCATTACTTGGCATGGCGACCTGCCACCCAACGGCGTGTGTAAAAAATACTTCGTTACTCATACTGTGCCATGGGTCTCCACATTTGGCAAAACCACCGGGCATCCTCACAACAATGGGAGCGGCAAACCTGTTGGCAGTTCTCCATCGAATTGTACCACAGTTATTGAGCTGTTCTGTAGCTGGGTCTGCATATTTCCGAAATTGTATTTCGGCAACAGGCATTAATCCCTGATATGCCAAACCTACTGCACGCCCGATTATACCCTCTTCCGAGAGGCTGGTATCAAAAACACGATCTTCCCCAAATTGTGATTGAAGATCCATGGTTGCGGCATGTACTCCCCCTTTTTTACCTACGTCTTCACCAAAAACCATTAGTTTTTGGTTCGTTTCTAACTCAACTTTAAGTGTTCTTCTAATAGCTTCTACAATATTGATTCGTTGTTTTTCTGAGTTAGGTATTTCTGAACTATCTGGAAATTCATGGCCTTCAACAGCTAATCCCCCAATAGATTGAATTTCATTTTCTTCAGCAAAAGCAAATTTTTCAGTATTTGTTGGGTTCGGATCTTCTCTGTCTAAAGCAGCTTCTGCAGCAAGATCTATTTTATTTTTAGTTTTTTTCTCCCAGTTTTTCCAGGTTCTCTCTGTAATATGATCAGGAACCATAAATTCTTTTAGTTTTTTCAAAGGGTCCTTTTCCTGTTCCTTTTTTAACAGGTCATGACCCTTATAAGCCTGATTATCCTGATAGGAATGGCCATTTAATCTGGGGACTGTTAGCCTAATCAAAGCTGGGCCTTTTCGTTGCCTTACATACTCAACAGACTCTTCTAATAACTCAGAAGCCTGCTCAGGGTCCGTGCCATCTCCGTCGTATATCTTCAAATTATTAAATGACCGAAGATTATTACTGATCTTTCCCCCCGGTGTTTGATATTCGCTGGTTACTGAAATTCCATATCCGTTATCTTCAATGTAAAATAGTACCGGTAAATTTTGAGTAGTAGCAATCGTCAATGCTGACCAAAACCCATTAGTTGCTACAGAACCATCTCCTCCCAATATCACAGAAATAGCATCTTCATATTCTTTCTCTTTGAGAACCTTTCTTCTGTATTCTATCCCCTGCGCCCAACCAATTGCAGGAGTGTATTGTGACCCTACATCTCCGGCCATAGGTAATACCTTTGGGCCATCTGCATCTGGTTTATTACACACAACGCCAATATCACGTCCATCACTATAGCTGCCTGATTTCCCCATAGGGGCCGCCATTGCATCTTCTTCGGACAAGCCAAGGGTGAGCAACAATGGGCGAGAGCGGTAATATGCGCTGGCAGCATCGTGTTTATTGGTAAGAAGATTTCCCAATAAAATTTGGCCTAATTCATGACCACGTGCCGAAAACTGATACAGTACCTTTTTATTTGGCACGAGTTCTTGTTCTTCTTTGTCATCCATTGCACGTGAGGTAAACATCAGATGAGCGACCTTTTTCCAATCTATATTTGAAGATTTTTTTTTCTTATTTACCGTTTTTTTCTGGGGCATAATTTTAAGTATAAAACTTTCTTTAAATAGCTGAAATACAAGTTCTCGGTGATAGGTACTACCTCTACAAGTTAGCCTTGTACTTCTAAAAATGATTGTTCAAAATGTTCCATTTCATGGGGTAAACCAACCGTAATTCGAATACATTTAGGCAATCCAAAAGCATTGATACGACGCAATATCACACCTTTCTCCAACATCTTTTGGGTAAAGGTGATAGCCTCATCTTCTGTAGGAAGTATCATCATTACAGAGTTCGAAATTGACTTCACGTAATCCACGTTATGTTTATCAAAAAAGTTGTAAAGACGTTCTTTGCTTTTCTTGACTACTTCCACGCTTTTCTGCAGGAATTCTTCATCCTGATATGCAGCAGCAGCAGCAGCTTGTCCTAATGTTGTGGGTTCAAAAGTGAGCTTTGTTTTCATCATATTCCGAATCAATTCCTCATGGGCAATCGCATAGCCAACTCGGAATCCGGCTAATCCATAGGCCTTTGAGAATGTTCGGAGCACAATAATGTTTTCAGCTTCATAGTCGAGAGCATGGGGGTAGTCAATAATATCTTTTGCGTATTCAAAATAAGCCTCATCCATTACAACAAGTACATCCTCGGGCACCTGATTCATAAACCAATCGAATTCATCCTTGTTGATGTAAGTGCCGGTAGGATTGTTTGGATTGGCTATGTATACCATCTTGGTTTTCTCATCAATAGAATTTGCAATGGCTTTTATGTCGTATTTATAGTCATGTGTAACTGGTATTCTTTTTAGATGGATTCCCCTAACTCCGATCTGTACAAAGAATCCCACAAAGGTAGCGTCGGCTGTAATTGCATTTTCCTTGTTCAGAAAAAAGGTTCTACACATTATGGATATGATGCTTTCTGATCCAGAAGCCAGTAGTACGTTCTTTTCTTTTACGTTGTTCTTCTCTGCAATTAAAGCTCTTAAATTTCTTGCAATGGGATCAGGATAATCTTGAATTTGCTTGAATGCTTCATCAATGGCCTGTTTGACATTGGGACTGCAACCCAATCTATTTTCATTCGAAGCAAGTTTTGCAATTTTTTTGGGTTTATAAAGATCGGCAACTTCTGCAATCGTTTTACCGGCAACATATGGTTTTAATGTTTCTATATTCTTGGGTACTAATTGTTTGCCGACTTTTAAATTCATTAAGTGTTACTTTAAAATTCTTAATTATGACGTGGACAAATTTACTACTAAAAAAGCGCTTTTTCCAAGCATCTGGTAACTTGTACGAACTATTTACATTTTGTTTTGTTTGCAAAAATACAAACCCAACAATAATTACTTATATATATGAATAAATCCATTTTAGTAACTGGTGCCAGTCGTGGTATTGGTTTTCAGACGGCACTTAAATTAGCATATGAGGGTCATACCGTTTACGTTACCGCTCGTTCTGAAGATAAATTGTTCAATTTGGCAAAACAGTCAAAGGGTGGACAAATTATTCCAATAGCTGCAGATATCACAAATGCGTCTGATGTAGAAAAATTAGCAGATCAAGTTAAGGATGGAAATGGTTTAGATGGTCTAATCAATAATGCGGGACTTGTTCACCGAGAAGCTTTTATGGAAACAGATATTGAGCATTTTAAAGATCTGATGGATGTAAACGTTATGGGAATTGTCAGAATAATAAAGGTGCTAAAACCTCATCTTAATAAAAATAGTCATATTGTTAATATTTCCAGTATGTCTGGCTATCAGGGTAGTCTAAAGTTTCCGGGATTATCAGCATACGGTGCTGCAAAAGCAGCTGTTATAGGCTTAACGGAGGTCTTAAGCACTGAATTTGTTGATGATAATATCTCAGTCAATTGTTTAGCGATCGGTGCAGTGCAAACGGAAATGTTATCTGAAGCTTTTCCTGGTTTTGAAGCCCCGGTTTCGCCAGAAGAAATGGGCTCATATATTGCGAATTTCGTGCTTGAATCACACCGGTTCTATAATGGGAAAGTATTACCGGTAGCATTGAACGATCCATCATAGTAGAAAATGGTTTTCCCTCCTATTATTTACTAACTTGAGAAAAACTTACAATCAAACTATGAGACCATAATGCGAATACTTTCAGCTCTACTGCTAAGTTTCATCGTTATATTTTCGGGTACAAACCAATCCAAAGCGCAAACAATTGAGTTATTAGCTGGAAATACCTTAAATGGTGCAATGAACGGTACATTGTTAGGTGGTGCTACCATGGCACTGCAAAACGACTCAGACTTCAGGCCTTTACAAGTTGGTTTAGGGCTTGGAACTTTATACGGTCTTGGAGCCGGTGCCTATGATATTGCATCAGGTAATGGCCAAGAGCTTGTGGTTTCTGGAATGTTCAATGAAGGAAATAATACCAGTATTATTGTTTTGTTAGATACCTTTTATGGGGCTGCCGCTGGTGCGGTGATTGGTACCTCAATTATGCTAATTGCAGATGAACCCATAGTTGAAGGATTGCAATATGGCTCAGCAACCGGGGCATGGATTGGTTTTGGAGTTGGCATGATAGATGCATTTGTTTTTTCGGAACGTGGGAGCCCGACAGCCTCAAGTATAGATCACACCCAAAATAGAAACTTAGCCAGTGGCTTAGTCGGAATCAATATTAACGATCATTTTAGCCTTGGACTGGTATCACCGTCAATTGTACACACCTATCAACAGAATGGATCAACTAAGATTCATACCACTGTAGATGTTTTTAATTTTAATCTACAATTTTGATAAGAGTCGGTTAATCTTTCTTTTCTGCTAATTTTTTAACAATTGCTTTTACCGTTTCAATATGCCCTGACAGGGAATGATGAATTCCATCTGGTAAGTAGTGCCACGCTTGCGGTTCTTCTCCCATTCGATGGCTTTTACCGTCAATAATAGCCCCCTGTTTGCCTGCAACCAGATCCTGCACCTGGTTAAGATCTTTCTTTTCAATCGTGAAATCGTATAGGGGATTCTCGATTAGTAAATCGGTTATGACGGGCGCAGGTGTAATCCAAATAATTGGGTTAGAAACTCTTTCATCTAATATGGATTGAATCGTTTCTATATTTTCCCATGTTTCTGAAAGGGGTAATAGAGTTCTGTTTGGTGCAATATTTAGTCGCTGTGCATCAAAAGTACCTAAAGCAACGATTACCCAGTCCGGTTCATGGATAATAACGTCTCTATCAATTCTGCGTAATGCCTCTGAAGTTGTATTGTATGAAATACCTGCATTGACAAAGTTAAAGTTAGCATTTTCGGTAGATATTTCGAGTACATGTTGTAAAATTGTGAACCAACCTTGTGCATCCTCTGTGATGGAGTCCCCTAATGCAACGATCGTTTCTTCCCCATCCATAGGTATACTATCTAAACAATCTACAATTTCATCATCCTTTAAAATCTCAAGTGCAGCTTCACGGGCATTTTCATCAAGATTCTTACGGTAGGTAATGAGTTCATCTTTGGTTAATCCAAATAATTTAGCCTCAGATTCTATATTATTTTTACCGGGAAATAAGGGTATTCGTTTATTGACATGATAGAAAGGAATCATAAATTGTTCCAAAATTCCCTTTTCTTCTTCTGTAGCTTTCTTTTGATCCATGATGTTAATTGTATTGCTTTATGAGTTTCTTGACTAATTTTGGAGTTCCCGTTCCTGCATTCTCTTTTAGAAAAATCCAAACCTCACGGTCCATTATTTCAGGAATTGTTGGATCTATTAGGTATTTGGGGATATTATGTGAAGCATTATTTACCAAACCTGCCGCGGGATATACCGCAAGAGAGGTTCCGATGACAATTAAGATATCTGCTTCTGCAACTTTATGTGAAGCCGGCTCTATCATAGGTACCATTTCACCAAACCATACTACATATGGGCGAAGTTGTGAACCATCTTTGGCAAGGTCTCCAAGCTCAATAGGCTTTGAACCAATATTAACAACAATTTTTTTATCTGATGAGCTACATGCTTTGTTTAATTCGCCATGTAAATGCATCACATTTGAAGAACCACCCCGTTCATGCAAATCGTCAACATTTTGTGTTATGATCTGAACATCAAAATATTTTTCTAAGTCTGCCAGTGCCCTATGAGCTAAATTTGGTTCAGCCTCAGCAGCTTGTTCTCTCCTTAGATTATAGAAATCCAGCACTTTTTTGGGGTCTCTTTGCCAGCCTTGTATCGATGCAACATCTGCAATGTCATATCCTTCCCAAAGTCCATCGGCTCCCCTGAATGTAGCTAACCCACTTTCTGCACTTATACCAGCTCCTGTTAAAACAACAATTTTCTTGTGTTCTTTTTCAGGCATTCACCATTGCAAATTTGAGCCAGGAACTATCCATATTGTAATCTTCAATTACATCCGCTTTACCACCACTCTTGTATTTAACAATGATGGAATGTACTTCTTCTTTAAGCGTTTGGACGGCATTATCAACCAAGTCTTTATTAAATCCAGCATCACCCAGATTAAGTGTAAATTCAATTGAAATAACTCGTCCGATTACTTTACCAAGGTCAACCAATTTACGCTGTGGCATTTGCGTATCGATTTCAAAATTCAATATATCATTAAAATATTCTGATGACCTTTCAGTTAAATGGAACTCGCTTAAGAAATCCTGAAGATTGGTCTTTTTCAGCTTCCTCATCATCTTCAACACTGATTCTGTTATTTGTTGATAAAGAATGTCATTGGATCCTTCAAATATTTGGAATGGTCGGCTATCAATAACAGAACGGCCAGCTATACTATCCAATCGATAACCCATCGCTCCTTTAAGTTGTAAGAGTGATTGTGAAGCTCTTTGCATATAGTCAGTCAATAATGACTTTATTGCATTTGCTTCAATATCCATACGGGAGGTAT
>JAVLBT010000092.1:0-11788 GCA_031580945.1 Gracilimonas sp.
TGAGTTCTTCATCAATGATAAACTGCATCCAGAATTCACTTTTGTCAGCTTCTTCAATAACAATGCTCAATTTTGCGGTAAAAGCTGCTTTACTATGAGCAATGCAAGCAGCCCTATTTTTTGCTGCAACTGAAGTTCCGCATCGAATCAGTTGTCCTTAAATATGGTTTCCAGATATGTTATTGACAAACTAACGGCCAACTTAACACATCTGTGTGCAAAAAACTTTGGTCTTAATATTAAATCATCCTTGTTCAAAATTGTTGATTTTCAATAATCATCAAGAATAAAACCCTACGCTACTGCGTGCACTGATTTTTTGCACCTTGCCTCAAATTCGTCTCTGAAACGATTGATGGTGTGTCGAACCGGCCATGCGGCGGCATCCGCCAGGGCACAGATAGTTCGGCCTTCCATTTGCGTAGTGAGGTCAAGTAAGAGATCAAGGTCTCTGATCTCGCCTTCACCATTTTTAATCTTCAGTAATATCTTTTCAAGCCAGCCGGTTCCTTCGCGGCATGGAGTACATTGTCCACAAGACTCGTGGTGATAAAAATGGGCTATTCTCCATAACGCGTCTACCATATCGGTATCTTCATCCATCACAATCATTCCGGCTGTCCCCATCATGGAACCAGCTTCTCTGAGTGATTCTGCGTTCATACTTACCCCATCAAGCTGATCGCCTCTGAGAACAGGAGTTGATGATCCGCCTGGAATAAGAGCTTTCAACTTTTTACCGCCGCGAACACCTTGAGCAACTTCATTGATTAGCTCTAAAACGGGCACTCCTGATGGTAATTCATATACACCAGGTCTATTTACATGTCCGGATATTCCATATAAAACAGGACCGGGGTGATCTTCAGCTCCAATATTCTTAAACCAGTCTGCACCATTATTTATGACACCCGGTACGTTGGCCAGGGTTTCAATATTATTGATGGTTGTAGGGCGGCCCCATAATCCTTTTTGGGCAGGGAAGGGAGGCTTCACTCGCGGATAGCCACGTTTCCCTTCAAGTGACTCAAGCATAGATGTTTCCTCGCCACATATGTATGCTCCGGCTCCTCCGGTTACTTCGAAATCTACGCTATAATCAGACCCGAATAAATTATCACCAATAAAACCTTTATCTCGTGCGTCTTGAAGAGCTTTTTCCATCATTTTGATCCAGGAATAATATTCGCCACGAATATATACGTAGATAGTCGTTATCTGCATAGCGTATGCAGCGATCAAAGCACCTTCTATAAACAAATGGGGATTGTATTCAAATATTTTTCGGTCTTTAAAAGTGCCCGGCTCTGATTCATCCCCGTTACATGCTAAATATCTCGGTCCGCCGTCAGGTTTTGGCATAAAAGACCATTTTAGTCCTGCATTGAAGCCAGCTCCGCCACGGCCACGGATGTTTGCTGCTTTTACTTCGTTGACAACATCAGATGGGGTCCATTTCTTACCTTTTACAACTTTCTCAAATGCTTTGTAGCCACCATTTTTGATGTAGTTATCTATTTTATCCAGATTTGGTATATCTGGAATTAGTACAGGTTCAAACGATTTCCAATCAGAGGCCATAATTACTTGTTATTAATATTTTCGAGGAGAGGCATTCCTACAGATTCAAATTCCGGCATTTTACCTTGTTTTAGGCTGTCAATAACCATATCAAGTTTTTCTTCCGTGAGATTATTAACATAAACATCGTTTGTAACCTGCATCATAGGAGCGTAGCCACAAGCGCCGAGGCATTCTACCGATTGGATACTAAACATGCCATCTTCTGTGGTTTCACCTGCTTTAATACCCAACTTATCTTCGAGGTAATGCAGCATTTTATAACCACCACATAGCTGACAGCTGGTAGTTGTACAAACATCCAAGACGTATTTACCTTTTCGTTCCTTATAATATTGGGTATAAAAAGTTGCCACACCATGAACATGGGATTCTGGTAAACCCAGTGTTTCCGCTACTAACCGCTGAACAGGTGGTTCAACATGCCCAAATCGACGCTGAGCTACCCAAAGAGTAGGGAGGGTAGCTGGCATTACTTCAGGGAATTTGGCTTTTATGCCTTCAATTTCTTTTAAATCTTCTTTTGTGAACTTGTAGGTTTCTTCCATTACTTGTCTGCTTCTCCCATTACCGGGTCAACTCCTCCGATTATTACTACTGTATCCGCAACCATTTCACCATCCAGAATATTTTCCAATACCTGCAGGTTTCTAAATGATGGTGCATTCACTTTCAATCTCCAGGGATGGCCTGTGCCATCACTTTGAATATAATATCCTAATTCACCTTTGGGGGACTCAACCGCATGATATACTTCTTTTCCTGCTGGTGGACAAATTCCGGTGTCAGTCATCATGAAATCATGAATCATTCCTTCCATTGAATAATAAACTTCATCTTTTGATGGGTATGCCTGTTTAGCATTATTTGTACGGATGGAGCCCTTTGGCATTTTATCAAAGCATTGTTTTATGATTTTCAGACTTTGATCCATTTCTTCCATACGCACAAAATACCGAGCAAGATTATCACCCTCCATACGGGTAGGTACTTCAAAATCAATCTTATCGTATTGTAGATATGGGGTAATGATTCGTTGATCCACAGCGTAACCAGCTGCTCGTAAAACTGGACCTGTAGCCCCTAAATCGAGAGCATCTTCAGTTGACACTATGCCTACATCGGCATTCCGTTCAATAAAAATTCGATTTCGATCTAATAAGCCGTGCCAGTCCTTAAGTTCTTTTTCAAATTTTGTAACAAATTCTTTAATTCGTCCTACAGCCTGATCGGTAAAATCGTTAGCAACACCGCCAATGCGGGAGTGAGACACCGTGAATCTATGTCCTGCCACTTCATCAAATATATCATAGATCTTTTCACGTTCCCGGAAAGTCCAAATAAAAAATGATATTGCTCCGGCATCCATAACCATTGTACCAAGCCATAGCAGATGGGAAGATATCCGGGCTAATTCCATACAGATCATCCGTATATATTGGGCTCTCTCCGGAACTTCAACTTCAGCTAATTTCTCAACCGCCATACAAAGCGCCACGTTATTGCTGTAGGGTGAGAGATAATCCATGCGATCTGTGTAGGGCATGAATTCTTGGTAGGTCTTGTTTTCAGCTATCTTTTCTACACCACGATGGAGGTAGCCAATATCTAATTTTGTTTTTTCGATGAGTTCACCACGAAGCTGAAGTATAAGCCTCAGGACCCCATGAGTTGCAGGATGCTGAGGGCCCATATTCAAAACCATCTTTGCATTTAAAGGATCTTCCGCATCAATTTCTTCTATGGTGGTGTGTTTGTCCTCAAGGCTTTTATATATACCGCGCTGGTGTTTTTCAAAAAATTGAGGTTGTACCTTACTGTTAATTTCATTCATAATGCCTTACTCCGTGTCTGGGGTTGTGTTAGGCAGCTCAATAGATCCGGGAATACCCAACAGCGGAAACTCTTTCCTTAAAGGGAAATATTCAAAATCCTCTGGCATAAAAATTCTTCGAAGATCTGGATGTCCTTCAAAACGTATACCGAACATATCGTATGCTTCGCGCTCCATCCATCCTGCTGAAGTCCAAATAGATGTTATTGAATTTACAACCGGATTCTCTTCATTGACCCGAACTTTCACAAATATGCGATCTTGGGTTCGAAGATTCATTATGTTATAAATCACTTCAAAACGCTCATCAGAAGTATATCGGTCGGTTCCAATGATGTCACATAGAAAAATGAAGTGATGCTGCTTCTTTAGATAACTCAGAATCTCTTTAATATTTTCTGATTCTACACGCACATAAGTGTGCCCCGAGGAATTGTATACCTCAATTAGGTCTTCTGAGAATTCAGAAGATAGGCCATCTACAACTTTTTGAACCGTTTTAGTTAATTCTAAGCTCATAAATTAGGTATCCAGTAAAACTGAATGTTCTGTTTTGATTTTGTCTTGGATTTTCATCAATGCGTGAAGGAGTGCATCAGGGCGGGGAGGGCAACCTGAAATGTAGGCATCTACCGGTAGATAGTTATCTACTCCTTGAACAACTCCGTAACAACGATGCATGCCACCAGTAGAGGCACAAGCACCCATTGCGATACACCACTTTGGATCGGGCATTTGATCCCATATCCGGCGGATAGCGTGTGACATTTTATAGGTAGACCAACCCGCGACAATCATAACGTCACTTTGCCGAGGTGAGAAACGCATTACTTCCGAGCCAAAACGAGAGGCATCATAACGAGGACCTGCAAAGGCCATCATCTCTATTGCGCAACAGGCAAGGCCCATTGGCATTGGCCAAGCTGCATTTGCTCTCGCCCAGTTTGTTAAAGCATCTACTTTTGTAGTGAAAAAACCTTCACCAAGTGCTGATTCAATTCCCATTGTGAATAATTAAGCTTTAAAATGATTTAAGTCCCACTCTAACGTACCTTTTTTAAGGGTGTAGAAAAGACCTATAAATAACACTACAATAAATACCATCATCGAGAGGAACGTTCCAAATCCAAGTTCTAAATAACGTACAGCCCAAGGATAGATAAAAACTACCTCGAGATCGAAAACAATAAATTCCATTGCAACCAGATAAAAACTAATAGAATAGCGTTCTCTTGCTTCACCAACTGGATCCATTCCACTTTCGTATGGCTTTAATTTTGTTTGGTTGGGACGAAATGGACCAAGAATTTTTGATAGAGATAGTAAAACTAATGCCAAAACAACGGCAACTATGGCAAGAACCAGTATTGGAAAGTAATTTTCAAGCATATTCTATAATGTTCTCAAATGATAGGCTAAAAAGTTAGCCTCAATGTTATGCAATGTCAACGAAAGTGGGCGAGAATATAGGCTTTATTTGAATTTTTATGGAAGAAAAAACCGAAAAAAATGAATAAACTTTTTTCAGTTCATAAAAGTTGGTTATATACAGCGTTTGGTTTAACACTTAGCTAAAAATCGTTACCTTTTGACATAATAAAAGATAATGGCAGGTGAAGATTTGAGTAAAATAAAAATGGAAATATTGGGACTCTCTACAAGTCCCAGCAGTGGTGGTGCTTATGCACTTATCTTAAGTGAAGCCGAAGGTAATCAAAGGCTACCCATAATAATCGGTTCATTTGAAGCACAGGCAATCGCGCTTGAATTAGAGAATATAAAACCACCACGCCCAATGACTCATGATCTACTGAAAAATTTAATGCACAGTTTTGATACTGATATTCAACAAGTCTATATAAATGATCTGTCTGAAGGAACCTTTTATGCTCAAATAATTTATGAGCGTGAAAATAAAAAAGTACAGTTAGACGCTCGCCCAAGTGATGCTATTGCATTAGCAGTTCGTTTTAAAGCTCCCATTTACGTTAACAGTGAGGTATTGGAAGAAGCAGGTATTAGTACTGAACCTGAACACCAAACACTCGAACAAGCATTGAATGCCGATACTGAGGGTGCATCAGGACAAAAAGAATTAAGTCAGCTCGAAAAACTTGAGCAGGAACTCAAAACGGCGATCGAAACCGAAAACTATGAGAAGGCGGCAAAAATACGAGACCGCATTTCAAAAATGAAAGGATAAATTTTGGATATATCTGGTTGTTCGTTCAGCGAACTTTCATACTCAAACCTCTTCAATAATTACATCAATGATTTTGATAATTTACGCGGGTTCTATAATTATGATCCCCTCAATGAAGAGGATATACGTAAAAGAGCTAATCAAACAACAGCTGGCACCCTTCTGAGTAAATACATTCCAGTTCTAAAAGCCTATCATCATCAATTAGGAATATCGGAAGATCAAGAAAAGGTACTCAATAAACTAAAAGATAAAGAATCACTTGCAGTTGTAACCGGGCAGCAGCTGGGTATGTATGGAGGGCCTATGTTCACCATCTACAAAATAATGACTGCCATTATACTGGCCCGAACGTATGAAAACATCTTGGGCCGCCCGGTTGTTCCAGTATTTTGGATGGCTGATGAAGATCATGATTTTGAAGAAATTGCCTGGACGGGGATTTTAGGCCGAAATGATTTCCACAAACTCAAATTCGATGGTGAGGGAGGTCGTATACCAGTTTCACAAGAAGTATTGAATGAACAAATCCCATCATTTAAAGAGAAACTTAGTGAAGAGCTTTTCGAGACAGACTTTACTAAAAAATTATGGGAACAGCTGGATGCTCACTATCAAAAAGGCAACACTCATGCCCAGGCATTTGCAGGCCTAATCAATGAATGGTTTTCGAAGGAAGGCCTATTGATTGCCGGAAGTAACTTTAAGTCTATCAAAAAACTACTTGCAGGCGAGTTCAAAAACTCTATAGTAGACCAATCAAGAATTTACGAAGCTATTGAAGAACAAAGCTCAGCTTTAGAAAAAGAATTTCATCGCCAAGTGATGAATGGAGACTCTAACTTATTTTATATTTCAGAAGATGAGGGTAGAGTTAAAATACATAAACACCAAAAAGGCTGGAAAGCCGGGAATGTAGAATGGAGCCACGAGGAGTTGCTCACGGAAATTGAGAACCATCCGGAAAAGTTTTCACCAAATGTTTTTCTTCGGCCTATCATACAGGATACATTATTACCAACGTTGGGGTACGTGGCTGGACCGGGCGAAATTGCCTATTACGGTCAAATGAAAAAAATGTATCAGGAATTTGACCTTGAGATGCCGCCTATATTTCCCCGTTATACGGCTACACTTTTAGAATCAGGAATCACCCGAATAATTGAAAAATTGCCGTTTAAATTTTGTGAGTATGATAAACGGGTGGAAGATCTTGAATCAGCATTTATAGCGCAGGCTGATACGGTAGATATTGAAGCTGTTTTTGGAGAATGGAAAGAGGAGTTAGAATCAGCAGCTGAGAAACCACTTAAGACCATTAATGAAATAGATCCAACATTAGACGGAACCGTCGGTAAGACGGTAGCAGGGTTTTCGAATGAACTGGACCGACTAAAAGGCAAAGTATACCGATCTATAAAACAGCAGGAAGAGATTCAATTAAAGAGAATTGAAAAAATAAAAGTCAATCTCTTTCCTGATGGTGGGCTACAAGAGCGTTCGGTATCCCCTATATATTTTATGAACAAATACGGGTTAGATATCTGGAATAAACTCTTAGATGAAATTGAACAAAATGGGTTAGATTTGACCCGGCATCATGTTATTGAATTATGAGTTCAATTAAAGAGCGGAAGCAAGCATTACGAGAAAAAGTCCTCTCTGCAAGGAAGAATATACCAAGAGAAGTTTGGCAGCAAAACTCTAAATCTATCATTCAAAGGCTGAAAGATTCAGCTTTCTTTAAAAGCTCAATGGTTGTTCATATCTATGTTTCAATGAATGACCGGCGGGAGGTAAATACGGATGGTTTAATTGAAGAATTGTTTGAAAGTGAAAAAAAAGTCGTCGTCCCGGTTACTAACTTTTCAGATCATTCATTGACACATATACAATTACATTCTTTTGGAGAATTGATAACTAATAAATGGGGAGTTCGGGAACCTGAGATCAAGGACCGTGAAGTAGACGTTGAAGAACTTGATCTTATTATCATTCCAATGGCTGCCGCAGACCGTAAAGGAAACCGGCTGGGATATGGCCAGGGATTCTATGACCGTTTTTTGGAACAAACCAAGGCACCCAAGGTGGGTTTAGTTTTTTCGGATTTTTTATTTGATGTAATTCCTGCAGAAAAATTTGACGTAAAACTGAATGCAATTATAACTGAAGAAGAACTCATTTTACTGTAACATACGGAAGTTGTAATCGTAGGGCTCAACGGAGGAAAAATTATGGCTGAACGAACAAAATCTACTACTAAAAATAAATCACAAACCGGAACCTCATCGCTCGAATTCAATGATTTTGAACTGAATTCAACAATGCAAGAATTTCTTCAGGAGGAAGAGAAGGAGAGCGGTAAGAGTATTTGGAATATTTCAACGGTCGCAGGAATGGTAATGATCTTTATGGCCATTACTTTTTTAGTGCAATCCATCGGATTAAATATTGGTGATTTTGGGACCTTTGTAAGTAATGCGATTGGGGGCTTACCTATCATTGGGGGTGCGCTGATTACATTAATCGGTTTCGGCTATTTGGTGGGAGACAGGAAAAAAGAAAGAAAAGCTAAGAAATCAAATAAAGCTAAACGTGCCCCAAAAAAAGGACAAAGTGGCACATATTCTGATATTCCCGGTTCAGAAGAATTTAGTGGCAGAAAAGGTAAATTAAATAATGCCCTGGATTCAAGTTCTCGTTCATCTTCGGGGAGCAAAACCTCATCATCCATTGATTCATACGGCTACAGACATTCCAAAAAATTAATGAAATCACGTACAGATAAAAAGATTTCAGGTGTTTGTGGCGGACTCGCAAAATATTTTGGTATCAGTTCAACTGTTGTTCGATTTATATTTGTGGCTGCATTTTTTATGGGATGGGGGGCCAGTTTGCTCATCTATTTAGGTCTTTCTTTTGCAATGCCCAAAGAGCCCGTTGACCTGATGGATGATTTCAGCTACTAAGATCAGGCAATTATCTTTTCTTTATGTTTATGTGAAATATTTAATCAATCTAATTAAGGCCTCTCATTATTTACTGTTAAATTGTTTATTGACAAAGTAGGTTTCTATATTTGTATTTTTTAATATTTAATAACGTATTGTTTTGAAGCTTCAAGACAGTTTGATTCTTATAGTTGATGACACTCAGGCAAATCTAAAGCTTCTTTCTAACGTTCTTGCAAATGAGGGATATAACTATATTGAAGCTACGAACGGTGAGGAGGCTATTGGCTTAGCGAAAGAAAATAAACCCGACCTCATTCTTTTGGATATTATGATGCCAGGTTTAAATGGCTATGAGGTAATCAGGGAATTAAAGGACATCGATGAACTTTCGGAGATACCTGTAATTTTTCTTAGTTCCCTAACAGACACAAATGATAAAGTTCAAGCTTTCCGGGAAGGAGGAGTTGACTATATAACGAAACCTTTTCAAAAAGAAGAAGCGTTAGCCAGGATACGGGCTCATTTACAAATTCGGTTTTTACAAAAACAATTAAATGAACGCATAAAAATTCTCAGAGAAAGAGAAGTTGAGCTCAGCCGTTTAAATCAAAAGAAAGATAAACTTGTTCGCACCGTAAGCCACGATATTAAGAACCCACTTACAGGTATTATAGGGTTAGTAAAATTGATGAAAGTTTCTGATAAGGTATCTGAAGATGAAAAAACCCAAATGTTGTCTGTTATTGAAGAAAGTGGAAATAATTTGTTAAACCTTGTTCGTGAAATATTAGACAGGGAAGCTAAGAAGGTAGAATCTGAGGAGCTAAATTATTCTACGGTTCCAATTTTTGATGTAATTGACAGAGTCGTTTCAATGAATAAAGCCAAATCTTTGGTTAAAAAAATTGGTTTGAGTTATTCTGTGAAACCAAAAAATTTAGTAGCTGAAATTGACTCTAACAAAATTGAGATTGCGGTAAATAATTTAGTTTCAAATGCACTTAAATTTACTCCATCTGGCGGAGATGTTTGGGTTGATGTCTCTCAAAAAAAAGAAACCATATATATTGAGGTGAGAGATAATGGCATTGGTATTCCGCCAAAAATGCAGCCCGATCTTTTTGTAGATAAAAATAATACCTATTCAACAAAAGGCACGAGTGGTGAAGTTGGTACAGGTTTAGGCTTAGATATTGTTCAGCTCTATATTGAATTGCATGGGGGACAAATCTCTGTTGAATCTGAATTAGACAAAGGGACTACTTTCTATATAAAATTTCCTAAAAATAAGATCAGTTAAAAGGACATGAAATATAAAATATTGGTGATTGATGATGATGAACCTATTCATTTCATGATCAAAAATTTGCTGAAAGATGAATTTACTGTTTTAACAGCAAGTAATGTACAGAACGCTATAGATATTCTGTCGGAAGAAAAAGTAAACCTCATTCTCTCCGATATTCATATGCCGGGAATTTCCGGATTGGAGTTTTTAGAATCAATTCGTCTTGACGAACAGAAAAAAAGAATTCCTGTATTAATAATGACCAATTTGCCAACGGTTGAAAAGGAGAAAAAGGCCTATGACCTTGGCGCTGCAGATTTCATTAAAAAAGAACTTCTCAATAACAATAAGGAGAAGGTAAGGGAGATCATCCGTATGAAATTGGTTACGGATGTCTATGTGCCTGATCTGGATGAAGACCAGGTTAAAAGTAAAGACCAATTGGTAATGAACCTCATGGAAACTGCTATTTCAGGCTCATTTTCTGAAACGGTAGAAATCTTATGTGCAGGTATTTCTGAAATGGTAGGCCCTCAATTTGCGGGTTTTTGGATATTAAGTGAATCAGGCCCAGAATTGCTTCATATTAATTCTGAGAATGGATTTTCACCCCAGGTGGCAAAAAATCTCCAAACAAATAATACATATACTCATCTAAAAGAAAATAAAGAAGCATATCTAAGCAATCATGTATTCAATAAAGAATTAGGCTTTTTTATTGAATACTCAAAAGAAAATGGATTAGCTGCAGAAATCGGTGTCCCATTATTTGAAATAAGTGAACGAGAATTGCTTATGAACAATATGAGTATACCTGAAAATGTTCCAATGTTTGGATTGCTCATCATTAAGAGATCGAAATTATTTTCTACGGCTGAATTTGAACTCGTATCCAGGTTAATAAAACAATCAGGATCGATACTATATCGCTTATATAAAAAGGCTAATTCCTGATAGATCGATATGAATGTATTATTAATCATAGAAGGCACGTATCCTTGGTATAGGGGTGGTGTAAGTGAATGGATATACCAGTATTTGCATCATCTATCGGAGATCAATTTCACAATCATACAGATCGCGACTGATGAGTTTAAAGAACTTGACCCAAATGATGCCTTATATCCAATTACTAAGAATATTCAGGAATTTATTAGAGTTGATCCCCCTGAATCCGAACCTATGACAGCAAGTGCCTTGGAGCCTTGGTATCATCAGCTTTATTCTGAATTCAGTGAATTGGATTCTATGGATCTTATACATGTCACAAACACGGGGTTTGCCGGATGGTTAGGCGCTCGTATTAAAAGTACATATAACCGGCCCATGATTTTGACAGAACATGCTATTTACTGGAAAGAAGTGGAAATAGGAGCCAATGCCTTAGAATGCGGTTATCAAATTCCACAAGATACAATTGGTAAAAAACATACTATAGAGTTCTTTAGGGAGCTCGCTAAAACCACTTACAAAGTAGCAAGTGAAATATTTACGGTATCTAAAATTAATATTTCCGAACAACAAAAGTTGGGAGCTAAAAATATTAAGTATGTTCCAAATGGTATTTCAAAGCAGCGGTTGCAAGCCTCTAAAAAAAGAGCAGATGCCCCACACATTGCCTGGGTAGGCCGATGTGCTGAAATGAAGAATCCATTAGCTTTTTTCGACTATGTAAAGCAGTTTCGGCACCATCAGTTATCTCCTAAATTTTCAATGCTACTATGTGATGCAAACGAGAACGTATTAAAAGATAAAGTCCGTGAAACAGCAAAAAAATATCCGGAGGTTGATGTTATCTGGAATGAACAAGCAGCCAAATATTACAAAGATTTTGATTTTTTGATCATTACCAGTAAAAATGAATCACAGCCTTTGGTAATGCTGGAATCTATTGCCAGCAAAGCGATACCTGTTGGCTATCAAGTCGG
>JAVLBT010000093.1:0-11583 GCA_031580945.1 Gracilimonas sp.
AGATTAATTATAAGAGACTAATTAATAATGGTTTAACATATTCTTTAAGATCTTTTAATAACATTTTTTACATCTGATGAAGTGCAATTTAAATACAATTCGAGCAAGGTCATTCAGTGAATTGATAAATAATTGAGCCACAGATTATTGAATATGTTTAGACAAGTATTTTCAGAAACTAAACCATACCTATCAAACCCAACCCAACAACCTTGATTACCCACCATTTGAGTCAACACTGATTTAAGTGCAGTTTCCTCGCTTTATAGATATGCGACGGATACATACCAACCTCTTTCGCAAACATTCATCCCTTTATTACTAATTGTAAAATTTGCTTCTACCTATTCATGAAATCACAAAATAATCACTATGCTCATCAATACAGCTTATGAATTATATTAGGCTGTAATTGTTCTTCTATATTAAGTTACTCGCCTTGTGATGTTATATAAAAATCTATTCGCTATTTTCAAGACACTAAATAAAATATGATTATTACTTCATTTATATAATTGGGTGGTTTTCCGCAAGCATTAGGTCAATCATTTCACTTAAATAAAAGTATTTACTCATTTTTATTCCTTCAAAATTTCGTTTAATATCAATTCATGTTATTATTAAGCATATGTGGGTAATGGCAACGAGAAATAATAAAAAGTAATGGACAAGAATCAGAGAAAAACGGTAATGATTGTTGAGGATGACCTCATCCTCAACCTATTGTATGAGAGTTACCTGGAAAAATTAGGTTATGATGCCGAGGGGGAGCTTGTATATGGTAAAACCGCTATTGAAGTTGCTAAAAAGATCAAACCTGATTTGATTCTGATGGATATTTCTCTTGAAGGTGATATTGATGGTATTACTGCTATGAAGGAGATAAGGAAATTCTCCGAGGTCCCTGTTATATATATCACGGGAAACTCCGACCCTCAACATGTACAAAGAGCGAAAGAAACAGGCTACCTCGATTATTTGGTTAAACCGATCGAATTCAATGATCTCAAAGATTCTATAGAAAGAAACTTTACAAAAATTCATAAATAGAATCTTTAAAGGTTAAGACTCCTCGCAATACTTGGCAACATTTCGGACCACTCGGGTTGATTCCCTAAAGTGAAATTTCTTTTACCGATCCAAGTAACCTTCCTAAGAATTTGTTGCCATACACTTTTTGGATGTGTTCCATATCCGCAATGATAACAAGTAATTCTTTACTGCGCGAAAAAGCCACATTCAGTAATCTTGGCACGGAAAGCCCATTCTTTTTTTCATCAAAAGGGCGCACTGAATAGTGTCTTTTTCCTCCATGTTGCCATTCTCCGCTCATTACGGTATCAAAAATAATTACGGCTTTTTCTCTACCCTGAAAGGTATGAATAGTTCCCACTTCAATTTCTCCAAACCCTTTTTCCCAAAGATGACTGCGTACTTTGTATACACTATTTCGAAAAGGTACAATGATCCCAATTTCCTTAGGAGCATGATTTCTGGTGAGCCGTTTAACACTTTCCTCGATCAACCGGTGATGAACCTCATTGACCGGCTTAAATCCTCGTTCTCCGGATTCCTGCTCTAATATCGGATTGTATTTGGCCGTATCAATTAGCGCAACAGAAGCTGATTCGCCATTATCTAATTTACGACCATCCGCAGGTACTCCCGACTTTAATCTCCCTTCATAAAATACTGAACTGATCACCCCGGCAAGGTCATCTTTCATTCGATACTGTACATCAAAAAAACTGGTAAAATCTTTGTTAAAATCATGCCAGTTAAAAAGATCTTCTGTTGTTTCAGATTTTGAAACAAAGGTAAAAATATCCTGTTCTAAAAAATCACGCGATTCCCTGTGATCCGTGATGGCAATAGGTGGCAACTGCATTGGATCCCCTGCCACTACCAGGTGTTTTTTACTTTTTGCAGCCATCAACAACATATATGGAATTCCTGCCATGGAACCTTCGTCCACGACCACAGCATCATAGCTTAGATTATAAAAAAGCTCAGAAGTACACACTTTGGCAAGGGTGGTAGCAACCAAATCTTTTTTCTTTAGCTCATACCTCTCATTTAGATTCATCAGCCGGTCAATTTCAATTTCCACAGCTTCTACTCCACCATATTCATCCAGCTTATTTCCAGCCAGCTGAGTTTCAAGGTCCATCTTTTCGGGAACTTCTTCCCCTTTTCTCATTAGTTCATCCACCGCTTCCTGAAGTTGCTCATACTTACTAAGAAGATTTTGCAATTGTACAGCGTCCGCTTTCCTGCCATCCAGTTTTGTTTTAACCTGATGCTCAAAGAGGATCTCCTCCAATCGGGCATCATCAAGAGCCGCTTCCCCAAAGCGAGTCGCATTTTGCAGGTTAAATCCCGGATCAATTTCATATAACGCATCAATCACACTCAGTAACCCAACATCTACCGCACGATTGGTATTGGAAACAAAAAGTACCCGCTTGTTCTGTTTGAGAAGGTTTGCGACGATGTAACCGAGTGTGGCCGTTTTCCCAGTTCCAGGAGGACCCCAGACATACAAAATATTATTCTTCAGCGATTTTTCGATCGCATCTCTTTGTGATTCATTTCGGAGTTCATCTACTTTTATTTGGGGTGAACCAGATTCTTGTTTAGAATATTCATCCGGTTTAAGAAGAGCCTTCAGCTGTGGAATCTCATCGGCCTTATCCTGAAGTTTGAATAAATGCTCTTCCATTTTTTTAAGAACGTAATCATTCTCCCACTCCAGGAAAACCTCATCGATCTTACTTCCTACATTTTCAGGAAATTCGAGGCGGACTTTTTTGTCTTTGAATTCAACGGGCTGCACTTTGTACTCTTTAGCATCAATTTTAGCCCTAATCTCTTCTGCGAAGCGTAAACCTCGGTTTTGGGATTCAAATGTATAAATATATTCTCCTGAAATTTTCTCCAGCGTTCCACTGAAGAGTACATCTGTTGATGGAGTCTCTCTGACTGCTAAAATTTCTTTTTCAATGGCTTTGATTGCCTGCTGTAATACTTTTTTTATCAAAATAAAAGAAATGTTAAATGTGAAATGTTGAATTTTGAATTGATTCTAAAATTCAACATTTCTAATCTTTAATTAAAAATTTCACTGATCCCACAATTCGGCCCTGATCATTTCAGAGCTTTTTTCCGAAAGAAGATAATCGAGCCTTAACCTACTTCTTGCCGGAACTTTTTGTTCAACCAGCCTCGCGCTATCAGAGGTATATAAAATAAGATCTGATTCACGAACAAAAAGTGGTAATGACTTTCCGTAAATGGTCCCTGCCACAAAAGATCCCTCAAAATGTATTGATCTTTTGAGCTCATTTATGATTTTAGCGATGGTGTCTTCGCTGCCAGTCACTAAACCAATTGTATCTATTGCTGCCCTGTCAACCATAGAAAGGAGAATATCCGGGTCAAAATCATATACAATTGGCAGTATAAGGAGGCTTTCTTTAAGGCTACGAAATTTATTCACCAGATGTATAGGTACGAATAATGCATCGTATTTTGCAGCACTTTCGTATTCATTGATGTCAATGACATGACTTTTTACCCCAACCTGTTTTTTGATGGCATCCGATAACATCCGTCCCATTTCGTGATTTTCACCCACACTGGCACATGTTTGAATACGATCGGGCCACTCCATGAAACCAAGTTGTTCCTGAAATAATAATTCGATCTCAGATTCATCTAACCCATATCCTATTAGTTCTTCCACCAGTGCCTGAACTTTCTCTCCACCTATCTCTAACCGGGATGATTTATCCAATAGCGGAGTTTGATTTTTTACCGTGAATCCGCGTCCCTGTTCACCGAGAATTAGCCCTTCATCCTCAAGAATATGATAGGCTTTGCGAACGGTATGAAAGCTTGCTTCAACCTGTTGTCCCAATTCCCGCGTAGAAGGCAACATTTCGCCAACCTGAAACTGTTTGGTAGCGATCATCAATCGGATTCTATCTGCAATATGTTTGGCGGATGTTTTCAATTTGTATATTATAACTATAATACTATTTTACTAGTAACTACTTATTAACTTAAGCTTGCATGAAGATATTCGTTTTTTCAACCATCCTCATACTTTTGTTTAATCTGAAAGCTCAGTCACAATCAGATTCAGATTCAGTTCAAATAACCATTCAACTGGAAATTCCTGAGAATACCCCAACAGATTCAGAATTCTATTTTGCAGGATCAATTAATGGTTTTGATCCTGGAGTGGGTTTTGGCTGGAAAGATCAATCAATTTCTTTTTTAGAAAACAGTAAAATCTGGGAGGTCAAGCTTATTCAACCGATCGGAGATACGGTTCATTACAAAATTACACGAGGAACCATTTATTCGGCTGAGGAGAATAACGACTATAGCTATCGCGCCCCCCGTGAACTTATTTTTGATGAAGATAAAACAGTCACTGCTACTGTTGAGGCCTGGCATGATATTCCTCCTGAAAGGATGGAAGAATTATGGCCAAGGACAAAACTTGAAACAGTAACAGATAAAGTGTTTAAATACAACGATCGAGTTAGAGATTGGATGGGTACAATTCTCTATGCCGACGATATCGTCAGGTATTTTTATGGAGATCAGATCAGGGGTTTACTGCAGGAAATTGAACCTGCATTTATAGACTCTGTTGTGTACTATCAGATAACTTCAAAGGCTCCAGATAATAGTCTTCTTGTAGTTGCAGGAAAAGAAAATAAGGAAGATCAATGGTCAATTTTTGTCGATCAAAATAATGACAATATCATTTCAAAAAGTGAATATATATTTACGGAAAGTGATTCCAATATTACTTGGGAAGGCCTGATTAATTATGATAAACTGGAAGGAGAGGAGGTCATTAGCGACACCACTCAGGCCCAGATTGAATTAGCCAAGGATTTGCCTGCTGCCTATTCATCCAGCAACCGCAAAGATGCCCCTGACCTAACGTATTATTTTCCTACTCAGCAGAAAAAAGCAACTCTTTACACGAATGATGGACGTACTACCATCTACATCTTGAACTTTTTCGAATATCTGTTTACCGAGAACCTTCAGGTGTATATTGACCGCGATAATGATGATTCCTTACAAATGGGTTCTGGAACTAATGAAGATTTAACCATCTATGCCAATGATATGCGGAGATCAAAAATCTATTACTCCTATCCACACTTTAAAGTTGGAAACCATATGTATGAGATAGCAGATATTGATCCACATGGAAATTGGATTCGTTTCCGGCCTTCTTTCGAAGAACCACATGAACAACTAACTGCCATTGAGGTCGGAGCACCATTGCCTGACTGGGAATCTGCTACACTTGAGGCAAATCTAATTGGAAAAGAAAGCCTGAAAGGTAAATATGTTCTTCTGGATTTTTGGGGAAGTTGGTGCGGCCCTTGTATAGAAGAATTGCCGTATTTAAAAAAAGCATACAAAGATTTTAAAGGTCCAAATTTTGAAATTATCGGTCTTGCATATGATACCATAGAATCGACTGAAGAAGCCATTTCAGAGCATGATATTATCTGGCCCCAAGTGATGGATGATGGAGAATTCAGCTCGTTATTTCGAATTCAGGGTTATCCTTTTCAAATCTTGGTCAATCCTGAAGGAACCATTGTTGAAACAGGACGAACATTGCGGGGAGAACGTCTTAAAGAAACCTTAAGTAAGTATTTTGACCAAAATTAAAATTTGTGCTTCCTAGAGACTCATCACCCATAAAAGTCATCAATGATCTCAAGATAAGCTTTAACGGTTCGATCAAGTCCCCAGAACAAAGATTTACTTACAAGCGCATGCCCAATACTCACCTCATTCAGAACGGTGATCGTTTCAAGCAGATCAGGAAGGTTATTCAAATTCAACCCGTGCCCGGCATTTACTTTTATTCCAAGATCATTAGCAATATTTGCTGCCTTTCGGAGTCGGGTGAGCTCATGTTGTTTTTTTGACGGATGAGCATTTGCAAACGTACCGGTATGGAATTCAATGGCATCCGTTCCAAGTTGATGGGCGAGTTCAATATCATGTGGATTTGGATCTAAAAACAGACTGATCTCAATATCAGTGTCTCGTAATTTAGGAAAAACCCTGTTCTTATAATCATCGTAAACCGATTCCATATTTAGCCCGCCTTCAGTAGTGAGCTCTTCACGCCCTTCAGGTACAAGCGTACATAAATGAGGATCTACTCCTGTACAAATATCCAGCATTTCATCAGAGGCAGCCATTTCGAAATCCAGCTTCCCTCGTACATGCTTTTTTAATCGGTGTACATCCTCATCCCTAATATGCCGGCGGTCGGCCCTGAGATGAAAAACGATCCCGGCAGCTCCTGCCTCTTCACATACATGTGCGGCTTCAACAGGATCTGGATATCCTTCTCCCCTCGCATTTCTTAATGTTGCAATGTGATCTATATTAACAAGTAATTTCATAGGTAGTGGAAAAAGAAAATGTTATTAATTCTGCTGTTAAAGTAAGCATATCCTATTTTATATACAGACCGTGAAAACAGATCAATGAACTTAATTTGAGATAAGACTATGCTAACATTTAAGGTTTAATTTTTGGATACAAATAAAGTGCCTTTGCACGAGTAAGACCGTGAAAAACCAAAAAACGGAACTGATTTTTTTTAAACCAGCCAGGGGTGAGAATCCTATTCACTTCTTTAACTTCAGGTTGGCTTTAAATTTGAATAACATATTTTTCTGCATATACTTTCCGCCTACCCTTAAATTTATAAGAGTCAGATTTATTTATGTCTCATTCATCAATTACCATCTATACGCTACTGCTCATACTTACCCTATTGGTATCATGCTCACAGTTACAAGACCCTTCAGAAATACAAAATCATATTGAAGAGGTTAAGAAGGCTTTTGTGCCTGATTCCCGTGTAGATAAGTTTGATATATCGATTGAACAAGGGGGTGGTTCGCATATTTTAAAAGGAGAAACCACCCTATTAAAGGCTAAACAAGTCCTGATTGATACCCTTAACCACCTGGGGATTAAGGTAAAAGATGAAATTACTCATTTACCCACCCAAGAAATTGGGGAAGAAAAATATGCCCTTATAAATAACTCTGTTTCGAACTTGCGCTCAACTCCCCGGCATTCTGCCCAACTAATTACCCAGTCTTTATTAGGTATGCCGCTGCAAGTACTTAAAAAAGAAGGTGGGTGGTATTACGTGCGCACTCCAGAAGACTATTTAGGCTGGATCGACGCCGGAGGAATTCATCGCATAGACGAGCCAAATTTGAATTCGTGGAATGACTCTGAAAAGATCATTTTCACAGACACTTATGGATTCAGTTTCCTTGAGCCAACCCCGAATGCACAAAAGGTAAGTGATTTAGTTACTGGAAATATTTTACGACTTTCGGAAAGTACGGGCAATTTTTATGAAGTCGTCTACCCAGATGGAAGAACCGCATATATAAATAAAACCAATGCCCAGCTATTTGACGAATGGAATGAAAATCTTGAGGCAAGTAGAAATGCACTTGTTAATACTGCTTATGAAATGATGGGTATTCCTTACTTGTGGGGAGGAACTTCAACGAAAGGTGTAGATTGCAGTGGTTTTACGAAAACCATTTACCTAATGAATGGCTTAATTATTCCACGTGATGCTTCACAACAAGTGCATGCCGGAGAATTAATTGACAAGGCAAAAAATTGGGATTTGCTTGAAGCTGGTGACCTTCTGTTTTTTGGAAGTGAGGCGACTTCGACTTCTTCCCGACGAGTAGTACATGTGGGTATGTGGATTGGCGATAACGAATTTATTCATTCCTCTCGACAGGTACGCATTAGTAGTGTAGATCCAAATGCAGAAAATTATGACCAATATAATACAAACCGGTACCTCGAGGCTCGCAGGTATATTGGAAATAGCGCCGGCAATATCATCAAAGCCAACAATATGTACACTGATATCAAATTCTGATATCATTACCGGTTGTCGAATATATTTTGCATCATCCTTTTGTAACCTGTCGTTAACTCTACGTCTCTGCGCTTCATCATTGCCTGCATAACTTCCAACGCTTTATCAAAGCGATATAGTGCGGGTCCTTGTGGGCCTAACCATGTAAAGGAGTTTATCAATTTAGGAGTGAGATCGTCTACAAATACGTTGGAACTGACCCCACATATCGTACCAGTATTCAGCATAGTATTGATCGCTGTTTTAGAATGATCTCCCATTATGGTACCTAAAAATTGTCTTCCGGTATCAATAGGTTTCTTGGTATCCCAATCTATTATCTGAATATCTTTGTAATCATTCTTGAGATTAGATGTGACCGTATTAGCCCCGAGATTCACCCACTGACCAAATATTGAGTTCCCGCAAAACCCATCATGAGCTTTGTTTGAATAAGAATGAAATATTGAGCCTGAAACCTCGCCCCCCACTTTACAAACAGGCCCAATAGTTGCACCTCCGTATATTCGAGCAGCCATTTTTACCGTAGCTCCCTCACATACCGCTACCGGACCTCTTAAGATACTTCCAGTTTCAATCGTGGCTTTATCACCAATAAAAATAGGCCCATCCTTTGCAATAAAAATGCAACCGGGCTCGATCTTTACGTTATTACCAATATGAATCTCATCCGGGTTTTGAACTACAGCCTCAACTCCGAGTCCGGAATTTGTTATATGTTCTATTTTCGACCGATTTATATCAGCTTCAATTTGCTTTGCATTAAGTTCAACCAGGTCCCAAATGTTATTTAGACTTATGGCTTGGTCAAATGATAGGCTCTTTAAACCAGCATCAGGAAAGGAATTGTTTTCGAACCATTCTTTTGCAGTCTTATAATTAGTTAGGGCAACAATGGTATGCTTTCCATCTGCTAAAAACTCCCCTTCTTTAAGGTTTTTAATCGCTTGAATTAATTCTGGAGAGGGAAGATATCTTGAATTTATCCATAAACAATCAAAATCTTTAGTTAACTCACCCTTAGAGAAAACACCCCTCAAAATATTGGGCATTAATCTACAGTACGATGAATTCCCTAACGATTGTTGCCATTTTTCGCGAATTGTGAATATACCTACACGTATATCATCCATCGGTCGGGTTAGTGTAAGTGGGTGAAAACCATTAGCCTTTTTATCCGAAAAGAAACAAATATTCATTAAACAGACGGTTATAACATCAAAATTTTGACTACAATTTAAATAACTTAACGCTATATTCGTACATAATAATCATAATTAAAAAATAACAGACGCTAAATGTGTGGAATTGTAGGGTATATAGGAAATAAACAAGCAAGTAAAGTTATTATTGAAGGACTTAAACGGTTAGAATATAGGGGATACGATTCAGCAGGACTTGCAACTTTGAATGGTAAGTTGGAATTATATAAAGGAAAAGGCAAAGTTGCTATCTTGGAAAACTTAGTTGGAAGTTCTCCAAATGGCAAAACGGGCATTGGGCATACCCGTTGGGCAACTCATGGCGAACCTAATGACATTAACTCACACCCACATACCAGTCAGGATGGAAAATTAGCGCTGGTTCATAATGGCATCATAGAGAACTATAATACGCTTAAGAAGAAACTGAATGAGCAAGGTTATAACTTTTACTCAGAAACAGATACGGAAGTAATTGCAAAGCTCATTGAAAGTTTTCTTGTAAAAGATCCCACTTCTTTAAAGAAAGCCGTACAGTTGGCGCTTCACCAGGTTACGGGCACCTATGGTATTGCACTTGTTCATTCTGATTTCCCAGACCAAATTATTGTTGCACGTAAGGGCTCTCCATTATTATTAGGTGTGGGAGATGGTGAAATGCTCATTGCCTCAGACGCATCTGCAGTTGCCGCTTACACAGACAAAGTAGTATACCTCGATGATGGCGAAATAGCTGTTATTACAAAAGATGATTACTCCGTTGAGTCTTCTGAACAGGTGGAGCTTACAAAGGAAATTCACGAACTTGCTTTAAGCCTTGATGAAATTGAAAAGAGCGGGTATGATCATTTTATGCTTAAAGAAATTTTTGAGCAACCAAAAGCTATTTCAGATTGTTTAAGAGGCCGAATTAACCCAGATGAAGGCACCATAACCCTGGGTGGGATTGAAGATATTATGGAGGAGTTGGTGAATGCCAACAGAATTGTAATTGCAGCATGTGGAACGAGCTGGCATTCCGGTTTAGTGGGAGAGTATTTATTTGAATATCTCGCAAAAATTCCTGTTGAAGTTGAATACGCCTCAGAATTTAGATATAAGGAACAACTGATTGGAAAAGGGGATGTCATGATCGTCATATCCCAAAGTGGTGAAACTGCTGATACCTTAGCCGCACTCCGGGAGGCAAAAAAACGCGGGGCTACAGTACTTGGTGTTGTTAATGTGGTTGGCTCTACCATAGCTCGGGAAACGGATGCGGGTGTATATATTCACGCCGGACCCGAAATTGGAGTGGCTTCAACCAAGGCATTTACAGCTCAAGTAACCGTGCTCACTTTGATGGCAATTCGTCTTGGTTTAGAAAAAGGAACTATTGATAAATCTCACGCAAAAGAATTGATCAACGAATTGGCAAAAATTCCATCTAAGATTGAACAGATTTTGGAATATACCGACGAGATCAAAAAAATCTCTGGGCTGTTCTCTTATGCCCCAAATTTCTTATATCTGGGAAGGTCTTATAACTTTCCCGTAGCACTGGAGGGGGCCCTCAAATTAAAAGAAATATCATACATACATGCTGAAGGGTATCCTGCTGCAGAAATGAAACACGGACCCATCGCCCTTATAGATGATATGATGCCTGTTGTTGTGATTGCGGCCACCCATCATACCAATGATAAAATGATCAGTAATATTGAAGAGGTAAAAGCAAGGAAAGGAAGAATTATAGCGATAACCACTTCGGAAAATAATGAAGTTTCTGATCTTGCCGAATTTAGTACAGTAATTCCTGAAACATTGGATGTATTCTCCCCCCTCCTCTCAGTAATACCACTTCAACTACTTTCATATTTCATCGCTGTGAACCGGGGATGTAATATAGACCAACCCAGAAACTTAGCCAAAAGTGTAACTGTTGAATAATTGTGGATAATTTTAACGATTTATTACAACCTTCGCTAAAATTCTGTTCCTAAACACGCCTTTACGTAATTATTTTCTAAAAATATTTTAATAAATCTTTGTGGATAATTTGATTTTGATTAGAAAATTCCTTTCAATCTATTCTCGTCTAAATATAAAAATACATTTTCTTTATTGATCAATGAAAAACTGGAAGGCAATTTTATTTAAAGTAGTGGTATTAGTTTTGGTAGGTATCGTAATTTTTACCGGCTAAAACGGACTTTTTAATATTAAAAGGTGTGCATTTTACATATACTTAACACTTGGGACTTCTATGTCATAAGCAGACAGAATAATTGATCTGTTTCATGATAACGAAAATAAACACGTTTAACTTGGGCTTAAATAGAAAAGTCATGGCAAAAATTGATCTAAGCTACCTTAAAGACATAACCGATGGGAATACAGAAATCATGCTCGAGATGG
>JAVLBT010000094.1:0-11396 GCA_031580945.1 Gracilimonas sp.
ACTTCAACAAAAAGGCCGTATCTTTAAGACTTCAATCAAGCTGAAAGAAATACTATGAGTACGGCCACAGCCGAATCCCAAATTACTAAAGAAGCGAAAAAGAGACGCACTTTCGCCATTATTTCTCACCCCGATGCAGGTAAAACCACCCTCACCGAGAAGCTATTGCTGTATGGTGGAGCCCTGCACGAGGCCGGTTCAATCCGTGCCCGAAAAGCAAGTCGGCATGCCGCTTCCGACTGGATGTCGATAGAGCAGGAACGAGGAATTTCCGTGACCTCTTCTGTACTCCGATTTGAGAAAGACAACATCAAATACAACCTGCTGGATACACCCGGTCACAAGGATTTTTCTGAAGACACACTCCGTACACTTGTAGCGGCTGACTGTGGCTTGATGGTGATTGACGTTGCTAAAGGCGTTGAGGAGCAGACAGAGAAATTATTTGAGGTTTGTAAACTTCGGGAAGTGCCGGTGATCACGTTTGTGAATAAATGTGATCGTCCCGGTATGGAACCTTTGGAAGTTTTGAGTAATGTAGAAAGTAAACTTGGCATTGAAGCGGTACCTGCAAGCTGGCCTATGGGTTACGGGCAAAAATTTCAGGGAATCTATGATGCTATTGGGAAGAAAGTTCATATGTACCAAAAGTCGGAGCATGGTGCGAAAAAAGCAGTCACGGAAGTGCTGGACCTTGAGGATGCACTTGCAAAGTCATCCATGTCCAAAACGGAAAAAGAGGCTTTTGAAGAAGAAGTGATGCTGATCGATGATATGTATGAAAATATGGATCAACGAGCTTACGCAACGGGAAAAGTTACACCTGTTTTCTTTGGTTCGGCTTTACATAACTTTGGCTTGGATGTATTCTTAAATTATTTTCATCAGCTGGCCCCGCATCCACAGCAATACAAAACGCCCGATGGAGTTACCCGGGACCTGAATGACGGTTTTTCTGGCTTTATTTTCAAGATGCAGGCCAATATGAATCCCGATCACCGGGATTGCGCAGCCTTTATTCGTGTGGCATCCGGTAAGTTCGAACGAGGGCAACAAGTGACGGTCGCTGGCATCAACAAAAAAGTGAAAATGTCTACCCCACACACACTGATGGGTGATGACCGGCAGTTAATGGAAGAAGCCTATCCCGGTGATATTGTCTCGATCTTTAATCCCGGTTCATTCCGTATTGGCAGCACGATCTATGAATCCAATGAAGTGAAGTTTGATGTGATTCCACTATTTACGCCGGAGCATTTTCAGAAAGTGGCGACGAAAGATCCATTTAAAAGAAAGCAATTGAGGGAAGGACTAAGGCAGCTATCTGAAGAAGGAGTGGTACATGTATTTGAAGTTCCCAATGGCGTTGGCAATGAGTTGCTGCTTGGTACGGTAGGAGTACTTCAGTTTGAGGTGGTGGAGCATCGTATGCTAACGGAATATGGGGTCGAACTTATCAAAACACCGGTTTCTTATCATTGTGCCCGCTGGTTGCCCAATGATCGTGATGATGTAATAGATAAACTGGAATCAAGTTATTCAACCCATGTCACCAAAGACATGGAAGAGAATCCGATCGTGCTTTTTGATTCGCAGTATGCACTCAGCCAGGGGGAAGAAAAAGTAGGGGCTGAAAATCTATTCAAATTTAAGCAGGGATAATGCTCTGCTAAAAGTACGTGCATAAAAAAGCCACGTAGACTCTACGCGGCTTCATATGTAATCTTCTGTTTGAGGTTATTCTTTTCGAACGCAGTCATCTTGCCTTTTAGGTTTGATCTGGCAGGGATCGACTGCGGTAGCTCCGCATTCTGGACATTTAATAGGCTTTTCCATATCAGATAATTTTTATTATCGGTTGTTTGAATAACAAGATTAAATAGCTTCTTAGTTTCTCAGAACAAGTGATTTAAAATTATTCTAAATAATCTACATCAGTATTGAAAAAACAAATTCCCGCACAGGTTCAAAAGATATAGCAGCAAAATAGTTTAACGGAGTTACTCATTTAAGGGTGAAGTTGGACTTTTATAGAACCGTGAGAACATTTAAATAAATAATGAGTGTGGATTATTTCTTTGGAAAAACGCTTACAATTTTAATTTAGGGAAATGCAACTAAGTTCATGATTTCATAACACGGAAAAGGTATTGATTCGATACAATACGACGAATTAGTTGCGTACTTTTAGTCGTTATAATTAAACAATTCTGCATCTCATTTCTCGAATAAGCTCATCTACAGTCAGAATTCATCCCAACAATAAATTCCTAACAGAAGTACGATTAAAACTATATGAAAAAATATTTAGACCTTTTTGGTCTCAATGATAAAATCGATTATAAAACCGAGATTTTAGCAGGTATCACCGTTTCATTAGCGCTGATACCGGAAGCTGTGGCTTTTGCTATGATCGCGGGACTCTCACCTCTCACAGGTTTATACGCAGCCTTTATGGTGGGGTTAGTAACCTCAATTATTGGAGGCCGGCCCGGTATGATCTCTGGCGCAACCGGCGCTGTTGCGGTAATATTGGTCGCATTGGCAGTATCTCATGGACCTGAATATATTTTTGCTGCCGTAGTTTTGGCTGGATTGATACAAATTGGAGCGGGTTTATTGAAGCTGGGTAAACTAATGCGCTTGGTTCCTCATCCGGTCATCTTTGGGTTTGTGAATGGCTTGGCCGTTATCATCTTTATGTCGCAGCTGGATCAGTTCAAAACCCCTTCCGGAGAATGGATGACCGGACAATCGCTATATGTACTACTTGGATTAGTGGTGCTGACCATGGTGATCATCTGGGGACTGCCCAAATTCAGTAAGAAAATTCCGGCATCACTGGTAGCCATTTTAACCATTTTTGCGATTGTTGTGGTATTTGGAATAGAGACCAGAACCGTAGGAGATATAGCTTCCATTCAGGGCGGATTCCCACCCTTTCACATTCCTCAAATTCCCTTTACCTGGGAGGCTTTCATGGTAATACTACCCTACTCAGTGATCATGGCAGGTGTTGGTTTGATCGAAAGTTTGCTTACGCTGAATATAATCGATGAGATCACTGAAACCCGAGGCAACGGAAATCAGGAAGCTGTAGCTCAGGGTGCAGCAAATATTTTCTCAGGCTTCTTTTCGGGAATGGGCGGTTGTGCTATGATCGGTCAAAGTTTGATCAATGTTTCCTCAGGTGCTCGTACCCGGATTTCTGGTATTGTTGCGGCCGTGATGTTGCTGGTATTTATCATGTTTGGCTCTGAAATGATCGAATTATTACCCATGGCGGCTCTTACCGGATTGATGATCATGGTAGCCATTGGAACTTTTGAGTGGGCGAGTTTAAAAACATTCACCCGAATGCCCAATTCTGATATTTTTGTGATGGTGATGGTGACTTTAGTCACAGCAGTGTTGCATAACCTGGCTCTTGCGGTATTGATCGGGGTGATCATTGCTGCGTTGGTATTTGCATGGGATAACGCCAAGAGAATTCGGGCACGTAAGCATATCGATGAGGATGGAATCAAGCATTATGAGATCTACGGCCCACTTTTCTTCGGTTCTGTTACTGTGTTTAACTCAAAATTCGATGTACTGAACGATCCGGATGAGATCATCATCGATTTTGAGGAAAGCCGCGTAGTGGATATGTCGGCCATTGAAGCTTTGAACAAGATCACCGAGCGCTACCACAAAGTTGGGAAAAAAGTGCACCTCAAACATCTAAGTAAAGATTGCCGAAAAATGCTTCACAATGCAGATGCCATCATCGATGTGAACGTGATGGAAGATCCAACCTATAAATTAGCCTTGGATAAGATCTAAGAACCGGAGTTCGATTAAAGAATCAGCATTCCCATACTAAGATATTAAGGCATTTCACAGCGTACGGGCCATAATGCTATCCGGCCCTGCGAGGGTGTTTCATTGAATAGAATATGAGCACTCTTATTATAAGTTACCAACAGATAGATTTTCGGTGAAGAACTCCTTGAGTAGGCCTGTTATTTCTTTTCATCCATAAGTTTGAGCAGACGCTGATTTACAGAGGCTCTTTTCGAATTTGGATCTTCCACAGACTCAACATTAAGAAGATAGCTAAGATAGTTCTGGGGAAATTTTAGATATTCTGCACCAGCGATTACCAACTGCTTATACCAGTGAAAGGGAAGATTATCGAAATCCACATAATCTGTCATCCCCTGGTAAGTAAAACAGGTTCTGGTTTCTCCGTTCTCAAATTCTACATCTACAAAAAGTTTGTTGTATCCGGCTCCTAAAGACTCAAATTTATCCAGAATTTTTTCCTGCTTTTGGGAAAGATTATACACGGCCCCCCAAACCACACTGTCAAGATCGTTTGAACTTTGAATGGTAGCTTTGCCCGAACCATCGCTTCCTGTTTTATGAAAATGGATCTCTGTAGAATGTAGTTTTCCTTTTCCCATATACGGTGTTTTTCCAAGTCTTTCTTCCAGCCGGATAGGATGTAGGTTGGAGCCGTATGCAAAGTAGAGATTCAAGTTACTCTCCATCATTGGCCCGAATATCAGCTATGCAATTTTCATCGAGGGATGGAATCTCTTCCCCTAAAAATCGATCAAATAAGCCGGAATTCTCCATGGCGTAATACATCAGGCAGCTTTCATCGGTACAATGATTCCCATGTTCATCATCCTGGTGATCGGTTTGCATATCGGTTCCGGATCCGGGTACATTCACCAATCCAAGCAAGTGCCCAAATTCATGCCGAAAAGAAACGGACTCAGTGAGCGATCTTGAAGGTTGATTTAGTGAAGGTCCGCTTACGCGATCATAGGTAGCTCCAAAAAAAGCAGAAGAGGTATTGTAATACGCAATTCCCAAGACGCTGCCATCTTCGAAAGAACCGTCAACAATAATCATGTAGGCTCGTAATGTGCTGTCTTCCTTTTGCGTATAATGATCCCGATGTTCCTCCTCCAAATCGCGGATCTCATTGGCGGTGTAGGATGATTGTCCATCCGCAGAAATTTCAGTGGGTTCCATCAGGGTAACCGATGTTTTGTTGAGCCGAAGATCTAAAAAAGCTCTCAGGTTGGCGAGGGCATCCTGGTCGGGAGCAAATCCTGTCATGTAATCAATTTCAACTTCGAGATGGGAGAAGGTTTCGTCGGAAAGGAAGTCATTGGCGGAAAGTCCCGGGTTTTCATCATGAGCATAAGAATCATCATCAAAATCAGGCCCGGATGAATTTTCGATGCAACCACCTATCAGTAATGTTAAAATAAGAATGCTTGAAAAATAAAGCGTAAGATATCGCATTTCGGTAATTATTTATTTTATTCTCTGTTTAATTAAATGCCTTACCATCACCTAATGTTCCAAAATTAGAGTATCCGATTCTTTTTAATGTGAGGTTATATGTGTAATTTATGTTATGGAATATTCATTTCCCGTACGAAAAATTATTCACGTTGATATGGATGCTTTTTATGCAGCTGTGGAACAGCGGGATAATCCTGAATTACGAGGGAAACCTGTAATTGTAGGAGGTTCACCAAGTGGCCGTGGTGTGGTAGCAACCGCAAGTTATGAGGCGCGTAAATATGGGGTGCACTCCGCGATGCCGGCTTCAAAAGCTGTACGGCTTTGTCCTCATGGTATTTTCGTGAAAACTCGATTTGATGCTTATAAGAAAGCATCGCAGCAAATTCGGGAGATCTTTTTTGAATACACCGATCTGGTGGAGCCATTATCTTTGGATGAGGCATTTCTGGATGTAACAGAAAATCATAAAAATATTCCATCAGCCACGCTGATCGCAAAAGAAATAAGAGAACGTATTTATGAAAAGACCAAACTTACAGCTTCAGCTGGGATAGCTCACAACAAGTTTTTAGCTAAAGTGGCTTCAGATGTAAACAAGCCAAACGGACTTACACTTATTACTCCCGAAAAAGCAGAGGACTTTCTGGAAGAACTACCCATCAAAGATTTTTATGGCGTGGGAAAGGCGACCCAGAAAAAAATGCATGCAGTTGGAATTAAATCCGGAGCCGATCTGAAGAAGTGGAGTCAAATTGACCTGGTAAAAGCCTTTGGGAAGTCGGGACGATTCTATTATCAGATTGTTCGTGGAATTGATCATCGGGAGGTTAAACCGCACCGGGTCCGGAAGTCATATGGAAAAGAGCGTACCTTTTCAGAAGATATTGACAGCATGGAGTGGATCCATAATTTTCTGGATGAATTGGCACAAACCATTACCGAGGGAATGAAAAAGATCAATGCGGCAGGCAAAACCATTACCCTAAAAGTGCGTTATGATGATTTTGACACCATTACCCGAAGCTATTCCCTGCCTCATCATACCAACCGATATCGGGACATCATGGACGTAGTTCGAAAACTGCTTGAGGAGACGGAAGTAGGAAAACGCCCGGTCCGTTTATTAGGTATTACCTTATCCAATTTAAATTTGAATGAGAAAACAGTTTGGGAACAATTGGAACTTCCACTTGAATAATCAGTAAAAAAGGAATAAACATTAAATAAATTAATGTGCGATGCGTTGTAATTTTACTATTTTCGAAAACGGGGAACAATAACCAATTAAATATCATGGCTAAAACAAGCAAATTAAGGGTACTTACTCTTTCCGTTATAAATCTACTTTTGATAACCTCAATTGCATTTGCCCAAGTTGAAGACGAAGACACGAGGATCAAAGATCGTTCTGAAGATATCTTCAGGGAAATGAAAACCGGCGAGCTCACACTTCGATTCATCAATGCATTGAATGGCGATTACGTAACGGGTGCTACCGTTGTGATTGACGGACAAGAATATACGACGGATTATGAGGGAAGGGCCATTTTTAAAACCGATGTTGAAAATGGGCAAATTCCGGTTTTTTTCCAGAAAGAGGGATTTATATCCGCTGATTTTGATTTAGAAATTATGTTGGGAACAATATTCCAAAACAGGATCTCTGTTTCTCCAGATATGAGGCCGGAATCCATTCGTATTGTCCTTGATTGGGGAGATCGGCCACGAGACCTTGATGCTCATCTCGTTAAAGAGAATGGTTATCATATTTCTTACCGCGACAAGCGAACCAGCGACGACGGCATGGCAAAGCTGGACCGCGATGATACCAATGGAAATGGCCCGGAAACCATCACGGTCAATGAAGTCAATGAGCGGGATGTTTATACCTATAAGGTCCATAATTTCAGCGATCGAAGAGATGATAATTCCCAGAGCCTTGCCAACGAATCAAAAGCGGTGGTCAGAATTTATGGGGATAACCGACTGATGGGATTATTCAGAATAGATAAAAATCAGACTGGAACTGAATGGACGGTGTTCCAGATCCAGAATCGCCAAATAATTGCTGTTGAAGAGGTAGAATAGGCTCCTGAGGCTACCTTTACTTCTTAATCTATTTATCGCTATCATTTTATGTTAATAAATGGGATTTTCTTTCATCTCGAAAAACAATAAGAAATCTATCAGATAATGAGCGACGGTTACGGATTATTAAAAGGAAAAAAAGGTATAATTTTTGGAGCACTGGATGAGCGAAGTATCGCCTGGCGTATTGCCTTGGCTTGTAAGCGTGAAGGTGCAGATTTTGTATTGACAAATGCTCCGGTTGCACTTCGGTTGGGAGCTTTGGATGCATTAGGGGAAGAAACAGGAGCCCCCATCATTCCTTGTGATGTAACAAAGGATGATGAGATCATAGAATTGATGAATAAATCTAAAGAACATCTGGGCGGTGGGGTAGATTTTATTCTGCATGCTGTTGGGATGTCGCCCAATGTTCGGAAAAAACAAGAGTATACCGACCTGAATTATAACTGGCTGCAGCAAACATTAGACATTTCTGCAATATCATTGCATCGCGTTCTTCATCACGCTGAAAAAACAGAAACGCTCAATGATGGTGGAAGCGTAGTGGCGCTTTCTTACATCGGAGCGCAACGAATATTCTCAAAATATTCGGATATGAACGACGCCAAAGCACTTCTTGAAAGCATTGCCCGAAATTATGGAAGTCGTTTAGCAAAACGAGGCATTCGCGTGAACACGGTTTCCCAGGCTCCAACGAAGACTTCAGCCGGTACAGGTATCAAAGGATTTGACGGCATGTTTACTTTTGCCGAAAAGATTGCCCCAATGGGAAATCCATCTGCTGATGAATGTGCTGATTATTGCGTAACATTATTCTCAGATCTTACCCGAAAAGTCACTATGCAGAATCTGTATCATGACGGCGGTTTTGTGACGGCAGGTATTTCTGAAGAAATGATCGATGATCTTGCCAAACTATATTCTGACGAAGACTAATTCTGCGCTATTAAAATAAAGACCGGTCAGGTTTTTAGAACCTGACCGGTCTTTTTGAAGTTGAAATAAAAACCCAGTCCGACAACCAATGTCCGACATCATCCTCGGTATTGATCCCGGTTCCCGAAATACAGGCTATGCACTGTTGACGGAAGAAAATGGAAAGCTGATTGCCTTGCGGTGTGATGTGATCCGTATGGCCGATATTGATGATCACGCCGAGCGACTGCAGGTTATCTTTGATAAAATTTCAGGCATTATTCGCTCTAATAAACCCACGGCTTGCGCGGTAGAAACACCGGTTTATGGGGTTGATCCCATGGCAATGTTGAAGTTGGGGCGAGCACAAGCTGCAGCCATGTTGGCCATTACCAACAACGGATTGCAGGCAGTAGAGTATTTCCCAAAAGTTGTGAAGAAGTCTATTACCGGAAACGGAAATGCGAGCAAAGAGCAGGTGGCTTTTATGCTGAATAAAATGGTGAAACTGCCCGATGAAAAATTATCTAATGATGCCACCGATGCCCTTGCGGTAGCCTGGTGCCATTTAATGAAAGGCAAAGGAATTCCCGGTTCAGCCCAAAAGAAAACGCACCAGAACAACGCCAAAGGAGACTGGGCCAGTTTCGTAGCCGACAATCCGGATCGCGTTAAGGGTATATAGGTTTTGTTTTCAAAGGTTTGGGTGTTTTCTAAGCGTGAGGCAGAGCCTCAAAGAAGCATTCCGCAGCGGAGCTACGGAACGAGGGTTTAGAAATGTAGTTTGTCCAAGCGGACGCTTGAACAAGTTTGGTAGGTTGGGTTAAAAGTCATTCCCGTGAAGGCGGGAATCTAAATGTTTAAACGAGCAAGATTGAAGAATACATGATCGCATTTTTAAAAGGATATATCGAAGAAAAACACGAAGGCGAAGTCGTTTTAGATGTAAGTGGGGTGGGCTATTCTGTGGAAATTTCTTCTATCACTCAGGAGCAGTTGGAAAGTGCGGGCTCTGAAGTGAAATTGCTCATATATCATCACATTACGGACAGCGATCAGCGACTATTTGGATTCTTTTCAACAGATGAAAAAGCGCTCTTTGAAAAGTTGATTACGGTAAAAGGAGTTGGTCCAAAATTGGGACTCACTATTTTATCCGGTTTACCCGCAGATCAGCTCATAGGGGCCATAACCAATGGGGAAGAAAGCACCCTTTCAAAAGTGCCCGGAATTGGAAAAAAAACGGCGCAGCGTATTATAGTAGAATTGAAAGATAAATTGGCTGAATATGCGGCTTCAGCAGGTGTTACACCTACGAGTTCTTCTGATTCAAGTATCACCGGAGAAGCCATTTCTGCACTCGAAGCACTTGGATTCAAGAAAAAAGAATCGGAGCAGGCGGTGATGAAGGCACTAAAAGAAACCGATGGAAATGATGCCTCGGTCATCATTAAAAAAGCATTGGCCAGTTTGAATAAGTAGCCCAAATTGGATAAATCTTTGTCGGAATTTTGTAACGTAGATTTACTTCGAATGGAGTTTATTGTACTTCTGTTTATTTAAATGCTATGGAAGAACTAACGCTGCATATCAAAAATATGGTTTGTGATCGTTGCGAAATGGTCATCGAAACGGCTTTGTCAGCAATGGGTTTGGAAGTTGATCACATACAGCTTGGAAAAGCAAAAGTGAGGCGATCAGGAAATAGGCCAAGTATGCAGGAGATCGAAAAAGAACTTGAACGATTTAACTTCGGATTGATCAAAGATGATGAGTCGGTGTTGGTGGAGAAGGTAAAGATCAGTTTGATAGAATGGGTAGAATCAGGTGACCTTGAAACGGATGATCGGTCACTATCCGAGTATTTGGCAAAACGGTTGACTAAAAGCTACGCAAACATTTCAAGGATCTTCTCAAGAAAGGAAAAACTTACCATTGAAAAATATTTTATCAGGTTGAAGATCGAAAAAGCCAAGGAATTGGTGGAATATGATAACCAGAGCTTCAGTGAGATCGCATATCAGCTTGGGTATAAGAACCTGCAGCATCTTTCCAGACAATTCAAGAGTATCACGGGAATGAGTATGAGTGACTACAAAAAACTGCAGAATCCCGAACGAAAATCACTGGATAATATCTGATGAAACTTAAAATTCCCCCGGCTCTCCTTTTTTTCATTTGTGTTGCGCTAATGTGGGGCATCAATTGGTTGATTGCAGCACAAAGGCTGGAGTTTTTATACCAAAAATGGGTAGCAGTTCTCTTCATTGGTTTTGGGGTGATCGTTGGGATTTTAGGAGTATTTGAATTTACCAAGTTATCAACGACTGTGAATCCTCATAAACCCGAAAATACAAGTAAACTGGTAACATCCGGAGTTTATAGGTTCTCCAGAAACCCTATGTATGCGGGTTTGCTTTTTTGCTTAGTTGGAATTGGAATTTATTTTGGGAACTTATGGTCATTCCTGGTTATTCCTATTTTTATCTGGTACATGAATGAATTTCAGGTCAAGCCGGAAGAAGTAGTTATGAGGCAAAAATTTGGATCAGATTTTATAGAATACTCCGAAAAAGTAAATCGGTGGATCTAAGTTAACCTAAGTTCGATAAGGTTAAGTGTTTTTATACGTTGAGTGGTCATTTTGCGCCGAACCTGTCCCGACATATTTGTTGGTAATGCCCGTAATCGCTATTTTTAAGCCTGTTAACCTCATTTCTTATATCAAGCTCATTTTAAGTTAACAAGTGTTGCAACAAGCGGGGGAAGCGGTGTTTTCTATTGCATTATCAGACCGGAAAAAATCCCAAAAAGAATCTGCATTGGAAAAATTATACTGAATACGTATAGCATTAGCGATAGCTATCAGGGCAACACCTACATCCGCAAAAATGGCTTCCCACATAGATGCCAATCCAAAAGCTGCAAGTACCATTACGAGAATTTTAACGCCTAGTGCGAAGCCTATATTTTGCCAGACGATGCGCTGTGTAACTTTACTGATCTCAATTCCCGTCAATATCTTAGAGGGCTGATCGTTTTGAATAACAACGTCTGCAGTTTCAATGGTAGCATCAGAA
>JAVLBT010000095.1:0-11379 GCA_031580945.1 Gracilimonas sp.
ACCATTGTGGATACCAAATTCATATTTCGTATCAACAAGAATGAGTCCTTGCTTTGCAGCTACCTCGGTGCCCCGCTCAAAGAGGTTAAAAGCTACCTTTTTGATTTCTTTCCAAAGAACAGGATCCACGATTTCTCTGGAAATAATTTCTTCTTCTGAGATATCCTCATCATGTCCTTCTTCTGCTTTGGTTGCAGGAGTTAAGATTGGTTTGGGAAACTTATCGTGCTCTTTAAGTCCTTCTGGTAATTCAACACCACATAAAACTCGTTTTCCAGAATTATATACTCGCCAGGCATGCCCAGTCAGGTATCCCCGAACGACTACTTCAATGGGAATAGTTTCACATTTTTTTGCGATAGTAACATTGGGATGGGGAACATCAATAACATGCGTCTGTATAATATCCTCGACTTTCCTGAACGAAAATGCAGCAAGTTGGTTAAGAATCTGGCCTTTAAATGGAATTGCTTGCTTCATAATATGATCAAAAGCAGAAATTCGATCACAGACAACAATTCCTAATTGATCATTTTCAAGCTCATATACGTCCCGAACTTTACCTATGTAGGGTGGAGGAAGATCAGGTACATTGGTCGAATTTATACAGTTATCTAAAGCTTCCTGAACTGAAAAAGAAGTTTTCACTATGCCTTCTTCATATTTTTGGTTGAACCACGCTGTACTAAAACAGGATTAATGGTGGTTTGATAAAGTTCGTCGTCAGGTTTTTCTATGATCTCAGCTAGTCGTTTGGTAGCCTGAACACCAATGGTATACATCTTTTGGTCAATAGTTGTAAGCTCAAGATACTTACTGAGTTTGATGTTATCATAACCCATTATACCAATATCATCAGGTACGCGCATTCCCAACTTCGATAGCGCATAAATAGCACCTACAGCTTGTGTATCATTTGAGCAGAAAATAGCATCAGGAAATTCACCTTGTTTTTCAAATTTATAAATTGCCTCAAAACCGGCTTCTTCAGTAAATCCACCATGTTTAGTTGTATCCCCGCTCATAAACAGGTGAGTATTGATCTTCATCTTATAATTTTTAAGAGCGTCCGTAAATCCTCGTTTCCGTTCTGTAGAACTTTGAGACTCAACAATGCTGGTGATCATTCCTAATTTTTCGAAACCCTGTTTAACCAGGTGTTCACCTGCAAGATATCCTCCCTGATAATCATTGAGCATAAAATAATTGTAGGAAGGGTGAGAAGAATTAACTAAAACAGCTGGTGTTTGAGTAGCTTGTATGAGCTGATGAACTTTTTCACTGACATTTATAGATAGAAGTATAACTGCATCTGCTGTACCACGGTCAAAAAAGTTTTGTACACCTTCTTCAGGATCTTTAGATCCGGTGTTATACATGATGATATCAAGGTCCATTTTTTTGATCTCATCTTTCAACCCTTTTAATACTTCATTGAAATAAGGTGTCGTAAATGAAGGGACCGCAATGGCCAGCATTTGGGGCTCTTTACTGGCTAATTTACGGGCACTCACCTGTGGGCGAAAATTCAATTCCTGAATCGCCTTTTCAACTTTTTCTTTTGTTTTATCTGATACATTTTCGGACCCGTTCAGTACCCTTGAAACCGTAGAAATTGCAACTTCAGCCTTTTTAGCAACTTCATATATTGTTACTTTTTTATTCATTTGGCTTAACTATTTAGCGAATGTTAATGTATCGATTAATTATATTAAGAGTCATATTTTGGAAATATAACTATTTCGAGATTCAAGTATAAACATATCCATCTGAAAATGTTATTACCAAATAATTATCCCTTTGCTGGAACTATTTTGTATTGTTTTAGGCTTTATTTTGATAGAAGAGAAAGTCATGACAAATCTACTTAGTATACCATATCATATTTTACGCCCACTGTACGAGAAAACAGCGTTTCATCGTTCTGTCATTGAAGATCTAAAAGATGACAGTTTACGGCAGGCTTACTCGCATTGCAGATACATAACAAGAGAGCACGCTAAAACTTTTTATATGGCTACCCGCTTTCTACCCAATGAAAAACAGCGAGGAATCTTCGCTATATATGGTTTGTGCCGCTATCTGGATGATTTGGTGGATGAAGCTGAAGATCTCGTCCTCAATAAAAAAATTACCGTAGAAGAAGTCGATGAGAAATTAGATGCTTTCAAACAAAGACTGGTCAAGGTATATAACGGGAAAAAAGTAAATGATCCTATCTTAGAAGCATTCTCTGATACGCTGAAGAAATATGATATTTCAATAGATTTGCCATTCTTGCTTATGGAAGGAGTAAAAACGGATCTGACGAAATCCAGATTTAAAAACTTTGATGAAGTTTATGACTATTCCTATAAAGTAGCATCTGTCGTAGGGTTGATGACAAGCGAAGTATTCGGATATACAAATCCGCAGGCTCTTGACTATGCAATTGATCTTGGAATTGCCATGCAGCTAACCAATATTTTACGTGATATTGGGGAAGATTTGAGAAGAAATAGAATCTACATTCCCCAGGATGAGCTGAGAAGATTCAACATAACCGAAGAGGAACTATTTGCAAATCTGAAAAACGATAAATTTATAGCATTGATGAAATTTCAAATAAATAGAGCCAGAACGTATTATGAAAAGGCTGATATTGGAATATCAATGCTTTCCAGTGATAGTAGATTACCGGTTTACTTAGCTCGCCATAATTATAGCAGGATATTGAACAAAATTGAGGAAAATGATTTCAACGTATTCAATACCCGTGCTTATCTAAATTACACTGAAAAACTGTCTATCTTGCCCCGTGTATTTATGGAAATGAAATCTGCGAGTTAATCCTGTTTTCTACGTGGAGAATCATTGCTTAAAGTCCTATTATTAGAAAAAACAAAAACCGGACTTTATGGCTCAAATTAAGAAGATTCTGATTGCAAACAGGGGCGAAATAGCACTTCGTGTAATACATACCTGTAAAGAGTTAGGAATAAAAACGGTAGCAGTTTACTCACGCCCAGATGCTCATTCCCCCCATGTACTTCATGCAGATGAAGCTGTTTTCATCGGTGAAGCAGCATCATCGGAAAGCTATCTTGTGATAGACAAGATCATTGGGGCTGCAAAACAGACTGGAGCTGATGCCATTCATCCCGGATATGGGTTTTTAAGCGAAAATGCGGTATTTGCAGAACGCTGTCAAAAAGAGGGGGTCATATTTATTGGCCCAAAACCTAAAGCTATCAGCTTGATGGGGGATAAAACAGAAGCAAGGGAACTAATGAGTCAACATAACATTCCTACGCCACCCGGACTTAAAAGTGAGCTAAAAGATATTGAAGAAGCAAGACGAGTCGCAGATGAAATTGGATATCCGATTTTGGTAAAGGCGGCAGCCGGAGGTGGAGGTAAAGGGATGAGAATTGTCCATAAAAAAGAGGAATTTGAGGCGAATATTAAAGCAGCAAAATCAGAAGCTAAGAATGCTTTTGGAGATGACCGGATCTATATAGAAAAATATCTTGAAGAACCCCGGCATGTTGAATTTCAGATCATGGCAGACACACATGGCAATGTACTTCACGTTTATGACCGGGAGTGTTCGGTTCAGCGACGCCACCAAAAAGTAATTGAAGAAGCCCCATGTGCTTTATTAACCCCCGAACTCCGAAAAGAAATGTCCATTGCAGCTATTAAAGCAGCAAAAGCATGTGATTATGTAGGGGCAGGTACAATCGAGTTCTTAGTTGATAAACATCTTAATTTTTATTTTCTGGAAATGAACACCCGACTCCAGGTTGAACACCCGGTAACAGAAATGATCACCGGGACTGACCTTGTGGCACTACAAATTTTAGTTGCAGAAGGCAAAGAGCTTCCTTTTAAGCAGGAAGACCTTGCGATAAATGGTCACGCTATTGAGTGCCGTATTTATGCCGAAGATCCGGCTGATAATTTTTTACCCAGCACAGGTTTATTAAAGAAACACCGTGTACCAACAGGTTCTGGAATTCGGGTAGATGCTGGCGTGGAGGAAGGACAGCAGATCACCATTAACTACGATCCTATGATCTCAAAACTAAGCGTTCATGGTCCTGATCGTGAGACAGCAAGAAAACGAATGTTGCGAGCGCTGGATGAATATGAAATTGCCGGTTGTAAAACAACCATTCCATTTTGTGAATTTACCCTCAATCATGAAGCATTTATAGAAGCAAAATATGATACCCATTTTGTTCCGGACCATTTTACTCCTGAAAAGATGCAGCCTGAATTACCACCCGATCATATAGCCCTTGCCGCTTCATTATTGAGAAACAATACACAGGAAAAAGGTGATATTCCCAAAGAAATGGCCGAAGCAGGCGAATCTACACTTTGGTGGAAAAAAAGAAGGAATTAATTAAAGAATGAAGAATTCAGAAGAGCGAAAAAAACTATTTTCCAAACTTGAAAACTTAGCAACTGAGAAAAGAAATCCTGCCTCCATGCAGATCGACCTTTCTTCAGCTGAAGAAATTGCAGAAATCATCAATAATGAAGACAAAAAAGTTGCTGAAGAAGTTGGGAGAAAGAAGAAGGTCATAGCCCAGGTCATAGATCTGGTAAGTGATGCGTTTAGCCTGGGAGGCCGATTATTGTATTTTGGCGCAGGAACCAGTGGCCGTTTAGGTGTACTCGATGCAGCTGAATGTCCGCCTACTTTTGGCACAAAACCTGAGCAGGTACAAGGATTTATTGCAGGTGGAGAAGAAGCCATGTATGTAGCAAAAGAAGGCGCAGAAGACCGGGAAGAAAATGGAGCAATGGATGTTGATAAAGTGGATGTGGCCCCACCCGATATTGTTTGTGGATTAGCAGCAAGCGGCCGTACTCCATATGTACATGGTGCCATCAAGGAAGCTTCAAAAAGAGGTTGCCGAACTATTTTAGTTACTACAGTTCCAGGTGAACAAATCGATCTGGATGTTGATTACCTCATTGATGTTCCAGTGGGTCCGGAAGTGATCATGGGTAGTACACGCATGAAAAGCGGGACAGCCCAAAAAATGGTATTAAATATGATCACGACCGGAGCCATGATAAGGCAGGGAAAAATCTATGAAAACGTAATGGTTGACTTGATGCTCACAAATGAAAAGTTAGTTGAAAGAGCCAAACGTATTTTAATGATCTTTTCAAAATGTGATTATGATAAAGCGGAAGATTTGTTGAATGAAACTTCAGGCCACGTTAAAACAGCATTGGTTATGGCTATAGGAGAGCTTTCTTTTGATGAAGCCCGAAAACTTCTAAAACAGAATAATGGATTTGTTAGAAAAGCACTATTAAGTTTAAAAGAGTAATGGGCCGCACATTATTTAGCATTTTTGTTTTTACGTACTTCTCATTGTTGTTTTTAATTTTTTTTGTGATCATATCGCTCGTTTTTTTGATCACTTTTCCATTCGACAAATATCGTAAAGCACCTAATTTCACGCTTTCTATCATGGCACGGTGCATGATGGTGGCAAGTCCAAGCTGGACTATGGAATTTGAGGGAACAGAGAAATTTGATCCTTCAAAACCCACCGTTTTTGTTTCCAATCATCAAAGTTTTCTGGATATGGCACTTATATACCATTTACCCTGGAAAATGAAATGGGTTTCAAAAAGAAGCCTGACCTACATTCCTGTAATGGGATGGTTGGTATGGCTGACCGGACACCTTACGATCAATCGAAAAAGTAAAACAGCCCTCAAAAAACTGGATAATTTAGTTGAACCATTAACAGATTTAGTTCCAGTGATGATTTTCCCGGAAGGAACTCGCACAATGAACGGGGAACTAAAACCGTTTAAAAATGGACCATTTTTACTTGCTCAGGAACACGGATTCTTACTGCAACCCATGGTTATTGATGGAGGTTATGAGGCGATGCCGCCGGGATCTGCAAAGCTAAACCCCAATGTTAAGTTCAAATTGAAGGTTATGGAACCAATAGATCCAAATGGCTTTGAAGATATGAAAGAGCTGAAAGATCATACCCGGGAGATCATGAGCCGGGAATTAACTGAATTGAGAAAAACTTGATCCACCTTATCCGGGATATATATTTTGACGAATTTGACCACGAGCATCGCTTTATGCTTTGTTTGATTATTGCGGAATTAATATTGATCGGAGTTTTTAATTTATGGCCTGAGCAGCCGTATGAACCACGTGAGATCACAAAGGATCGTTTATCAGAAGAAATAACGTTTGTCGAAAATGCGATCATAACTAAACAAACGACGGCACCCGCTGCTCCTCCTAAACCAGTTGTTCCGGTTCCGGTGCCGAATGATGTGATCATAGAAGAAGAGATTGATTTTCCTGATTTCGATGATATCTTTACTCGGTATGAATCGGATGGGGTGGAAGGAACTGCTGAAACTACAGGAGAAGGAGAGATTGTAGGAAGTCCGCAACAGCAACCGGGACTTTTGCGGATCGTTGAACCAACCATTCCTGATGCAGCGAAAAGAGCAAATGTAAAAGCCCGAATTGAAGTCACATTTTTAGTAGGTAGAAAAGGAGAAGTAGAAGATTTTTACATCTCCGAAATAAGAGTATACGATGGAAATGACTATGAAATCGTTAATGATATAGGTTACGGTATCATGGAAACAGTGACAGAAGCTGCTTCAAAATGGAGATTTACCCCCGCCAGAGATAATGGTAAAGCAGTTCGTACCTATGTAGTAAACTCTTTTCGAATTGGATTTTAATTTCATTGATATAAGGTTGAAATACTTCTATCTTAGGCGCCCTTCGACGGGCTATTCATTGTTATTAACGGAGAGGTGCCAGAGCGGTCGAACGGGCTCGCCTGGAAAGCGAGTGTGCCCCTTCCGGGGTACCGAGGGTTCGAATCCCTCCCTCTCCGCCATTTTTTTAAGAATCCCCATCCATAATAAGCGCCCATAGATTACATTTCAAAATGCAGGAGGGATGAGAAGCCTGTCCCGCTTTCCACCCGGATGCCCAAAAAGGAAGAAATTTGGCGGTAAATCCCTTGCTCTCCTTTATTTTTGCTCTTCAGTTTTTACCTCCTAATCTTAAAATTTGTAGATTGCCTTCATGCAATTGATAAATACCCAACAAATTCAATATTGGCCAGATCATGTAATGCTCGGATATGCAAAGATCCAAGACAATCGTTCTGATGATCTTTTAAGCGATACAGAATTAGAAGCGTATAAAGCATTTCAACACAACAGAAGAAAAGCAGAATTTCTTACCGGCCGGCATTTATTTAGATTTCTTATAAGTCATTCTGATATTAAATATGCAAATGTTGAACTCCTGAAACAACAACAGGGTAAACCTTATTTCAAATATGAGGATAAGCTGGCTTTTGTAAGTTTTTCACATACTAAATCGCTTGTATTTTGTGCAATATCTCTTTCGCTTGATATTGGTCTTGACGCAGAAAGTTGTGAACGAAAAGTATCGCAAAGAGTGATTGACCGTATTCTAAACGAAGAGGAATTATCGCAATTGAGTCAAATTGACCCGGTTAAACTATGGACGATCAAAGAAGCAGCGGTAAAAACATTAGGGACCGGCCTTCGAACTAACTTAAATGAAGTAAAGATCGATAAGAAAAAAGGAAATCAATACTTAGTGAGATTTAATGATGAATATATATTTGAAATTTGTAGTTTCAGGATACAAAATCATCAAATAGCATTAGCTTATCAGAGCCAATAAATTTGATTAAATATCGAGAAAGCTCAGAGAAATCGTTCCTTCGGGAATAGGGAAAGATTTTTTTGGGCTTTTTTAGTTTTTGAGTAATCATAAATCAGCATTATGGATGTTCACAACCTGACAAAACAAGAGATAAGAGACTGTATCATAAACGCCAACCATTTAAACAAGCTTGATGAGATGGTTCGAATGTTATTTGTGCCAAACGAGCTTGATGAAAATAACGTCGGGGAAGTATGTGCAGCGTATAAAACCGTACAAAACCAATCATTCGATACCGTTGTCGTGATAGAATCTTACACTGGCCATTTGAAGAAAAAGTTAGCCATGCCATCCAATACCACCTTCGAATCAAGGTTTGGCTCGGTTCCGGTAAACGATTATCTGAGAAATGAATTTTGTGATGAAGAGGACGATTTTTTTATTGCAGATGAGGGATACAGCAAAGAAATGAGTTTGTATACACAGCTGCCGTTTCTCCAGGCTTGTTTTAATAATTTTGACCTTGTTAGCTTACAAATTGGAGATTATGACCCTGCAATTGTTCGGGAATTGGCATTTACGCTGGATGAGTTGCTCTTACAGAAAAATGCACTCATCGTATTTTGTTGTGATGTTCCGGCATCCAGCCCAGATGAATTAGAAAAGCTTCGATCTTTGATCGTTGACAATAATGAATCAGGGTTATTGCATTATCTGAATAGTAATGAAAAGACCGTTGAAGGCGCCCGGGCTTTCATGAGTGGAATTATGGTTGCCCGATCATGGGGTTATGATGTTGAGTTCCTGGATCATATTGAATCTGCAAAACATATTTGTGGATATGCTATACAACGAGAACATCAAGTAGTTTAAGATGAATAAACCCCGTATATCCATTATTGGGCCTGGACGTGTGGGGAAAGCTCTGATGCGTGTATTTTCTCAAAAGAAATATCAGGTACTATCGGTATTTCATCATAAGCCAATTTCAGAATCTATAGTTTCCTTATATCCTGATACTCACTTTGAGATGGAGTTACCAGCTGATGAAGAGGAGATTGGGGAAATTACTTTTATAACAACCTCTGACAACGTAATTCCTGAAGTAGCAAAGGAACTGGCTGAAAAAATGGAATCATTAGTAGGTAAATATGTGGTCCATTGCTCCGGAACGTTTGGATCTGATGTATTAAAACCATTAAAGTCAAAAGGAGCCAAAGTTGCTTGTTTTCACCCCATGAAAGCCGTTACCCCTCAAACGGAGGATTTTAAAGAGATCTGGTTCGACCTTGAAGGAGATGAGGTTGTGGTGTCAGTATTAGAACATATTGCGGATGAGTTGGGAGGGCATGCCCTTCGCGTTAATGCAAAGGATAAAAAACTATTGCACCTGTCAGCAACTATAGCGTCCAATTATTTAGTCGTATTGGCAGATTTGGCAGCGTCCGTTTCAGATAGTGGAAATATAAATAAATCAAAGATTTTGGAGGTTTTACTTTCTTTGATGGAAAATACTACAGCCAATATTTCTGATATTGGCATAGAGGAGGCCTTGACAGGACCTATCGCAAGAGGAGACCTTGCTACCATAGAAAGCCATATAAAGACCTTACAAAAATTTCCTGATATACTTGAGATATATAAGATCTTGGGTAGAAAAGCTCTGAATATTGTAGAAAGAAATAGTGATATCACACAAGATCACCTCAAAATCAAAAAGATATTGGCTTGAACAAAACTAAATCTTCAGATTTCTATCACAAGGTGTATGAGGTAGTCGCTAAGATTCCAATGGGAAAAGTTACCACATATGGGGCCATTGCAGGGTATTTAGGGGTGCAATCGGGTGCAAGAATGGTTGGATATGCGTTAACAAATCATCAACTACATGATACAGGGTATCAAATTCCGGCACATCGGGTGCTAAATAGATTGGGACAGCTAACAGGCCGGGCTTATTTTGAAGGTGATACCATGCGCGAACGACTTCAACAAGAAGGTATTTCTTTTGTTGAAGAATATACTGTTGATATTGAAAAACATTTCTGGGATCCGGTTGAATTAGATGAATGAAGGGCAAATTGAGATTGCTCAAAATGAAAGTGCACTTACTATTTTCAATGTGTATAATAGGGAAGATCAAGAATCAAAATTGCATGTTCTCCGGCGCCATGAAAAAAATAAGTTTTATACTGTTCTTGTTGGTTTTCTCTGGGTCCCCACTCCAAGCCCAACAATTGCTACAGATAGGTGAACAAATGCCAGTACGAGAATTGGAAATAGAAGACACCTCAGGCAGAAACTGGACCTTGTCGCAAAAATCAGATATCAATGGGTTACTTGTTATTTTTAGCGGGAACACCTGTCCCTGGGTTGCAAAATGGGAAGACCGCTACAACTTCATATCTACACAAGCTGAGGTCAATGATATTGGTATGATCGTTTTAAACTCAAATGAGCGTATTCGGGATCGCGGTGAATCGCTGGAAGAAATGCGAAGAAGAGCTCAGAAACAAGGATACAATTTCACCTATGCTTTAGATCAGGACCATATAATAGCGGATGCTTTTGGTGCTACCCGAACGCCAGAAATATTCTTGTTTGATAATAAAAGAAGGTTAGTATATCATGGTGCAATAGATGATAATGCAAGTAACACAAATGCTGTTGAAGAAACCTATGTGGAAGATGCATTGAATGCTATTGCAAACGCCGAAGACATTCCGGTACAAGAGACTACACTTTCTGGCTGTTCTATTAAGCGAACTGAGTAATTTTGTTGAAAAACCTGTATTTTAGAGTAATGCCACAATCGTGGCTTTTTTTATTGAATAAAGTTACAAATACCAGTTAAAAATCCTGATTCTCTAATGCCAACCTGGACATTACATACAGAATTTAAATTTGATGCCGCTCATTTTATAGATGGTTATGATGGCAAATGCGGTAGAATGCATGGACATTCTTACCGGGTAAAGATGACTGCTAAATCAAATAAGTTGAATCCTTCACAGTACCTTGAAACCCCGGATATGGTCTGTGACTTTAAGGAATTAAAGTGGGCGGCTAAAGATTCGGAAAAAGGTGGATTTGATCATGGGTTCTTAAATGATTTGATGCCCGAAAATACAACTGCTGAGAGAATTGCAGAATTTATCCATAAAGAAACTAAAAGCCGGATTCCCGACGGTATAAAGCTAACAGTGACGGTTTGGGAAACGGAGACAAGCTGGGTTGAATACACAGACGATAATGTTTAAAACCGAACAAAAAACGAATATCATTTCTGAAAAGGATATTTGGGATGTTGAATATCCGGTGGTAGAACATTTTTATACCATTCAGGGCGAAGGAGCACATTCAGGCAGGGCCTCCTATTTTATCAGAACTGCGGGTTGTGATGTAAATTGTTGGTGGTGTGATGTTAAAGAAAGCTGGGAAGAGGAAGGGCATCCTAATTTAACAGTTCGTGAGCTGGTAGATGTGGCAAAAAAAAGTGAAGCTCCTTTTGTAGTCATAACCGGAGGGGAACCTCTGCTACATGATCTGTTGCCGCTCACTCTTGGGCTAAAATCAGCTGGTTTAGAAATACATATAGAAACGAGTGGATCATCGCCACTTTCAGGTCAGTTAGATTGGATTACACTTTCTCCCAAAAGATTTAAAAAGCCAAC
>JAVLBT010000096.1:0-11242 GCA_031580945.1 Gracilimonas sp.
AACCTGCAAGCAGGCCGGTGAATATCACAAAACCCAAAAACCAGACCATCAACGTAAGATCGGGAGTGATGCTTTGAACCTCTGCCATTATTCGTGACGGAAGAGGAATCCAGGGAAGTAAACCATAGGCTAAAATTAACGCCACCATTGCAATTAGAGTAGATTGCATGACAAATTGGGTTATCACTTGCCACCGGTATGCCCCTAAAACTTTATAAACGCCCACTTCTTTTGCTCTCTTCAGGGCCCGTGCAATTGAAAGATTGGTGTAGTTAAAACAGGCCATTAATAAAATTATAAGCGCGTTAACCATTAAAATAATTAAGTTTTCCATTGGGTACGCCTTGCCCGCTCCGATATCAGCTCTAAGTACTTCTCCAGGTGAAATTTCATCAAGCGTTTGAACATCAAATTGATAGTTATCCACGTATTCTTCCATATCGAGGTCGTTCACTTTAGATGCGGAAATTGTTTTAACTGTTTCAATAAGATCTTCCTTTGATATTCCTTCTTTCGTTTTCAGATAGGTCAAATTTCGATCGAATTCATCCCAAGAATTCAGTTTTGAGAGCATTCCAGAATTTTGACCTAATAGGGGTAAGCTGCTAAATGAAGCCAATGCTCCAATTCTTATGTGCGTATTTGAAGGGATTTCTTTGAGGACGCCCGTTACTGTAAAATCACCGCTTCCTTCAATCGTTAAAATTTTTCCCATAGGATCTTCCTCTCCAAAAAACCGACGAGCGTTATACTCGGTAAGGATTATAGAAAAAGGCTCCGCAAGGGCTAACTCTTCATTTCCTGAAGCAAGATCAAAACCGAACACCTCAAAAAATCCCGGACTCGTAAAAAAACCGGAGAGACTCAGCGTTTTTTCTTCGGTTGATGCTTTCCCATACAGGTTTCGATACATTGGCACCACTGTATCCACGAACTCATATTCTTTCAACGCTTCGGTCAATGGTATCGGAGTCGTTGCAAAACGGTCATTATCGGCATTGTTGTAATTTACCTGAGTAATGACCCTAAATGTTTCGTCCGGGTGTGGATGGAAGTCATCGAATTCCAGCTGATGTTTGATGATCATTATCGCCGGAATGCAAATAGTGATGCTGAGCATCAACCCAAAGATATTGATGGCTGAAAAGAACTTGTGCCGGGTGATGTTCCGAAGCGAAATTTTTAAAAACTGATATAACATTTAATCTTATTTTCTGTTGAGCAACGTTTAATGTGCTTCATACAAACAGCGTGCCAACCGTTTCAATTTAAAGATAAAGCCCTTTTAACCCGAAAAACCGTTCGAATTTGAACACCGATGTTCGATGGTGTACAGATGGAACGTTTCAAAAATCAGGTAAAACAAATTCCCTAAAGTTATCCCGATTAATTCCTTTAACATCTTCCGAATAATTTTTGATGAAAGTTTTTGGAAATCGAATACTTCTTTTGGGATTCAATTTGAATTCATACCCCGAAATGGCCTTTCCCGATACTTCAACGTAATCTACTTCCTGCTGCTGCTTCGTTCTCCAGAAATACATGTCCGATTTAGTTTTGGCATATCGCAGTTGCTTGAGGCGCTCACTTATTAAAAAATTCTCCCATAGTGCTCCTTTATCAGTTCGGGTGGTAAAAACTTCGTAATCATGAATCACCGCATTTCTCACCCCGTTGTCATAAAAATATATTTTCTGATTTTTTTTGATCTCATTTCGAAGGTTCCGGCTATATGCTGGTAATCTAAAGACGACATAGGCTTTTTCTAAAATATCAATGTAGCTTGCAACCGTTTTAGGATCTAACCCTACTAAATCACCTACTTCTTTATAAACCACTTCTTGCCCTACCTGATATGAAATCGCCTGCACTACCTTCTGAATCACCTCTGGCTTTCGGATCCCTGCATAGTTCAATATATCTTTATACAGATAGCTTTCCACTAATTCATCCAGCACCTCCTTTTGATGGTCAGAATTATTCAATACCTCTGGATAAAAACCGAAAACCAATCTGTTTTCTAAATCCTGCTCTGATTTCAAATATCCAACATGATCCTGCCATTCCTTCCAACTTATTGGAAACAGGTTGAATGACCATTTTCTGCCCGTCAAAGGTTCCTGAATACTGCTATTTAGTTCAAATGCAGATGAGCCACTCAAAATGAGCTGTTTTTCCTTGAACTGATCGGTAATTATTTTCGCTGTCAGACCGATCGTTGGCATGCGCTGAGCTTCATCGATAAATACAATTTCTGCATCACCGATTAATTGTCTAATTTGTTCAGTGTTAGGCTCATCCAGTAATCTCCGCACCGTTGGATCGTCTCCATCCAGGAAGCGGAAGGTATATTCTTTATCTCCCAGAATGCTGTGGATAAGTGTTGTTTTCCCCACTTGTCTTGGCCCAGTCATTATGATGGCCTTACCGCTAAATAATCTTTCTTTTACCAACTGTTGTAACTGTCTTTCAATCATTGACATAAACTTTTTCTATATAATGCACATCAAATATATAACTATTCAGGAATACAATCCATTTTAGTTATAACTATTCAGGAATACAATCTTTTTTAGTTATAACTATTCGGAAATAGGTTCTGTTTTCGACAACCATTTTCTTGCAGAGGAGCGCAGATTGAGTATCAAAACAGAACCTTCAGCGAACTGCAGGGCCACAATCCGTACCGACGCAGAGCATCGGCACGAGACAAAAATCTCAGGTCTAAGATCTTTTATCTAACATCTATTTAAAAAACGCCTCAGCAATTCTAGCAAACTGTTTGGGTTTATCGAGGAAAGCATAGTGGCCGGCTTCTTCAATGATCACCAGGGCCGCATTTTCAATTCCCTGCTCAATTCTTTGTCCCTGATACACGGGCGTGGCATCATCATTCCTTCCCCAAATGAGTAGCGTTTCGTGTGGAATTTTAGGCAAGCATGATTCCAGATGTTCGCTTACCGATTTCACAAAGGTCTCTCTCATAACCCCGGATAATTTGGAGTAGTCAGAAGAACCCAGGGTTCTCCAAATGGCCGTTGAGCGCAGCCAAGATAAGGCTTTCTCTTTGAGTTTCTCGGGTAAGATCAGGAAAGGTGCCTTCAATATTTTGGCGGTATATTTTCTGAAATAATATTTTAACGATCGCTTTGGCTTCATACCCGCTCCGCCCGTGATCAATACTTTGGCGATGTGGGATTTGCCGAATGCTCGGGCACAGAGTTTCAGAGTGATACGCCCGCCAAAAGAATGCACCAGCACATCCACTTTTTCTTCACCCAAAGATTGGATGAAAGCTTGAACCGCATCGGCATAGTCATCGATACTCCAGGCGCGGTCGGGCTCTGGAGAATCACCAAATCCAGGAAGGTCGAGCACATAACTGGTTCGCAAATGCGCCAGGTTCTGAGCAATCGGCATCATCACGCGTTTGCTGCTGCCCCACCCATGGAGAATAATGAGTGGTTTTCCTTCTCCAACTTTTTGGTAGATGAGGTCTTGACTCTGATATTTGAATGTCTGGTTTTCGAACATGATCTTAATTTTGCCAAAGGTCTAACATCCTGCTTTACTAAACAACCGTGACTGTGAATTTTTTCACTGTGATTTTTTGATGTTTGGGATGTAATGTGATCTTTGTCTGCTGCGTTAATTTTAAAGTGTTACGGTGTTAAAGTTACTTTTTACTTTAACACCGTAACACCATCGCACTGTCATAATTTTTTTTAAAGAGCTCCTACCAAAACTAATTGGATCGGTCGTGGCAAAAACCTCCAGTGAACACACAAAAAAGCGTTGAGTTTTTCGTTTGCCTCTAACATATTAGGCGTATGAATTTCAATGAGCTAAAACGTAAAGCATTTTTCTGGATTGACCGGCTTCAGATATCGAGGACCGAACGGATAGGAATTACGCTTTTACTGGCTATCATCCTGATCTTGCTTACCGCTAATTTATTTTTAAGGAAGACTTTGAATTATGATCAGGAACGTTATGATCAGATCGTAGCTGAATTTGAAAGAAGGAGTACCCTCATTCAAAAAGAAGAGCAGGCTTTGGCAGAAAAATATTCTCCCTCGTCCTCAGTTAATACAACCAGAAGTGATATGGAAGGGCAAAGCAAAGATTCCCAAAATGAAGCTGCTCAAAATGATATAGCAGAACCTGATCCGACCCCAAAGATCATTAACATCAACGAAGCTACATTACAAGAGCTGCAATCATTAAAGGGTATCGGGCCTGCTTATGCACAGCGGATCTTAGACTACCGACAGGAAAATGATGGTTTTGATTCTATTGATGAACTCGTTAACGTAAAGGGAATTGGAGAAAAACGGCTCGAAAACATCAGGCCCTATATTAAACTTAAAGACTGACACTAAAATCGTCACGAATTAACTTCTGCTGCTCTCTTATTATATCTTATACATAAAAGTGGCAGCAAACTTTTAAAGCATACAATTCATGCCAAAAATACTTTGGGCGGATGACGAAATCGATCATCTGCAATCGCATATTATATTTTTAGAGAAAAAAGGATTTGAGATCACCCCGGTAACCAATGGTGACGATGCAATCAGTTTGATCGCATCAGAACCTTTTGATATCGTTTACCTGGACGAGCAGATGCCCGGCATGGGTGGAATAGAAACACTCGAGAAGATCAAATCCCTACAACCCTCACTTCCAGTGGTTATGATCACAAAGAGTGAAGAGGAATCGATCATGGAAGAGGCTATCGGCGGTAAGATCTCCGATTACCTGATCAAACCTGTGAATCCCAATCAAATATTATTGACCACAAAGCGCTTGCTTGAAAGAAGCCGTATTCAATCTGAAAGATCGGCACAAACCTACCTGAAGCAATTCAATGAACTTTCATCACGCATTCATCCCGGTACCCACTGGAAAGAATGGATCGATATCTACAAAGAGCTTACGAACTGGCAAATCGACCTGGGTTCAAGCGATGAGGGCCTTGTCCAGGTATTTCAGGATCAGTTTCAGCAAGCCAACAAAGAATTTGGCCGGTTCCTGAATCAGGAATACTTGAGCTGGATGAAAACGGATGAAGCCCGTCCGGTGCTCTCCCAGGATATCTTCGAAAAATACGTTGATCCCCACCTGGAGAAAGATGAACATGTCATGTTTTTCATCATTGATTGCATGCGGTATGATCAATGGCTGATATTTGAGCCCTTTCTTTCTAACTATTATTCCATTGAAACGGATTTTTATTATTCCATTTTACCCACAGCCACTCCCTATTCAAGAAATGCCATTTTCTCGGGTTTATATCCTGCTGATATCGAACGTATGTATCCGGAATTGTGGCAACAGGGGCAAGATGAGTCTTCGTTGAATCGTCATGAAGAAGAACTTCTGAAGCGACAGCTTGAACGCCATGGTATTGACATCAACTTCAAATATGAAAAGATCCTGAATGCTGAAACGGGGAAAAAAGTAGCCGATAAGATCGGAAGTTATGCTCAATCAAAGCTTGCTGCCTTTGTTTTTAATTTTGTGGATACGCTGGTACATTCCCGCTCCGACTCAGACGTCATTAAAGAACTCGCCCCCGATGTATCGGCCTTTCGTTCTGTGACGGAAGCATGGTTTCAGCATTCTTCACTCCTTCAAATGTTTAAGGGCCTGGCCAAGGAAAATGTAACTCTCGTGATCACGACCGACCATGGGTCCGTGCGTTCTCTGCGTGACACCAAAGTCTATGGCGACAAAGACACCGCTACCAATTTACGCTACAAATACGGCCGTAACCTCAAGGCAGATGAACCGGAAACCGTCATTTTTATGGACGACCCGCTTGAATACCGGCTTCCCAAAGTGGGCTCAATCAATAATTATATGATCGCCCGGGAAGATTACTATTTTGTCTATCCCACCAATTATCATAAATACCAAAATCGCTATCGTGATACCTTTCAGCATGGCGGAGCTTCAATGGAAGAAATGATACTGCCAGTTGCCACACTGCGGCCTAAGTAGCCAAGTATATCGAACACTGAACAAAAGCTTTAAGGCCCGACACTAAACCTCAACCTCAAAAGTTCGATGTTAAGTGTTCAATATTCAATATTTACCCTCCCCTTACCTCACTCTTACACTCTCAGTTGGTGCATATTTTGTTATCAGGCAGATGAATTTTCAATCAAAAGCGTGGTATCTTTGGTTTCAAATGTATAAAACCTGTATTGCATAAAGTCGTGTCTAAACAAAGAACTATCATAAGCAGCTCCGTAGAAGAAACCATTCAAACCGGATTTGAGTTTGGTAAGCAACTGAGATCAGGCGATGTAGTTTGCCTGAACGGTGACCTTGGTGCTGGTAAAACTCACTTTGTGAAAGGGGTGGCTTCTTTTTTTGGGATCAAACCTGAAAAAGTCACTTCTCCTACTTATACTTTAATCCACGAATTTTCTGGCCGTATTCCTATTTATCATTTCGACTGTTATCGTTTGAATAGCGAAAATGAGGCCCTTGAAATTGGAACTGAGGATTATTTTTACAGCGACGGCATTTGTCTGGTTGAATGGCCTGAAAAGATTGCCTCCCTCATTCCTGAAGAGGCTATCTGGGTTGAATTAAGACATCGAAAGGGCAGCGAAAGAGAACTTATTATTCATCAGAATCAACAAGAGTGATGGCACTCTCCAAAAAAAGACGACTTCCATACAGGCTGGACCTTCTTCCGGTTATCATGCCCTATCACCGGCGTGCCAATAATGTTTTGAAGACAGGCGACTTGGTATATTATGGGCCCAGTCCGGAGTATTATGGTATTGGTGAGGTCGTTCAAACGGCAGAAAAAGTATGCATGGTTGATTTTCGGGGAACCGGCGAATTGGGAATCCATAAGGATGAAATGCTCTCCTCCTATTTGATCCCAATCCATAAGCTGAATTTATCGGGTGTTTTAAAGGAACGGTGATCTTGTATTTTTAATAACCTATCATCAGCCACATAAAGACGGGTTTTTATACGTTGGGATGTTTTTGGTACTTGAGTTTTTGCTTCATTATTGTACATTAGTATTAACTAATAAAAAGTGGAGTGCATTATGAGAAAGGGAATACTTTGTTCAATCGTACTAACCGTTTTTTTTTCTGGTTTCATTGTTGCTCAGAGCGATGAAGGCGTCTATCTGAATATTGATTATTTGAAAGTGGAGTCAGAAAATATCAACGCATTCAAAAAGTTTGTAAATGATACCTGGACGCCGTTATTGCAGGATGAGATGGATCAACAGCATAATACGGGGAGTTATTTCTATAAAGTAGTATATCCTGGAGGGAGTTTGAGCAAGTACAATTTCGTGCTCGTTCGTAATTATACTGACCTTGATACGATGATGGTGGAAGAGGAAAATCTGCTTAATCTTCTTTCATCCAACAATTTATTGAAGAAAACTCTGGAATTGGCTGACTATCAATACTCGGAACTTTGGAGAACTGAAGCTGGGCTTATGAGCCTGATGGACTCAGATCCGGCTAAGTTTGCAGTGGTTAATTTTATGTGGGTTAAGCCCGGAATGGGAAATCAATATCTGGCTCTTGAAAATGATATTGCAAAACCACTGCATGAAGAGCGAAAGCGTTTAAATCAAATGCACAACTGGCGCACGTATTCCCTTCTGAAGCCTGGCGGTATCAATTATAAATACAATTTTGCTACTGCAGATTTTTACAACAAGGTCAGTAATATTGAATATGGCTTTACGAATGAGATCATGAAAAATGTGATGCCCAATGCTAATTTTACTGAAACAATGGATGCGATTGACAATACCAGGGATATTGTAGACAGTGAGTTGTGGCAATTGCTGTTTTTCCACGAAAAATAGAATGATATGCGATTCACTTTCTTAATTGATCAGCTTTCAGAACTATTTGTAACGCCTTTTTTTATTAGTTGTAGGAACCAATCAAGCGCATAGCTTTGGTTGGTTTTTTACTCTTATAGGAATTCACTCATTTTCTTGGTTATGCTAAGGGTACTTCAGATGCATCTGCACGGTTAGAAATCGATTTCTGGGTTGTCCTGCGTTTTAGCAATAATTACTAAAACTATCTTCCGGCTTCTCTCGTCTTAACTTCAGAATGGACACGGGACAGAACGACGAAATGGAAGACGCACAACTGGTACAGGACTTTCGTGATGGAAACCTCCAGGCTTTTAACAAGCTGGTTTTGCGATGGCAAGATCGTATCCACCATTTTGCGTACCGTTTTTTTGCGAGTTCCGACGACGCCGCCGAGATCACCCAAAAGACTTTCATAAAAGCCTATCATAAAATGGATACGCTGGATGATGTGGAGAAATTTGGATCTTGGCTGTACACCATCGCCAATAACTTGTGTCTCGATGAATTGAAACGTGTGGGCCGAAAAAGAGCCACTTCGTATGAAGCTCTTAAAGCCGCCCCACAAACCGAAACTGCCACTCCGGCCGATGGACAAGTACTGCGCAATGAAGGGCTCGTGCTCTTGCATAAAGCGCTGCTTCAGCTACCGACAGAACAGCGGGTTGTAGTGATCATGAAAGAATATGAAGGTCTGAAATTCAGAGAAATAGCTGAAATTTTAGATGAACCTGAAAACACAGTAAAATCAAGATTGTATTACGGGTTGAGCGCGCTGAAAAAGACGTTCGACTCCTGGAATATCAACAAAGAGGTGTTTGATTATGAATAAAGAAACTGCCCGATCGCTCTTCATGGACTATCTGTACGATGAACTGAAGCCTGATCAACGAAAAGAACTCGAACAATTTTTGGCAACTCATCCTGAGCTTCAAAAAGAATTGGAAGAACTTGGTAATGTACGAAGCATGCTGCAACATCTGCCAGTGCATGATCCCAACGAGCAGCTCACCATGGTGGAACTAAATCAATCCGGATTTCAGGATTGGTGGAATAAACTGATCGAAAGCTGGATCCCAAAAAACGGGTTTGTCCGCACCGGCTTTGCGATAGCTTCTTTGCTGATCTTGTTTGTGATGCTTGGCGCTTTCACCCAAATGAATATTTCCATCAACGAAAATGGCTTTCAGCTGGCTTTTGGGGAGCTCCAGGAACCGGCTCAACAAGTATACAGTACCGAACAAGTGGAGTATTTACTTGAGCAGGTTCGGCAGGAAAATGCCGCCATGGTAGCCGAAGCGGTTCAAGCCATACAAGAAAATCAGGATGAAAAGCTGGAACAAACGTTGGTGAATTTTGCGGATTACGTTGAGCAGCAGCGCCAAAATGATCTGCAGATGATCAGCGCAGGACTTAACAACATGGAAGAAACATATTACACCCGATTCAGGCAGACTGACCAGGTTTTAGGCGACCTCATACAAACCGTAAGCACCAGAAATTAAATCTATATAAGACATTACCATGAAAGCACCCTCTTTTAAAAATTATGTCATTGCGAGTCCCGAGAATTCGGGACGTGGCAATCTGCAAGAAATGACTTGTGCGCTTAATCAAGGAGATTGCTTCGTCGATCAAGTTAACAGATCAAATTCAAATTACTCGGCTCCTCGCAATGACAGCCCTAATTTTCTTTCCAGAATAGTTCTTTTTGGGTTGATGATGCTTTTGCTATCTCCCCTCTCCTTTGCCCAGGATTTTGATGCCGATCGGATGAACCGAGATATTAAGATCATGGAAAAGGTACTGGAGGAACTTTTCAAGATTGAATATAAGCCTCAAAAAATTAGCGCGAAAACAGGTTCTAATTCTACAAAAACTCCAAATGTTTTTACCATCAATTCACTAAGAAATAACAATAAGCAGGTTTCTGGAAGTTATATATCCGGATATGGTATCATCTTTAAAATTCCATATTTGCCTTCTTCATACCTTTCTGGTGCTTCTAATATCAGATATAATTATGGCGAAAGGAGCATCTCTTTTTATTACGATTCAAATGAAAGTTTAGAAGATAACCTGGTAACGGACGAAGCAGTGATTCAGCGAATTACCAGCTTTTTAAAGGAGTATGCCCCAACTATTGGGCAGCTTGCGAATGATGAACAAGTAACCATCGTGTACGGAGAAAAAAAAGACCGTTCACCTACTGTTCGAATATTTAATCTCTCCGGTGAAAAGGAAGAGGAAACAGAAGTTGATCCAATCCCCGTAATTACAGTGTCAACCAAAGCCAGTGATTTAGCTTCACTGCGAAGCGGAAGATTATCACCAGGTGAATTCGAAGACCGGCTTTCAATCTCCAAAAAAGATGGAAATGAAAAAGAACGATTGGACCTAAATGTGATGGCTAAGATCCTTAGCACTGCATTTGAAGATGGGGATGATTCAGCTTTTCACTTGGTAAATACAAACTCTCTTTCCTTCGTTACAATTGACGGTTTTGGCGTCCACTACACCCTTGATATGCATCGGGGACATGGTTTAAGATCTATCTCATTTAGTACCCTCACAAATTTTGGGGAGGCGGACTCAAAGGAAGCTGATAAAGCAGTGAAAAAGATTCGTGAAGCAAGGGCGGATCGTGAAAATATTTTAAAAACCGAGTATCAAAACCTGATTCAGCAGATGAAAACATATCTGGTTGATTATGGCAGAACACTGAATTCCTTGAAAAACGATCAGTATATCATTGTAACCGTGAATATTACTGATTATCAGAATACTGTGCCGGCCCAAGTAAATTTCCAACTCAAAAAATCAGTTCTTCAAGAACTCGACCGTGGACAAATTTCTCGTGATGAAGCACTAAATGCTGTAACCATCAGTGAATTTTAAAGTGTAATAAGTATCCTATCCAATTAGCCGTTTCGGGAATGGGTTGAATAACATCATTGATCCACTTTCCGAGGCGGCTTTTTTTTTGTTACGGTGTTATAGTTTTCTTGTCCAAGCCATAACACGGTAACACCTTCACTCAGTAACACTAAAGATTAAATCTACACTCCTTTTGTAAAGCCTTTTCCAGCATTTGCTCATAATCTTCGGCTTCAATTTCGACGCATCCGAATTGGGCTAAGTGGTCGGTATAGAATTGAGTATCCCAGAGCAAAAATCCATTCTTTTGTAGGATTTCATGGCAATAGTGCAATGCCACTTTATCTGCCCATTTCTCTTTTTTGAACATACTTTCTCCAAAAAAGGCGGACTTTAATTTCACCCCATACAATCCACCAACTAACTTCCCATCTCTATAACATTCTACACTACAAGCATTTCCATGTTGATTCAGAACATCATAGG
>JAVLBT010000097.1:0-11160 GCA_031580945.1 Gracilimonas sp.
CCTCGGCATCTTCTTCGGTACTTTCAGAAAGCTGACTACTTAAAGCGGCTGCAATATCTTCATCTTCTTCAATTTCCTCTTCAGTTTCTTCTAAAAGTGAACTGAATTCATCAGGTATATCCTCCTCGTCTTCGTCTGCTGAATCCTGTCCCTCTTCGCTGCCTGCCTGATCTCCCAATAAACCAGAAAAGGTGCGCTCTACGCTGTCATCTTTGTACGTGTCAATTCCCCAGTCTTCCGGCCCCGGCTTTTTGGGTTTCTCGTCATCTTCTTTTTGGTCAAAATCTTTTCCGGCTATTTCAAAAGGATCTTCTGATTCTTCCGCTTCCGATTTTTCCGGAGCATCTTCAGTTTGTGGTTCCTCATTATCAAGTTCGAAGGAGGCACTTAACTCTTCGTCAAGATCTTCACTTTCTTCCTCTTCAAGCAGCCCAGAAAATGGATCGGTGTCAGGATCATCCTTTTTCTCACCTGCCTCTTCGTCTGCAGCTGTTTGCTCCTCAGCAGGCTCTTCTTCAGCAGGACTATCGTCCATTTCTATCGCTTCCATACCGGCGTATTTATAGTTGATCTCGGTAGCCAGGTCATCATCCGGTAAAAAGATGATATTATCACCGAAGCCACTAAAGACGCCAAACCCATTGACTTCGTAGGCATCTCCATCAGCGATCGCTTCTTTTATTTCAGCAATCAGTTCTGCAAACTGTTCTTCAATTTTATCTTTATCCTGAGCTAAGGTATCAGCCAGTAACTCAACTAATTTTGAATGATCGATATGCATGAGCTTTTACCCCTTGTTTTCTGGTGTGAATTCAATGGTATCTTTGGGGGGCAACATTATATTGGTTCCGTCGGCTCGCTTTTCCTGTTTTTGATTATGGTGAACCGATTTAAATGTACCCAGTCCTTCAATTTCAACGGAATTTTTCATGATGATCTGATCCCGAATCACAATGCCCAAAGTTTCAATAAATTCGTCCGTCATAGTACTAAAGTTTTATAGTTATTCCTCCGAAGATCTGGAAAGGACGTTCCTGATATCCGTTCCAAACCTGATAATTTTGTCCAAGAATATTCAACAATTTGGCATAAACACCAAAGGTATCATTGATCTGATATTCAGCTCCGGTATTCAGCAGTAAGTACGCATCCAATTCTGTTCCGGTTTCCGGGGATTGACGCTTGCCAATATATTCGGTCCATCCGTTAATTGTAAGTGCTTTAATGGGTTTATATGAAATGGATCCTTTTACTCCAATCTTTTCTTCATAGGGAATCGTTTGTCCCGAACTTAAATTTGGTGCCCTGAAATAAATGCGGCCACTTGTCCAGAATGTGCCAGGCATTAATTGATAGCTGGCTCCGGTATAAAATTTAAAGATGTTGGCGTTGGCGTAATTGATGTCGTAAAATGCAGAAAAAGTTGTTGGTGCAGTAGAAATAAACCGTTGATATACTGCATTGTTCTTTATGTGAGAATAACTGGTTCCAGCGAAAATTCTATTACCTTCAAAAAGTTTATAATCTACTGATACCTTGGCCTTCATTTTATAAGAATGCTGCAGTTGGAATCTGTTTTGGAGAAAGCGATTGTATTGCTGATGGTCTTGAACGGTTTGCATTTCAGGTTTTCCATATGCAATACCCGTGAGTGAAAGTTTATTATTGAAATTATGAACGATCTCAATTTCAGGAGTAAAGTAAAAATTATTGGAAAAAGCGTCAGATGCGTAAGCAAAGCCCGCTTTTCCACTTATAGAAGTCGTAAAATTAAACAAGCGCTTATATTGAAAAGAAGCATTAGCTAAAACCCAGTTTTCATCATTTGCCTGACTTGGGTCATAGCTTCCCGCATCGATATTTGCCGTGGCTTCAAATGTTTCATACATGCGATTCCCAGTCCAATAATTGGAATATGAAGCGAATAGCTTATTCTCTGAAATATCACCTCTTCCCAAGCCCGAAGTCCCATCATAAAAATTTGAGGAAAAGAAACTTCCTCCCGCGGCTAAATTCCAACCAGTGAAATTGTTCTTTTTATTCTGAAGGGCAACCTGTCCGTTAAAACCCAGATAATCTTTGTGTGCGGTTTCACCAATAAAATTTTGCTGAATGTTGTCAACGAGATCAAAAACATAGTTCTGATCACTCAGCGCTCCAATATCTAAAATTAACTTTAAGTCTTCTGAGCGTTGGTTGATATATTTTGCACTCGCATCTAAAAACCGAAAGCCACTTTCCTGGTTTTCAAGATGCCCGTCAGATCCGCTGAAATTTACATTCGAAGAAAGGAGGCTTTTTTCATTCAGCTCATAATGTGCAAAAGCTTCTACCTCTGGAGAAAGGTAGCTTCCAAAAGCACCTCGCAAATAAGCATTTCGCTGAGCCGGGATTGTTAATAGTGTTCTTTGTGGAGGTTCCGGGCGGTCGAGTTCAGTCAGAGAAATATCTGCTACAGCTTGTTCACGGGTTTCGATGAAAGGCATGCGATTAACATCGAATTGAAAAACACGGGGTTCCGGGTTAAAACCAAGAATGGATTGTCTTCTGAGTCCGGGAAAACGAGCGCGAAATTCACTCCTGATCTCTATATCCTGAGGATTGATTTCCGGTAGGAGCGAACCATCGCCTCCACTTTGTGTGGTTTGGGCCGTTCCAATAGCGGGTAAAAATAAAAGTAATAAAAGGGATAAAAGCGGTGTAGATCTCATCATGAAACTGCGTTTCCTAAATGTACTAATTTTTAAAGGAAGGATTAAGACTTTGCTAACGAAAAGTTGTACCGTGTATTACGGGGAGTTGTTCCTCAACCGAGAGGCGGGGACTTAAAATTGGGTTTCACAGCAGAAACAATATTATGCTTGTCAGTGGGACTGGGTGGTCCCGGCAGGCATTACGAACCAGTCAGCCTGTGTGAAAACTTAAATACATTGAAAAGTTCTCTAAATTTTTAAAGAGAAAAACCTCCAAGGATTTAGAATCCTTGGAGGTTTAGACTGTAGCAACAATTTTGCCTGATAAAATTAGTTCCAAGTTTTAGTTGAACGAATATTCGCACAGGCTAAAACAGCAGTACATGAATAGTAGGAAGGCCTAATTAACTTCTTTCAAGCATTCTATTGAGTGCCAAAACCGCATTTTTAGCTACATCCTGTGGCACCGTGATTTGATTCACCACTTCTCCCTCTTCAAGCTTCTCAAGCGACCATAATAAATGCGGGAGGTCAATGCGATTCATTGTCAAACATGGACACATGAATGGGTTCAGGGATACGATCTCTTTATCAGGATTTTCTTGAGCCAGACGATTTACCAGGTTCATTTCCGTTCCAACGGCCCATTTACTACCCGGTTCTGACTTCTCAATGGTATTTATTATGAAACTGGTAGAACCATTTAAATCTGAATTTTGAACGACCTCAAAGGTACATTCGGGGTGAACCAGGATCTTCATATCCGGCTCCTGCTTGCGAAGATTTTCGATGTGCTTCACATTGAATTTTTCATGTACTGAGCAATGTCCTTTCCAGAGGATCACTTTCACGTCTTCAAAATCTCCATCATACTCAAATTTATTTTCCAGCGGAGCCCAAACAGCCATTTGCTCCAAAGGTATTCCGAGATCAAAGGCCGTATTTCGCCCAAGGTGCTGGTCAGGGAGAAATAGAATCCGTTCTTTTTGTGTGAACGCCCATTCAAGCATTTTTTTGGCATTGGAGGACGTCACCGTAGCGCCGCCATGTTTCCCCACAAATCCTTTTATAGCAGCGGTAGAATTCACATAAGTAAGCGGTAAAATGGTGTCGCCCCAAATTTCTTGCATCCTTTCCCAGCCGTTTTCGGTTTGATCAATGTCAGCCATGTCTGCCATGGAGCATCCGGCGCGCATATCAGGGAGAATTACTTTTTGATCCGGCCCCGTGAGCATATCAGCGGTTTCGGCCATAAAATGAACCCCACAAAAGGGAATAAATTCAGCTTCTGGTTTGGTGGTACAGATCTGGGCCAGTTTTAGCGAGTCGCCCCGGGCATCTGCAAATTGAATGACTTCATCTTTTTGGTAATGATGTCCGGGTATAAAGAGCCGGTTTCCAAATTTGGCTTTGATCTCCCGAACCCGTTTTTCCATTTCTTCAACAGAAAGCTCGGAATAGCGTTTTGGCAGGGAAACTTCGGACTCAATGTCTAATACGTCTAATACTTCCATAGGTATGTGTTTTGCTGAGGAACTGTGATAACACCAAAAGGCGAATTACGGTTCCTAAAGCTGAATTTAACCAGATTATTAAGCAACCATAAAGATACGAAAAAAATCAGTGAATATATGTGTAGTCATTAACTCCTGTTTGGGTTTGTTTACCGGCTTTCCTTGATCTGAACTTGCTATAAAAATGTAAATAGCTTCAAAAGAAGCCAAAAAGTCAAGATATAGGTACTCCTACCTATACGAATGAGTAGTCCTGCCTATTGAATTAGAACCCTTCTGTATTGTAAATAGAACAACGGGGATCTCCCCTCCTTTTAGAATAAAATGATACAAATGAAAATAATGATCGTCGAAGATCATGCTGATATGCGGCGCATGCTAAACAATATAATTACAAACTCTTTTACCGATCAGGTAGAAGTGATAGAATGTGAAAATGGTGAAGAAGCCATACTCCAATATCCGGTTTCACGCCCCGATTGCGTGCTCATGGATATTGAACTTAAATCTATGAGTGGCTTCAAAGTTATTGAAGAAATTTACGGGCATAACGCAGACGCGAGGGTGATCATGGTAACCACCTATTACACCCCCACTTTTAGAAGGAAAGCAGAAATATTAAATGTGAAGGGCTTTGTTAGCAAAGACAAGCTTTCAGATTTACAACAACTACTATCTAATCAATATAACGAACAGGTATAATCATGAAACAGCTGTTACTCATAACTACGTTTTTGGCTTTAATGACGGGGACTTTGTTGGCACAACCGACTGTGAACGACATCTACATCGATAATAGTGGACTAAACCCAAAGTTGGTTTTTGATTTTAGTGAGTCCATGAATAATTCGACATTTAACTCAACCAATATAAAAGTACATAGTTCATTTACGGGCTATGTTTCTGGGACATATTCAACCAGTGGGGAATACAGTATTGAACTTTCACGTACTTTGTTTGCTGGGGAGGAGTTTATCGTAACCTTATCTACAGGAGTCCAAAATTCGAGTAATGTTGGTCTGGCTGCACCGGTTGCAGAAAGTATTACCTACGGCGCTGATGATGGATCGGGAAGTTTTGATGAAACGGCCAGATATCAGACTGAAGACAATCCAAATCATGTGATTTCAGCAGACCTGAATAAAGATGGATATGGTGATTTAGCGGTCCTGCATCAGGGCTCAGAGTTGGTATCTATTCGATTAAGCAATGGGGATGGCACATTTGGGACTGCATCTACCTATAGTGTTGGAGCAGGATTACAATCTTATGGCGGTACCTTTGGTGATGTAGATGGTGATGGATATATCGATCTTCTTGTAGCAACCAATTCATTTACCGAAAGTTTTGTGCTTTTTACAAATGATGGTGACGGGACATTTACAAATGACGGTTCATTTGTCTTCTCAGGTAGTGGGACCTATTTAGCTGAAAATGTAGAATTAGTTGATTTGGATGCAGATGGGGACCTGGATCTTTTTGCATCGTTTAATTTTACCAATGACGGTTCGATTGGTACCGGGGCCGGAAGAATGTTAAATGATGGAACGGGATCCTTTTCTTCTCCAAGTGCTGCTGGGTTTGCATCTTCAGATGACCCTGATGCTTTGACTACGGGTGATTTCGATGGTGACGGAGATATTGATGTTGCTGTAGGGCTTAGGGGATCGGATCAAATCAAAGTATATTTCAACAACGGTAGTGGAGGTATGTTTTCTGGTGGTTCTACCCTTTCACAAGACGTGAACTCACCCCGAGCATTATCAGCTTTAGATATTGACGAAGATGGTGATTTGGATTTAGCTGTTGCGAATCATGATAATAACAATGTCATTGTTTTTGAAAATACCGGCGCTACTGGTGGTACAGCTCCTTTTGCATTTTTCCCTGTATCATATTCAACCGGAGCCAGTACCTTCCCTATAGATATTTCTTCCGGTGATGTTGACGATGATGGCGATCAGGACTTGATTGTATTAGTAAGTGGAGATGTGCGGATTATGAATAGTGATGGTGCCGGAAATTTTTCATTTGGCAACAGTTATTCTGTTAGTAGTTATGATTACTATTTGACTACTTCGGATTTTAACGGAGATGAAACGATTGATTTTGCCACTGCAGCTGGTAGCACTATTGATAGCGTCACTGTTTTTCAAGGGTTATTGTTGCCAGAAATATCCTCATCTGCAGCAACAGCCATTACAACTACAACAGTAACTTTAAATGGATCTATTAATGCCAAAGGCAATACGGTAGATGCAAAGTTTACCTATAAACTTTCCTCATCCGGCACATATGCAGATACGGTAAGCGCAACACCTGCTCAGGTAACAGGTTCTTCTTCAACGACTATATCAGCTGACCTAACAGGACTTTCTCCTAATACATCCTATGACTTTAAAGCGCTTGGATCGAGCGAAGCTGGCGATATTGAAGGTAGTGAACTAACATTTTCAACTTCAGACGGATCCCCTGTTGTAGCAACAGGCTCAGCCACAGATATTACCCAGACGACGGCAACTCTTGATGGAACGGTAAACGCGTTGAATTCCTCAACAACAGCCTATTTTGAATACGGGACATCATCCGGGGTTTATACAACACAGGAAAACGTAGCTGAAAACCCAATCAATGATGGCGAAAATGAAGTTGATGTAACAGCTGCTTTAACAGGGCTTACAGCGGGAACGACTTATTATTACCGGTTAGTTGCCACAAACAGCGGAGGAACAACTGAAGGAAGCGAAGGCAGTTTCACAACGTCGAATCCGATACCAACTGTAACGTCAACCACGCCCGCATCAAATGCATATGATATTGAAACGGATGCAAGCATTGACATTACTTTTAGTGAGCAGATGCTAACGAGTTCAATATCTACTTCCACCATAAAAGTAGTTGGATCACTTACGGGGAGTTATTCAGGAAAAGTAACGAATTCCGGAAATACGGCAACATTTGACCCAACAGATGAATTCTTCCCGGGCGAAAAAATTACTGTAACCGTTACTACCGATGCTGAGAGCAATACATATAATGAGTCTTTAGCTCAAGCGTACAATTTCTCTTTCGAAGTAAGTGCTGAAGCCGGGTTTGGTTCATTCGCAGCAACCACAGATGATTATTCAACCGGATCTGCACCACATGAAGTAGCCGTTGGAGACTTTAACAATGACGGATTCATGGATGTGGTTTCAACCAATCAAAATGCAAATACAATTTCTGTAAACATAAATGATGGAGACGGAACATTTGCATCTTCAGCCAATTATTCAACAGGCACCTTTGTACAAGGAGTAAAAGTAGGAGACCTAAATGGGGATGGTAATCTTGATATAGCAGTAACTCATATCTCATCGGGAGTAGTAGGAGTATTCATCAACAGCGGAACAGGAACCTTTGGTTCGATGGTATCCTATAGTTCAGGGACTGGTCAGGATCTTGAGATATTCGATGCAGATGGCGACGGAGATTTAGACATTGTACAGACCGGTACAGGAATTAAAATGTTAGCCAATAACGGAGACGGAACATTTGCTTCTGCTGTAACTTATGGCTCTGATTCCGGCTGGGGCATTACTTCCGGCGATTTGGATGGTGATGGGGCGATTGATGTTATTACGTCTGACTATTCTGGCCAGGCAATTCGGGTATATCAAAATAATGGAGATGGCACATTTGCTTCAGCTACCGCTTATTCAGCTGGAATGAGTACCTCTGGAATAAAAACTGCCGATATTGACGGTGATGGTGACTTAGATGTATTGGTTACAAATTATCAATCTGATAATATCGGGGTATATTTAAATAATGGAGACGGAACATTAGCATCAGCGGCTACTACCACTGTATCTGATGGGCCTTATGACTTAGACATTGCTGATATTGATGGGGACGGAGATTTAGATGTGGCAATGTCATTTCAGCCTCTTGACAAAATTTCCATCATGTATAATGATGGGAGCGGAAACTTCGGAACACCTCAGGATGAAGCTTCTGGAGACAATCCAAGAGGAATTGCCTTAGCTGATCTTAACGGAGATAACAGTATAGACGTTGCTACAGCAAATAATTTTGGGGATAATATTTCAGTTTTAAATAAAGAAGTGCCCGCTCCTCAGGTTTCCTCAGTTTCTCCAACTCAAAATGGAGTTAATATTGCCAAAAACTCAAATGTAACCGTAACATTTGATGTGCCCATAAGCATAAGTACACTCATAGCCGGCAACATAAGAGTGGTTGGTTCATTACACGGTGAGTATTCCGGTTCTGTATCTACAACTTCAACTTCTTTCACTTTTGATCCATCTCAGGATTTTGAAGCTGCAGAGGTGATTAATGTTACGGTGGGCTCCGGGGTGCAAAATATTGAAGGTACGGCCATGGAAAACCCGTACAGTTTCAGTTTTATTGCAGGATCAGAGCTTAGTGATGGACTATTCAGAGCAGCAGCTGGAATTACATCAAGTACAAGTAATACTGTAAAAATGTTAACCTCAGATTTCGATTCGGATAATGATCTGGACTTGTTAACATTTTATGATTCCGGTGGATTTTACTATCACGCAAATGATGGAAGTGGCGGTTTTGCATCAGCAGTTTCTACAAGCTTAGGTAGTGGAGCAATAGATGATGCGACATTAGTTGATATCGATCTTGATGGAGACCTTGACATCCTTGGTGCACATAATAGTCTGGGACGGATCAGCAGACTTCTTAATGATGGCGATGGCACTTTTAGTGGTTCAGGTTCTACAACTTCATCAGGAGCTATAGCTGTTGCAGCTGGTGATATTGACAGAGATGGATATCCGGACGCTGTAGTTGCAAATCAAAGTTCCAATGAGATTTCAGTTCTTATTAACAATCAGTCAGGAGGGTTTTTTCAAGCTGGTTTTGGAGGTTCTGCGACCTATAGTGCCGGAACTTCACCAAATGAAATTTCCGTGGGTGATTTTGATAATGACGGGGATCTTGATATAGTATCTTCTAATTCAGGTTCCGGTAATGTGTCCGTCTTTCTGAATAATGGAGATGGGACATTAGCAGCAGCAGCAAATTATGGAGTAGGTACAACTCCATCAGCGGTTTCCTCAGCAGATGTTGACGGTGATGGTTACGCTGACTTATTAGTGAGTAATTCTGCCACCGATAATATTTCCGTTCTGATCAACGATGGCGACGGAACTTATGCTACGGCTGTAAATTACACGGCCGGTGATGCACCCTCTGCAGTGAATCCGGTAGATATTGATGGTGATGGAGATATTGATTTGTTGGTAGCAAACGCTGATTCCGACAACATAACTCTGCTTTCAAATAACGGAGACGGTACATTTGCAGCTCAGGTAAATTATGGTGCAGATGATCAGCCTACTGATATCCTTGCTTTTGACTATGATGAAGATGGAGATCTGGACATCTTCACTTCTAATTATACTGCTGATAATGTAACCATCTTAAAGAGAACAGGCGGCCCTGCAGTATTGGAAATTGCTCCAACTGCGAACGCACACTTCGTGCCAGCTGATTCAAACATCACAGTGAAATTTAATTCAGCTATGAGCGCCGCTTCACTCACCACAAGCAGTATAGTGGTGAGCGGATCTCTTACAGGAAAATATGATGGTAGTGTTTCATACAGTGATAGTGTAGCTACTTATGATCCGTCTACAGATTTCGCACCCGGTGAAAAAATTACGGTTACCGTTACAACCGGGGTTCAAGACTCTGATACTGAGAATATGGAATATCCATACAGTTGGTCATTCACTGCAGCCTCTACAACTGCTGCCATTGAGTGGACAAATACTAATTTGAGCGGAGTTAATAACCTTGATGGCATTGTCTCTGCTGACCTTGATGGGGATGATGACAATGACCTGGTAGTTTCAGAAACTCAAGACGGAAATATTTCTGTCTTTTTGAATAACGGGTCAGGGTCGTTTGCATCGGCGGTTGACTATACCGTTGGAGACTCACCAAAAGGAGTACAGGCTGCTGATGTTGACAATGATGGGGATGTTGATCTTGCTGTTGTGAATTCTTCAAGCAATAATTTGTCTGTTTTAATTAATAATGGCGATGGCAGTTTTGCCACTGCAGTGAATTATTCATTAGCCAGTGGTCCTAGTGATGTACGGATGGCAGATTTGGATGGCGATGGATACGCAGACCTCGTCGCTACCTACAATAGTAACTCAGTCACTTCCATTTTAATAAATGATGGAGATGGAACTTTTGGAACAGCTTCAGATTATTCCGGAGCGGGTATGATTGTCGGGGATTTGGAAATTGCAGATATGGACGGTGATGGTGCGCCGGAAATCATAAAAAGAGACAGTTACAGTAGTTTTGGAGGTTCAAACACTACCATTTTAATTTGGAAAAATATTGGAGGGGGAGTATTCGCAGATAGAACTACCTATTCAATTAGTGGCCCATCGGCAGGACTTTTAGTAACGGATGTGGATAAGGATGGTTATCTGGATATTGCTTATGCTGATAATGCGAATGATCAGGTAAATATATTTATCAATAACGGCGATGGTACCATACCAACTACCGCTTCATCTACAATTTCTGTTGGAGATAATCCGAAAAATCTTACGGGCGGTGATTTTGATGGAGACGGAGATATCGATATATCAACGGCGAATGATAATTCAAACAATGTTTCACTGATCTTAAATAATGGAAATGGAACGTTTGGTACGGCCTCTACTTATTCAGGAAATAGTAGCCAATCCGATATTACGGCTTCTGATTTAGATGGCGATGGCCAAATTGATCTTGCCGTGTCTCATTCAACCGGGATTAATTTGTTAACTCCTTTACAACCTCCGGCGACTTCGGCAAGTAATGTATCTTTCTTTAATAATTATGGAATAGAGGTTAGAACAAGTTGGACTAATGGTAGCGGAAGCGGCCGAATTGTTGTAATGAAGGAAGGC
>JAVLBT010000098.1:0-11130 GCA_031580945.1 Gracilimonas sp.
GGACGATCCGGGAACTTATCATCTATTCTATGGAAATCAAGCAGCTGAACCTGGCTCAAGCCTTACATTTTTTCCCTGGCCAAGAGCACAAAAGGGAGAAGCAGGAGTCGGAGAAGTGGTAAATGTTGCTCTTCAGGCTCCTGATAATACAGATAATTATTGGGAATCTCGATTGAATGAATTTGAAATAAATTATGAAGTCGTCCATAATTTTGGCCGCAAAGCATTACGTTTCGAAGATCCTGATGGATTGGAACTGGACTTGGTTTTTGAAGGAGATGCAAAACCTAAGGTTGAAAATGTGGAATATGTTGTTCCCCCGAAATATACCATTCAAGGCTTTTGGGGAGCACGAATGTTACTCACAGAAAAGCAACACACTTCAATGTTGCTCCATGACTTATTTGGATTTCAAGAAGCCGAAATTCAGGGCAATCAAACTTTATACCAAACGGAAGCTCCAACTGGACGATATATTATCATAGAACAAGCTGAAAAACCTGAATATGGTAAAAATGGCCGGGGTATTGTACACCATATTGCCTTTCGCACTGAGAATCAACAAGAGTTGGATAACCTTCGCCAATTAGTTGGTAAAAGAGGATTAAATCCAACCCAGATCATAGACCGTCACTGGTTTAAATCGGTGTACTATCATACCCCTGCTGGAGTCCTTTTTGAGATGGCTTCAGATGATCCCGGTTATACCGTGGATGAGGAATTTGAACACCTTGGTGACACATTGATCTTACCTCCGTGGCTGGAATCCAAACGGGATCGTATTGAACAAATGCTTCCGGAAATAAATGTTGCGTCAAAAACCTGATGTTCATTTTTCTGCAGAACATTACATATAAGATTCAATAAATAATAAAACTATGAGCTTATTTCGAATAACGAAAAACACAAATTTCGTGGGACCGCATCAGAATACGGACGTTTTAAAAGGTGGGATTGGCACCTCAAATGCCGACGCTGCAATGATCTTGATCCATGGTCGCGGTGCAACAGCGCAGAGTATTCTCCCTCTTGCTGACGAATTTGATACGGACCTAAAACTAACACTCAGGGCTCCTCAGGCAAGTGGAAATACCTGGTACCCAAATTCGTTCATGGCTCCTTTTGAGCAAAATGAGCCTGGCTTGTCTTCTGGCTTACAAAAGATCTACGACATTGTTCAAGATCTAATTAAGGAAGGTTTTTCTGAGGACCAGATTTATTTTCTTGGGTTTTCACAAGGGGCTTGCCTGGTGTCTGAGTATGTGGCTCGCCATCCACAAAAGTATGGAGGACTGATTGCATTAAGTGGTGGTTTGATAGGTAATGGCCCTTCTATTCCAGTTGAAGAATATGAAGGCGATCTTGTTAATACGCCAATCTTTATGGGATGTAGTGATAATGACCCGCATATACCCAAAGAGCGTGTAAATCAATCCGCTATTATCCTTGACTCGCTAAACGCTGGTGTCAATAAAAAGCTATATCCGGGCATGGGACATTTAGTGACGCTGGATGAGATTCAGGAGATCAGCAAATTACTGTCTGACTGATTAAGGCTTAAATATCAAAGTAAAAGTTGTACCTGAACTATTTGATTTTACATCAAGTTTTGCATCCAGCTGATCTGCAAAATTCTGAATAAGTATAGAACCAAGCCCCTCACCTACCAGTTCATGAAAGTCGTTGGGTAATCCAGGGCCATTATCGCCTATTGAAAGGGATATTCTATCTTTTTTTTGTTTTAAAACTACAGAAAGCCGGCCTTGTTTATCATCATTAAATGCATACTTAAAAGAATTCACGATTAGCTCATTTACCAATAAACCGCACACCACCACTTTATCAACGGATAACCTAATTGGCTCAAGTTCAAAATCAAATTCTACATTATTCAGGTCGCTGGTGTAAGTATCATGAATGGATTTTATGAGTTCTTTTAGATAGGTATTAAGAAGCACCGTTTTATAATGCTGTGTTTGATATAGCTTATCGTGTACCAGTGCCATGGAGTTTATCCGGCTTTTGCTGTTAGACAAACTTTCTTCAACCGCCGGATGTTCTGCTGTACTGATCTGCAGATCAAGCAACGCTGATATTTTGGCTAAGTTATTTTTGACCCGGTGATGAATTTCCTGCATTAAAATCTCTTTTTCCTCCAGCGCTGTTGTAAGTTCTTTTGTCCTTGCTTTTACTTGTTTTCTAAGGACCACCAACCAACCCAAGATAAATACGACAATGAAAAAAACACTGATGCCCACATACCACAGATATTTCCTGGGAATTCCTGTAGTCTTTATATCCTGCGGATTTCTTGGTTTAATATGATAAACCGTATTTCCATTAGATTGAAAAACAAACTTTCCTACGATCCCAGTTACTTCAATTTCATCTCCTATACTAAATAGATCCAGATTAAACTGATCCTTAAAAGCGTGAGATTGCGAAACATAGACTTCGAGAATATGTTCAGAAGTATCCTCCAAAGTCATTGTCAGGCCCCAATACCCCGAGCTGGCTGATTTTTGGGAAACAACTGCCTTTCCACTGCTCAACATACCCAAATATCTTTCTGGGTTTTGAGCTACTTTTTGTAACGGTATCAGTACCGGTTTTTTTATACCACTATCTATGATTTTAATAGTATCGGCTATTATTTCGGGTTTGTCATAATACAGCTGAACTGTACCTCTCACAATTATACTATCGCCTCTGTTAATATCTGCTTGAAGTTCTCCACTAAAAACCTGAATTCCTTTTTGGTGATCCTGAATGTAAATGGATAGAAAGCGCTCATTCAAAACAAGATTATCAACAGAGGAGCGGCCACCAATGGTAACTTTCTGATTTATAAAATCTATTTCTCCGTCATCATTCCGATCAGCCAGTGCTTCCGAAACCGTTAAAACTTCATCACTATTGAGGGGTTGGGCTTGGGCAGTAAAACAAAAAAATAGCGGCATTAGGAAGGCTGCAAAACCAATTTTCTTTACTAACCAAATAAATACACCGTACCACAATCTGCTATACTTCATATATCTTATTTAAAAAGCAGTGAACATTTCAATGTTGAACTTATTAATTTTTTTACTGTCAGATACATTATTTAGGTTTTCTAATCTGATGCAGAATTACAGGCGGGCTTTTTCTATTTTCAGGTCTTATGATTTTTAAAAATGTTAATCCCAATATTTTTTTATGGAAATTCTCTGGTTGATAGCGGCATACATTTTGGGAATGGGTGTCTCAAAAATAAAAGTTCCTCCTCTGGTAGGATTCCTGGGAGCTGGTATTCTTCTCTCGCTATATGGTTTTGAGGCCACCGATGCCCTTCATGAAATCGGTCATATAGGGGTGTTGTTACTTTTGTTTACGGTTGGCCTGCATTTACGGTTCAAAAGTATTCTCCGTCCAGAAGTACTTGGTGCTGGTGGATTGCACCTGGCTATTACTGCCGGGGTATTCATGCTTATCGCAAACCAATTTGGTTACACCTGGATGGAATCGCTGATAATTGGAATCTTACTTGGCTTTTCAAGTACGGTATTAGCCGCTAAGGCATTGGAAAGTCGTGGCGAATTGGGTGCATTTCACGCTCGCGTTTCAATTGGGATCCTGATCTTACAAGACATTGTTGCAATTGCTCTTTTAGCTTTAACCGGTGGAGGTGCTCCTTCCATCTGGGGCCTTGCACTATTGGCGCTTCCACTCTTGCGACCTTTGCTTATAAAAGCACTGATAGCCAGTGGCCACGACGAACTACAACTCATCTTTGCATTGATATTGGCCATAGGCGGAGGAACATTATTTGAGGTACTTGGACTTTCATCCGAACTTGGTGCATTGGTCTTTGGGGCATTACTTTCTGGCCATGAACTGGCGGATGAACTTTCTGAAAAATTGTGGGGACTTAAAGAGGCTTTCCTGGTTGGTTTTTTCCTGGAGGTTGGATTAGCCGGTCTTCCAGGCTATGACGCTCTTATTTTCAGTTTGGTTATATTGGCATTACTTCCACTAAAGTCTGCTCTGTATTTCTTTATGCTAACTGGTTTTAATCTCCGGGCCAGAAATGCTTTTATGGTGATGGGAACCCTTTCTTCTTATAGTGAATTCACCTTGATCGCTGGTATAGTGGCGGTTTCAGGTGGCTTCATTCCAGAAACGGTTATGACCAGTTTTGCCCTTCTTGTTGCCATATCCTATGCTTTAAATGCTCCATTTACAGAAAACATAAATACAATATGGGCCCGGTTTGAATACTCGCTACTCAGATTTGAACGCAGCGGAAAACACCCTGGGGATCAAGTCGTATCTTTAGGAGTTGCCAACTATTTAGTTCTGGGAATGGGACAAGCAGGTTCGGCCGCTTACAATTACCTGAAAGAACGCGATTATAAGGTGATAGGTATGGAATCAGATCCCGGTAAAATTGAATCGAACCTTGTGGAAAAACGTCGTGTAGTATATGGTGATGCTCAAGATCCGGAGCTTTGGCAAAATATTGACTTATCAAATATCAAAGCAATTATGCTGGCGATACCGAAATCAGAAACCAAGATTGAAGCCACTAAACTTATTCGAGAATATGGCTTCACCGGCGATGTCGTGGCGCTGACTATGCGCAACGAAGAAAATATGGCTCTTCGGGAAGCCGGAGCCACCGCAGTTTGTTTGCCTGTCAGTGAGGCTGGCCGTAAACTGGCAGAACTAAGCATCTCTGATAAACCATCAGATGGTGAAGGACTTTCATTAAATCTATCCTATCAGTCCTAATAATTCTTGTATGTACTAAACTCTGTTCAAATAGTGATTCGATCTTAAAAAAGTTTTTATGATGAGCTACGATAAATACCTAATTGGTTTTTAAGCACTTCAGATCAATTCAGGCTTGGCTTGCTGATATTTTACATCAGCTTTACAAAACCATTACATAACATGTAGTCTAAATACTGTATCTTTTAATAAAGTTAGAATGTAATTCCCAGCAATAAGGACAGGGAAGCTCCCACCAGTTGACCGTAAATTGACTGTTACCATATCTCTCAGCTATTACTTCAAAAACATATCTACACTATGTTCTCTTTACGTACTGTGTTGAAAGCCACAATAGGTGGTTTTTTGATCTTACTGTATCTAAATCAAGCAATTTATGCACAAAATTGTCCGGCTCAAGGCACAGAAATTTATCCTGAACTGAGTGGACAAAATTTATTAGATGCACTTATTCAAGCTTATAAGACCACTTCCGTTTTAAATTATGATACAGCAAGAGAAACATTGTATGGCAATATAGATAACAAAAGTGGCAAAGTAGAAGGTGTTTATACTGGGTATGTTGCAAATATTGAACCTGCTGCGGGAAATATTAGGGGTCAGGCAGTAAACACCAATATTAATGCAGAGCATAGCTGGCCTCAAAGTAAAGGAGCCTCGGATGGAACTCTTGCACATTCTGATATGCACCATTTATACCCGGCCTATTCTTCCGCTAACAGTTCCAGGGGAAATAGTCCATTTTACGAGATCCCCGATGATGAAACCGATGGTTGGTGGCTTCGGGGACAACAATATACTACCCCATCTGCTTACTCAATAGACTTTTATAGTGAAAGAAGGGACAATCACCCCAATGCAAATTACTCCGGAAGTTGGGAGCCGCGGGAAAGCGTTGAAGGAAATATAGCTCGTAGCATGTTTTACTTCTACACGATATATAAAGATCAGGCTGATGCCGCCGATCCCATCTTTTTTGAAATTCAGAAACAATTTTTGAGGACCTGGAATCAACTTGATCCTGTTTCCACCCGTGAATATGATCGTACATGTGCTATAGCAGAGTTCCAGGATGGCAAGGTCAATCCTTTTGTGATCGATCCTACATTAGTGGAGCGAGCTTATTTTGAGGGAAATATCAACCAAACCAATGTATTTTTCTCAGCCTCTGAATTAACGATAAATGAAGGGCAAAAAACCCTACAGATCGAAGTCTCCATTACCAATCCCAATCCTGATACGGCTACTTCTGTTCAAATGGTGTATGAGGGCGGCACAGCTACACCTGGCGATGACTTCGAGATCTTCAATTCCAATCAAACTATTTCCTTTGCAAAAGGGACCCTTGAAAGGCAAGCAGTTTCGATAAACCTGATCGACGATGACCTTGAAGAAAACGAAGAAACCATTATCCTAAAATTACAGTCGCCTTCAGGACCGAATAACGTTCAGATCTCCAGCCCTCAAACCATTGAGATCTCTATCACTGATAACGATGGTGAAATCCCAACCAGGGCATGGATCAATGAACTTCATTATGATAATACCGGCGCGGATGAAGGTGAATTTGTGGAACTTGCCGTTAATGCGGAATTCGCTGACCTCAGTACGGTTTCCCTCACCTTGTACAATGGAAGCAATAGCTCGGTTTACGCCTCTTTTTCGGGAAATGATTTCTTAAAAGGAGAATCCCAAAGTGGATATTCTTTCTATTATTTGGATCTCCCAAGTAATGGAATTCAAAATGGAGCGCCGGACGGCTTAAGCCTTGATATCGATGGCGAACTCATCCAGTTTCTTTCCTATGAAGGAACTATGACCGCCGCTGATGGTCCTGCAAGTGGATTGGAAAGCACAGAGGTTGGCGTGGTACAAACCGGTTCAAGCCCGGTTGGAAGTTCGCTTTCACTGGCAGATACCGGTAATACCTATCATGATTTTATGTGGGAATTTACGGAGGTCCATTCAAAAGGTTCCGTCAATGCGAACCAACACATTAAAGTCGACCCTATACCTTTTGAACCGGTTATGGTCCAATTCACGGAATCTGCGATATCGCTTTTTGAGGATGAAGAAACTGCTATCTTAAGTCTTAGCATTTCTAATCCAAATCCTGATACTGCAACATCAGTTCAGATTTCCCAAATTGGGGGGACTGCCTCGGAAGGTGAAGATTTTGAAGCTTTTGAAACGCAGTCTGTTACTTTTGATGCCGGTTCATCAGAGAACCAGTCTTTTGATATTTCAATTTATGATGATGAATTCTATGAGAAAAATGAAACGCTAATTCTGGCCATAAACACCATTTCTGGCCCCAAAAGCGCGCAAATTGGAAGTCAGGATACCATAAGAATTAGAATTGTCAATGATGATGTAAATGATGGTAACTCACGATTTATCTGGATCAATGAAATTAATTATCAAAACACAGATTCTGATAGTTCTGACTTCGTAGAATTTGTCGTCGTTGGTATTCCCACAAAACTACAATCGGGCTATTTAGACCCATTTACTTTAACGCTGTATAATGCCTCGACAGGTCAAGCTTATGCTAACTTTACCGGAGATGAAATTCAGGAAGCAGAACAAGTGCTTGATGAAGATGGAGGGTTTGCCATTTTTGGATTTGTTGATGTATCTGACTTACAAAATAGAAATCCGGGCGGTGTAAGTTTATCTACTGATAATGATTTTATTCAATTTCTATCCTATGGCGGAAGTTTCGCTGCAAAAGATGGACCAGCCAAAGATCACCAAAGTGAAGACATCGGAATTTTGGGACCGGAAGAAGTTACTTCCTCATTCTCTCTTTCATTAAAAGGTTCCGGCTATCAATATTTCGATTATTCATGGGCCGTATCAGACTCATCCACAAAAGGACATGTGAACAAAGCACAGTATTTTGATCTTCCCTCCTCTAACGAAGAGGCAACCGAAATTACCTCCGATTACAAACTCAACCAAAACTATCCCAACCCATTCAATCCAAGTACGGTGATCAGTTATCAGCTGGCAAAAAACGCTACGGTTCGGCTTCAGGTATTTGATATGTTGGGCCGTGAAGTGGCAACGCTGTTGAATTCCGAACGCAAAACCGCAGGCTCACACCAAATCACCTTTGATGCTGGAAACCTCTCAAGCGGTGTTTACATTTACCGGCTTTCCACCAGCTCCGGCATACAGCTAACGCGGAAGATGTTGTTGATGAAGTAGGAAAAAGTTCTGCGGAACTCAGCGTTCCATCTGCACTACTCTGCGTGAAATTAAAGGTGTGAACTAAGCGTGAATGCTTATCCAAACTTTTAACCGTGAAAAAACTTTTTACTCTCGCTGATTTTCGCTGAGGTCAGCGCAGAATTTCGCAGATTGTTTTCGAAAGGGTCCGCTGAACGCTAATAGCTATTTCCTAAAATCAATACCAATGCGGTCTTTGACTTCATCTTTGAGAGAATCTTCCAGCTCTTTCTTACGCTCTTCCAGCTCTTTTTTCTTATCATCTACCAGTTGTATCTTTTCTTCAACTTCTGCCTGAAGTTCTTCATAGCGCTTCAAGATCTCTTCTTCTTTTTGTTGTTTAAAATCTTCAAGCTGTTCTTTCCGGCCCTCAACACGCTGCTGAACTTCAGCCTCGATCTTTCGTTTAGCATTCTCCAATTCCCGGCTTACTGTTTGGCGAAGAGCACTCATAAATAAATCATCAATATTTGAGCGGACTCGAACTCGAAGCGGCCCCTCGTTATTATCAATCAGTGCCGTAACATCAACTCTATTAGTGCTGCCAACGGCCTCTCTCACCAAATTTTCCAATCTGTTTTTTGGCTGACCTGCTGATGCAAAATCAAAATTAATGTCCTCTGCCAGGTAATCGATCTTACTATCCAGGCGTTTTTCTATGATATTTACATTAACCCTGATACATCCTCTTCCTGAGTTCAAATCATAAGGCAATAGGTCGGATCCAGAAATACGTGTATTTGTGAGTGCAAAATCTTCATAAGCCAGTTTGAAGCTTTCACGTGGTGAATCACCAAGGTAATTCAATTCGCCTCCAAGAGATAATTTCACGCCATTCGCATCCTTGCCTGACACTGAGAATTTAACAGGCTCACCAGTTTTTTTCTGATTACTGCTCATTCCTTTTACAGCACCGGATATCTCAATATCAGATTTAGTTCTACCCGATAACTCAATATTTTTGAACCAAAAACCCGGCAGGTCATATTTGTCTGTGAAATGATAGTCTATGCCTTCATAACGGGGAATATCATCCGTCGAATCTTCCGATTCCAACAGCCTGGAACCATATTCTCTGGCCATGGCAGCATATTCAAGATAGGTAGCATAATCCCCTAATAAGTTTTCACCAAATAGTGCTTTACCGATATTCTGTGCATCTAAATCCGGGAGTTTAGCAACACTTAATGCTCGCTGATAATCATCCTGAATCCAATTATCTACCTGAGAAAGTTCATCTCGTGTAGTTCCATAATCCTGTTCAAATTCGGTTTTCATTGCTTCAGTTCTACGCTTAAGAGAATCAACCTGGTTACGGAGTTTTTGAATATTTTCAATTGCCTCAACAATTTGTTTAGGCTGCTTGATCTCTTTTGGGTTAATGCCATTGACGGTTGCCTCAACCTGCTGTATCTCCTTTCTCACATTGGTATTAGTAAGGGTACTGTCCCACTTTGTATATGTTTTCTCAATACCTTGCCGAAGTGAGTCGATCTTATCGGGGGATTGTAATTCTACTTTTGCCATTAGGCTATCTACATTTAGGTCATCTCTCGCATCCGTAAAGCTTATTTCTGCATTTTGCTTTGCCTGCTTACCTACCTGATTTACAACATCATAAATAAATCCCGGCTCTGTGTTTTCTTCATCCTCCGGGCCCTCAAAAGCCCCATCGGTTTCCCGTTCAGTACCAAGTTCAAAACCTGTTACTTTCATGTTATTGAGAATTACTTTATTGGCAAGAATGAGCGGCCAAAATTCTACCTGAAACTCTGTGTCTCCCGTCTCAAAAGTATTTTCCATTGTCTTATTTGGATTGGTAACCTGAAGCCGGTCCCATTTTAATTGCAGTTTGAACAGGCTAAAAACAAATCCATCAACTTCTACTTTTGCTTCATTAATAATACTTGCCTGGTACTCAATTCTTTCTTCAACCATATCATCTGTAATAAAATAAGCGGCACCAAAACCGAGACCTATTACGACCAATACAACAATTATTCCCCAGATTCTCATGGCCTAACCTCTTACTCGATTTACAGTTTGGTATATAGTGTATAACTTTGTGCTTTTAAAAGATTGCACGATCTTCCATTTCTGTACTTTTGCATGGATATGTTTGCGATATTGCATTACTCCATACTTCGCTAAGGGAAACATTGGAATGGAAATGATAACAGCAGACACAAAACTCCCCATTACAACCGTATTATAGAAATTTGTAAATGCCCACCATTCATTCTTATACATGGATATCCAGGTTTGCTGCATATTTTCAAGCTCCAGCAGATAAACTCCAAAACTATGGAACAGCGGGTCAGCCAGGTAAGCAATTCCACTAAACACCGTAAACGACAATATTGCCATCCCAAAGTTCACTTTAAAGATTAGAATTAAGATCAATATGAGCAGATTATGAGGAGATGAAAGTGGAGTTAGTCCAATAATCATTCCTAAAATTATACCACCTGCTATTTGAGCCGGAGAAGCTTCTGAAGCCAAGGCTTTCAACAGCTTGGCTATATATCGCATGATTAAAAACATAAAAGAATTCTGTTTATTTCTATTAGTTACAGATAAAGTACCCCAAAATAAGTTCAATTTCTTTATGTTACCGCACGGTATTGTTAGTTTTATTGTTATACTTATGATAATCTAATAGCATAAGTTGGGTTTTTGTAGTTCTGCCCTTCATTCCATTATTCTAATATTATAAACTATGATTCAACGACTTTCTACTTCGATCATTTTCTTAGTCTTTGCATTATTTATTTACTCTTGTGACCTATCCAGTGTGGAAGACAAATCTGAGGCTCCCTTTCCTTGCGTAAACGGGAGCGCAAATGGCTATGCATGCGAAAATGTGGATCTATTTTCTCAAGTTTCCATTTATGATTTATCTGGGGATTCAACAGATGTATCGTTAAATGATATCTGGGGATGGACGGATCCACAAACTGGTAAAGAATATGCATTGGTTGGTTTAACAAATGGGACCTCTTTTGTTGATATTTCTGATCCTGCTAATCCTGTTGTCGTTGGCCGCTTACCCCAATCGAATTTGAGTGAAAAGTTTAAACAACTTACGATTGATAACTATCCAGCTTGCAACTTGGGTATTGGCGC
>JAVLBT010000099.1:0-10975 GCA_031580945.1 Gracilimonas sp.
ATTGTATTTGGGGGTTAATGTCAAGGTGGAAGCAGGTAGATTGGCTATTTAGAATCAGGAAAAGAAAATTTAATGCTTTACATTATGAAAGTGGTTGATTTATTTACGATAATCGAACAATAATTTACTTGGCAAAATCTATAATTCTTATTCAACAATGACTGAAAACCAGCAAGCACGCCAAAAACTCCAGGATGAACTCCGAAAACTATTCCAGTTTGATGTATCTGATCTCGATTTTGGGATTTACCGCATCCTGAACCGCAAGAAAGACCAGATTGAACAATTTATTGAAGATGATTTACTGGATGCGGTTAATGAAGGATTGGAAGAGTATCAGACTGGGGACAAAAAGAAATTTGAAGAGCAGCTCGAAGATGCAAAAAAGAAAATTCCTGCTCAGGCATTTGATGATGATGGGAATATTAAAGCTGAGTTTGAAGGCTTTGAGGATGTAAAGAAGTTTCAGGAAGCTGAAGAAGCGTTGAAGAATTTGACTGTAGGCGCAGATACTGAAAAGAAGATTTACAACGACCTTTTTACCTTTTTCTCCCGGTACTACGATAATGGTGACTTCCTTTCCAAGCGGCGGATAAGCACCAGGGACTCCAAGTATGCTGTGCCCTATAATGGTGAAGAAGTATTGCTTCATTGGGCTAATAAGGATCAGTATTACATTAAAACCGGAGAGCAATTTACAAGCTTTAAGTTTGAACTGGAGGGCGGAAAGAAATCGGTTTGGTTTAAGGTGGCTCAGGCGGAGACGGAAAAGGATAATGTAAAGGAAGAAGAAGATCGCTCTTTATACTGCGGCCTGAAGATCCCATTGAGGTTGAAGGCGATGAGCTTACCTTGTGGTTTGAATACCGGCCGCTTACCAATGATGAAGAAGAGAAATGGCTCAACCTGTACAAGGAGGTTGAGAAACCACGCAAAACGGTGGATCGCTCTGTATTGTGTGTCGCTTACAATGAGTTTGTGCTGAATGAAGTTGATAAAGAATGGCGGGATCTGTTGTCGGTCATTCCCAATAACAAAGACCGTTCCATTCTATACCAAAAACTAAATCACTACACTGGCAAAAACACGACCGATTATTTTATCCATAAAGACCTGAAATCTTTTCTTGAGCGGGAACTGGAGTACTACCTGAAAAACGAAGTTATTCGGGTGAATGACTTTATTGAAGACCAAAGCCAACAGGCGATGGAAGTGGCGCTAACCCGTGCCAAGGTGGTGCGACAAATTGGGAAAAAGATCATTGCTTTCCTGAGTCAGATTGAAAACTTCCAAAAGAAGCTGTTCGAGAAAAAGAAGTTTGTGGTAGATACCCATTACTGCTTTACGCTGGATAAGGTGCCAGAGGATTTATACGACACCATTCTTGAAAATGAAGAACAGCTAAAATCCTGGGAAGAGTTGTATGCGATGGAAAAATGGGATGGTAAATTGGTGTGGAATGGGAAATGGACTAAAGATTTTTTAAAACAGCACCGATATTTAATATTAGACACTAATTTCTTTGACTTAGATTTTAAATATACATTACTATCAAGCTTCAGTGACTTGGAGGATGAGTTAACAGGATTGCTTATAAATGGGGAAAATTACCAAGCCTTAAAGTTGATGAAATCGAAATACCAGAAAAAAGTAGATGGAATTTATATTGATCCACCATACAATACTAAATCATCCGAAATTTTATATAAAAATTCATTCAAGCATTCATCTTGGCTAAGTTTACTTGAAAACAGAATAGAGGTATCAAAAGAATTTTTACGAGAGGATGGTGTATTTACAGTTACTATAGATGATTACGAAGTTCCAAACTTATGGATGTTACTTAATGAAAAGTTTGGAAGAGGAAATCATTTAGGTACCGCAGCTATTCGAATAAACCCTGGAGGGCGAAAATCTAAAAGAAAATTGGCGGCACAACACGAGTATGCAATATTTTTTGCTAAAAATGGAAATACTGAAGTTTCAAAAATAAAAGTTGATCCGGAGGACAAATCACACAGTTACAAAAAAGATGAAAATGGTGAGTGGTTTGAAGAAAGAAACCTAAGAAAAGAAGGAAAAGATAGTTTTGGTGATGAAGATTCCAACAGATATTATCCGATTTACTACGATCCAAAAACAGGTAGAATAAGTACTAAAGAGAAATTAGAAATTGAAATTTTACCTCTTGATACAAATGGACAAAAAAGAATTTGGCGACGGGGAGTTGACGATATTGATGACTTATTTGACGAGGGAGATATTTTCTATAAAAAAACAAAATATGGTCATCAAATATATTTTCGTTTTAGAGGCGGTGCAAGCCAAGAGACTCCTAAGAGTTTTTGGGAAGATGCAAAGTATTCTGCAAGTGAGCATGGAACTCAGAAGCTATTAGCTATGATGGGGAGAGAGGTTTTTTCTTATCCGAAATCTCCTTTTGCAGTGGAGGAATGTTTGAAGGTCTTAAGTGACAAAAAAAATGCCTTCTTTATAGATTATTTTGCAGGATCGGGAACAACAGCTGAGGCCGTCATTCGAATGAATAAATCTGAAAAAGACAGTGATAGAAGGTTTGCTCTTGTGGAAATGGGGCAATATTTCGGAAATGCTACATTACCCAGAGTAAAAAAATGTTTTTTTAGCAGAGATTGGGATAACGCAACACCATTAAATGAAGATGGACTTAGTGGTGCGTTTAAATATCATCTTATAGAATCGTATGAAGACGCATTAAATAACATTGGTTTCAAAGATCCTGAAGATACCCAACAAGCAATGGAGTTTGAGGATTACATGCTTCATTACATGCTGAATTTTGAAACACAGGGAGTGAGTGCTACACTCCTGAATGAAGATGCCTTTGAGACCCCCTTTGATTACCAGCTAAATATACAGCGAGGCCACGACTCCCCGAAACCGGAAACCGTGGATATGGTAGAGACCTTCCATTATCTCATTGGATTATGGTTGCAATCACTCCGTAGGCACGATCACCAAAATCGAAAGTATGTAGTAAGCAAAGGACAAATTCGGAATGAGGATTCCGTTGAAGATGTGTGCATCATTTGGCGCAACACCAACGACCTGGATTTAGAAAAAGAAGCAACATGGATTCAAGAAACCATACTTCAGGGTCAAACTTTTGATCGTATCTATATTAACGGAGTTAATAAAGTTAAGAATGCAGAACCAATTGAGCTCACTTTTCGTGAAAAAATGTTTGAGGATGTAGCATGAAATTTGAGAAAAGACTGGCACTGACCGGTTATCTCAGAAAAACCTTTGGGGTATCCGACATCCATGACAAAAGCAGCGTAAAAGCCTATTACAAGCGGTTCAAAGAAGATGCATCCGGTTCGGCTTACGATGCCAACGGGATAAGCAAAGTATGTAACATTCTTAAAACCATTCCCCGTGTTACCATTTCCGAAGAAAAATTACTGGAATACGATCGCAACATTCGCTCCCACTTAGAAAAGATCAACAAAAACAGAACGGCCAAAGACCAGATTGTATTTAAGTATTTCCAGTTCCTGGCTGGTTTTTACACAGAGTATTATCTTGACCGGGTAACAGAAGATAAGCCTGTGTTCCTGAAAGAACTCAACGCCTTTGTAGCAGAACAAAAGAAAAGCAACGGGTCTAAAATTCAATATGCTGAATTTGAGGAATCCGACCTCAATAAACTGGCCTATTGGATGGCTACCGGAAGCGGAAAAACACTCATTCTTCACCTCAACTATTATCAGTTTCAGCATTACATGCCCCGGCTGGATGAAGCCCCGGATAATATTTTACTAATTACTCCCAATTCCGGCCTAACCAATCAGCACCAAAAGGAGTTGAATGAGAGCGGTATCCCAAATCAGTATTACCTTGATGGTAACGGAGCCTCCGGTATTGAACCGGAAACCGTAAAGCTCATCGAAATCACCAAGCTAACTGATGAGAAAAAAGGCGATGGGGACAGTGTAGAAGTTTCCGCTTTTGAAGGGAATAACCTGATTTTTGTAGATGAAGGTCATAAAGGCTCCAGTACGGAAGACTCAAAATGGATGGCCCGAAGAAAAGCAATCTCAGAAAATGGGTTTACTTTTGAATACAGTGCTACTTTTGGTCAATCCTTAAATAAAGCTGCCACTTCTGTTCAGGATGAATACGGAAAAGCGATTGTATTTGATTATGCCTATCCGCGTTTCTATGAAGATGGCTACGGTAAGAACTATCAAATTTTAAACCTGAGAAAGAAGCAGCATTTTGACGATAAAGATCAACGCCATGTCTATTTGATGGCGAATCTGCTCAGCTTTTATGAGCAGAAATTTGTGTACAAGCTGGATGCAGAAACCTTTTACAAGACGTGGAATCTTCATGACCCATTGCTCACCTTTATTGGTCACAGCGTACAAGCCGGAAAGACGAAATCAAGTCTGGCCAAGGATGAGAAACGGACGGTATCTGATGTGCAGAAAATCGTTCTATTCTTAAATCTTGTACTTCAAAATGAAAACGATTGGACCAAAAACACGATTCAGAATTTATTGAGTGGAAAGTCAGGCATAACAGGGCCTGATGATTCCGATATTTTTGAAAATAGCTTCACGGTACTTAAAGAACGTTTTAAAGGGAAAGCTGATGAAATTTATTCAGACCTATTGGAAACGCTCTTTCATGTAAAAGCTTCGGCACCTTTAAAATTGAGCAACATTAAATCTGCCGAGGGTGAAATTGGCTTAAGAGCCGGTAACTGCGATCATTATTTCGGGGTAATCAACATTGGTGAAGACAGCGTATTTCTGCAATTCGTGGAAGAAAACCTTCCGGATCTGATTGTAGAGGAAGGCGACACCTTTCAGGGTTCCTTGTTTCAACAAATCAATAAACAGCATTCCCCCATAAACATGCTAATTGGTTCCCGAAAATTTATTGAAGGCTGGAGTTCCTGGCGAGTTGCCAACATGGGACTCATGAACATCGGGAAGAGTGAAGGCCCTCAAATTATACAGTTATTTGGGCGTGGTGTTCGACTGCTTGGAAAAGAACGCAGCCTGATGCGTTCATCCGAGATGACCAATATCCCAAAGCCAGACCATATTGAACTTCTTGAAACGCTTCAAATTTTTGGGTTACAGGCCAACTACATGGAGCAATTCAGAAAATACCTGAAAGAGGAAGGTATTGACGTTGAGGAGCGGGTGAAGATCAACCTGAAGATTCAATTTCCAAACTCATTTGAGAATAAGGGATTGTTGGTTATTAAACCTAAAATCAGAGATGAATTTCAGGATGTTGTACAGCTTGTTTTAAGCAACGATGATAAGATCAAACCCAAGATTGATTTAAAAAGTACCATTGAGGTTGAAGCCTCTGATGATCGAGTTGAAGAGAAACCTGCAGTCGGGGAAACAGAGCAAAAGATGTTCATTAGTAATGATCATTTACCCTTATTGGATTTTGAGCGGTTGTACCGGGAAGCATGGCACTATCGAAGACAAAAAGGCTATCGTAACCTATCTTTTGATATGGAAAGTCTCAGATCTATCATTCAAGAGCGAACATATGAATTGTATTGTGATGAAGATCTGTTGGAAGTACAAAGCTTTTCAGATGTAAAGCGCCTGGAAGAGATTGCCTTAATCATCCTCCGCAAATACATAGATAGTTGGTATAAACGACAACAACAGGAATGGGAATACACCCAGTTGGAGTATCACCCCTTTAAGGAGGGCGATAAAAATATTCCCAACTATTCTGAAGATGAACAAGGTTATCAGCTTCGCGTTAAGAAAACCGCAGTAGATAGGATTGAACAGGAAATTGAAGCATTATTCAGTGATCCGAAAGTATTTGAAAAGGATGTGTTCAAAGGAAATGACGGAAATATCCCCCGCATTTATTTTGACCGGCATATTTACCTGCCTTTGCTTATTGAAGACCAAAATGAGGTAATTCAATCCACCCCGCCGGGTTTGAATGAAGGCGAATGGAAGTTCCTGAAAGACATGAAGAAGTACTTCCAAAGTACGGATGCTGAAAAATTGTTTGAAGGGTATGAAGTATTTGTTTTGAGAAATCAATCTCGCGGCCATGGTATCGGGTTCCTTTTAGAGGAAGAGCGCTATTTTCCTGACTTCATTGTATGGGTAAAAAATGAAGATGAGCAGCACATCTGTTTCATTGATCCAAAAGGTCTTCAGCATCAGATCAACGTAAATGAGAATAATAAAGTGCAATTCTCAAAAGAGATAAAGTCTTACGAAAAGCAGCTAAATGAAAAAAGAGGAAAAGACCAGGTTCAGCTTCATTCTTTCATTATCTCCCAAACAGATTTAGATGAAGTGAAGAAAAATAATTCAGTTCAGTCGGTAGCGGATCTAAATGAAATGAATATCTTTTTCCCTAATCCAGATCAGGATGGATATATTGATTTACTTTTAAGGAAGGTATTAGATAAAAAGAAGTCGGTGCAATATGAATAGTAAAATTATTTACCCTTGCCTCGGTGCTCAAGCTGGTGTACAACTCTACAACCTCACCTGGGAAGAAGTAAAAGTGGTGTACCCGGAGTTTGGGTTGAGTGAGGAGGAGTATGAGGATTTTGAGGTAGATGTAAACCAATGAGCGAAAGCCAAAACATAGAATGGAAAGCAACATGGAAGGATGAATACCTGAAGTGGATTGGTGGGTTCGCCAATGCCAGAGGCGGTAAAATTTGCCCTCGTCACGTTGCTCTGCTCCGTGATGCTCAATAGAGGCTCCGCCTCAAACTAATTTTTTATATATTCGTTGTTATTACATCACACATTGAATAGCCTTCATGCATAAACACCGTATCATATTAAAGAACTTCAATTTGGAGAATGGGAAAATATCCTTCTCTAAGTTGGCTGAGCTTCAAGATAGATTGACAGCCCTTGCCGAAGGTGCGGTTTTGAATTTGATTGAGGGCAGGAGTAAACCCGGTCGGGGACAAAAGCCCAAGTGGCTTAAAGAAGTGATAGATTTTCAGATAACCGGATTAAATCCCGGCTCTACTATATTGGAAATTGAAGCTCCCGAAATTTCTCAGGTTTATCAGGGAAAGCAGTTTGGAATTTTTGATGAAGCTGATGCTGAAAAATTATTGAACGAAAGTGCATTTGGGTTGTCAAGCTATGTATATGATAAAGCCATCAGGCAGCCTGAATCATCCGGAATGCTGGATAAATATTTACTGCAAAAAGTAACTGCTTTCAATAAGATTTTGGATAATGATAATTCTGAGATCAACTTGATTTCTAACGGAAAAAGTAAAGTAAAGTCAGTTTCAATTAAGAAAAAAACATTGGAAAAAGTATCCATCACAGAACAGAAAACAAGAGAGAGTGTAAAGACTCCCATTATCGGTACTCTTGATGTGATGAGGCATAAGAAAGAGCAGATGGAAATTGTTACGACAAAAGATCAAAGAATTCGTGCATTTCCCGGAAATAATCTGAACATCAAAAACCTGAAAAACTTCTTTGGCGAAAAAGTTAAAATAACGGGGCTAGCTCACTTTAAAACCGACGGCAATCTCAAATACATTGAGATTTTAGATATTCAGACTGCCAAAGGTGATGCAGAATCTATAGAGGAGCTAACACTTCCCATTTTCGAGGATATTGATTTAAAACGGTTGGCAAAAGAACAAGAATGGCAGGGGTTTAATGAGGGGAAATTCAAGCAATCCATTAAAGATATGAAGGTGGAAGAATCACCAGAAGAATTGCTTGAATTATTGAAAGAATAAATTCAGGCATGAATTATCTCTTAGATACAAATATCCTTGTTTACTATATCACAAAGCCAACGTTGTTATCTGCTTTTGAAAATAAGTACCAGCCATTCAGTAATAAAAATGTAGCACTGATATCAATTGTTACGGAAGCAGAAATGAAGTCCTTGGCAATCCAGCGGGGTTGGGGCCCAAAGAAGATGCAACAGCTTGAAAAGCTCCTTAGCTATTTTCTCAAAGTTCCGATTCAAACAGAAAAACAGATTAAAGTTTACGCTGAAATGGATGCCTACAGTAAACACAAAGATCCGGTAAGGAATTATCCCGGAGGCTATTCATCAATCACGGTTGGCAAAAATGATCTTTGGATTGCAGCTACAGCTCATATCACAAATTCAAAATTGGTTACTACGGATGGGGATTTTGACCATTTTGATGGAGTATTTATTGATCTTATAAAGCCGAAAATTTAACGTATGTCAGACATCAAACTCTTTCAAATCAAAGGCCAGCAAGTAACTGAACTTACCGGCTCAGCAGCTAAGATTGAGAAATCACTTCAAAGCCAGATTGAAGCTAATTTGGAAACCTATCTTGGTGTTCGATTTTTGGCCTCCGAGTACTCTACCGGAACAAACCATGGTGGCCGGATTGATACACTGGGAATTGATGAGAATGGAAGCCCGGTAATTATTGAGTACAAGCGAGCCATGAATGAGAATGTGATCAATCAGGGCTTATTTTATCTGGATTGGCTGTTTGACCATAAAGCTGAGTTTGAGCTACTGGCTCTTAAAGAATATCAGTAAAGAGGATTTAGAAAATATTGACTGGAACAACCCAAGGCTGCTTTGCATTGCCGGAGACTTCACCAAGTATGATGAACATGCGGTAAAGCAGATGAATCGGAACATTGAGCTAATCCGGTATCGAAAGTTTGGTGAAGATCTTTTGCTGTTGGAGTTGGTTAATGTAGTGGAAGCAAAAAATGGAAATGTAGCAACTACATCATCGGGACCTTCCAAATCGAAACAGCAATACAGAACGGTAAGCCAGTATCTCGAAAGCGCAAATCAAGAACTTACGGACCTATATTATGCACTTCGTGACTATATGATGAACCTTGGAGATGATGTGCAGGAGAAAACACTGAAATTCTATATCGCTTACAAACGAATTAAGGATTTTGCCTGTGTGGAAGTTCACCCTCAGAGCCAAAAACTATATGTTTATGTGAAGCTGAACCCTGAAGAGATACATTTAGAGGAAGACTTTACAAGGGATGTTAGAAACATTGGTCATTATGGAACCGGTGATCTTGAAATAACCATCCGCAATAAAGAAGATCTGGAAAAAGCTGAGCCATTGATTTTGAGGAGTTATGAGGGGAGTTGAATGATATGTTACTAATTGTTCTTCTTGTCAGAAATATTTACTAAATTTCTGACAGAAAATTAAAATAAAATTCATGCAAACCATAGAAGAACAAATACTTAATAAAATTAAAAATTATAACCGTGGAAAAATATTTTTCCCGGATCATTTTTATCAATTTGGTAGCGAAGATGCTGTGCATAAAGCCCTTTCAAGACTTGAAGAAGATGGGAAGTTAGAAAGGCTTGGACATGGTATTTATTTATATCCAAAACAAGATCCTCAATTAGGGGTATTGAAACCGGGCTTGGATAAAATTGCAGAAGCCATTGCAAAAAGAGACAAAGCTAAAATTATTCCCGCTGGCGCATTGGCATTAAATAAGCTTGGACTGTCAACACAAGTGCCAATGAATGCTGTTTATCTGACTGACGGTTCACCAAGAAGTATTCAGATTGGAAACCGAAAAATTAAATTCAAAAGAACCGTTCCAAGAAATCTAAAAGCAAAGGGGGAGATAAGTTCGTTGGTTATTCAGGCTTTAAAAGAAATTGGCAACGGGAATGTGACCGAACAACAAAAAGAGAAAATCACTGAGTTACTGAAAAAAGAAAAACCGGAGCACTTAAAACATGATATCAAACTTGCTCCGGTATGGATTCGGGAAATAATGGAACAAAGTATAGAGCAATGATCGACTGGCTAAAGGTAGAAGACGACAGAAAGAAACTGGTGTATGAACAGGTAGCCGCAAATGAAGGGTTGCCGCCCATAGCCATTGAAAAAGATTTTTGGGTAACTTTGGTATTAGCATCTGTTTTCGAACTTGGGCAGGCTGAAAATATGGTTTTTAAAGGAGGGACTTCTTTGAGCAAAGGCTGGAATCTAATCCAGCGGTTTTCTGAAGATGTGGACCTGGCCGTAGATCGAAAAGCATTTGGCTTTGATGGAACACTCGGAAGCAGCAAAAGGACAAGATTACGTAAAGCGATTCGGGAATTTGTACTGGAAAAGTTAACACCGGAATTAATTAATAATCTTAAGGAAAAAGGAGCTGATGTTGAAGTGGAGGTTTGGGAATCTGAAAATTCAGACGAAGATCCTTCAACCATTGAGGTTAGATTTCCTGCTGTTACAGAATCTGTAAAATACCTCCCACCAAGAGTATTGATTGAAATAAATGCTCGGTCCTTAATCGAACCGAACTAAGAAAAAGAACTTACTCCCTTGGTTGGTTCCGTATTTCCACAGTTAGAGATTGATTTGATACCGGTAAAAATTCCTTGTGTGCTACCCAGACGCACATTCCTGGAGAAAGTGTTTTTGTTACACGAGGAATTTCAGAAGAACCCGGATGAAATGAGAGCAGAACGATTAAGCCGACATTTGTATGATGTTGAAGCAATCATGGATACAGACCACGGGAAAGGGGCATTAGATGATGAAGAGCTTTATATGGATATTATTCATCACCGGAAGCATTTAACAAAAATCAGTGGAATTGATTACAAAAAACATTTACCTGGTACCATAAACCTTGTACCACCGGACGCTTCCATAAAGCAATGGCAGGACGATTATCGTGAGATGCAGGAAAGTATGATTCACGGTGATTCTGTATCGTTTGATAAGCTCATTGACAGAATAAAAGAATTAATGGAGAGAATAAATCAATTGGATTTTAAGGGTACATGAGAGCATCCATACAAATAGCTGATACTATAGGTAACAAAGAGTAATTTAAATCAAGTACTAAGCAAAGTAGATTCAGGAAAAGAAATAATTTATATAACTGAATAAATCAAAGGCAAATAACCTGCAACAACCTATTATATCTCCCAG
>JAVLBT010000009.1:0-46567 GCA_031580945.1 Gracilimonas sp.
GTTTTTGGATGATGGGTCTACAGATGCCGTATGAGGTTGATTATTGCTTGGGTAGACTCCTCGTTTCCTCGGAGTGACTTTTAACAGCAGGCCATCCATTAATAGTCATCCAGAAGGAATTGCTTTACAACGTTTGAGGGATCTACACAATTAGATTCTAAGCTCCATTCTATATTGGTAGACTCTTCGCTTCGCTCTGAGTGACTTAAATAACACTGAATGCTTCCCAACAAGTCATCCAGAGCAAAGCGATGGATCTGCACAACTACATCACCTACTCGATTCGCTTTTCGGGCAGACTCTTCGCTTCGCTCTGAGTGACTTAATTTACACTGCATGCTCCCCAACAAGTCATCCTGAGCAGAGCGAAGGATCTGCACAACTCAATACCTGCTTGATTCTGTTTTGTATAGACTCTTCGTTTCACTCTGAGTGACACTCACAGGTATAAAAAAAGGCGCTTCTCATTGCTGAGAGCGCCTTTAAAGTTTTTAATCTAAAGAAGATTACTCTTCTTCGTCTTTATCCAGCAATACTTTTCTGGAAAGTCTTAGTTTGTTGCCTGGCTCTATCTTAAGCAACTTCACTTCGATCTCATCGCCTACACTCATGTAATCATTCACGTTTTTAACGTGCTCATGAGCAACTTCAGAAATGTGGAGTAAACCATCTCGTCCGGGAGCGATCTCAACGAAAGCGCCGAAGTCTTTAATGGTTTTTACGGTACCTTTATAAACTGCACCTTCTTCCAATTGTCCAGTAATCGCTTTGATACGGTCTTGGGCTTCTTTAGCCTTTTCAAGACTATCGGCAGAAATCGTGATCTTTCCTTTTCCGGTATCATCATCTTCCTCGATCCAGATCTCGGTATCCGTTTCTTTCTGAAGCGTTTGAATCACTTTTCCACCAGGTCCGATAACCGCACCGATCATATCGCCATCAATTTCCATGTTAATGAACTGAGGGGCGAATTCTGATAGATTTTCTCTTGGGGTTGAAATGGTTTCCGCCATTTTACCAAGGATGTGCATGCGGCCTTCATTAGCCTGATTCAGGGCTTCTTCCATTACTTCAAAAGAAATTCCCTGGACTTTCATATCCATTTGGCAAGCTGTTATTCCATCAGCGGTACCGGCTGTTTTGAAATCCATGTCGCCCATAAAATCTTCTTCGCCACGGATATCAGAAAGTACTACCGAGTTATTCTCTCCCACGATCATACCCATTGCAATTCCAGCAACTGGTTTTTTAAGAGGAACACCGGCATCCATCAATGCCATGGAGCCACCACAAACTGAAGCCATGGATGATGAACCATTAGATTCCGTAATGTCGGAAATCACTCGAATAACATATCCAAATTCATCAAATGATGGCATCATTTTCCGGATGGCACGTTCAGCTAAGTGACCATGTCCAATTTCTCGTCGGCCCGGGCCTCTCAAGAATCCAGCTTCCCCTACAGAATATGGAGGGAAGTTATAATGCAACATGAAGGTTTTGTCTTCTTCATCAAAAAGAGTATCAACACCCTGAGCATCTTTTTTCGTACCGAGAGTTACGGATACAAGTGCCTGTGTTTCACCGCGGGTAAAGATGGATGAGCCATGTGTTCTAACCAAATATCCAACTTGCGTCCAGATATCACGAACGTCCTCCGGGTTTCTGCCGTCAATTCTTCGTTTTTTCTCAAGGATCATATTTCGAAGTTCTTCCTTCTCAATATCACCAAGAATATCTTTAATTACACCAACTTCTTCCTCAAACTCTTCTTCAAGTTCAGCTACAACGCTGTCTTTTGCTTCATTGAGCTTTTCGCTGTACTCCTCTTTGCCAAGACCAATGTTTACAACTTCTTTGATCTTATCAGTAGCGAGTTCACGTACTTTATTTTCAATTTCTTCAGGATAACCCTCAGCAACGAATTCACGCTTCGGTTTTCCAAACTCTTCTCTGAGTTCTTCCTGAAATTCACATAAGGTGATGATTGAAGCATGTGCTGCTTTTATGGCTCCAAGCATATCAGCTTCAGATATCTCATCCATCTCGCCTTCCATCATAAGAACAGAATCAGCTGTTCCTCCAACGATCATGTCGATATCACTTTTTGACAGTTCCTCGAGCGTTGGATTGATCACATATTCGCCATCTACCCGGCCAACGCGAACTTCTGCCATCGGACCGTCGAAGGGAACATCGGAAATGTGCAGAGCGGCAGAGGCTCCAAAACCACCTAATACATCTCCGTCATTTTCTCCATCTGAAGAAAGAACGCTGGAAATGATCTGTGTTTCATTATAATAGCCTTTAGGGAATAATGGTCTCAGGCTACGGTCAATAAGCCGGCTTGATAGAATTTCCTTTTCTGAAGGACGTCCTTCACGCTTCATAAATCCGCCTGGAAATCGTCCACCAGCGGAATAGCTTTCCCGGTGGTCAACAACCAAAGGGAAAAAGTTTTGTCCTGGTTTTGCTTCTTTAGCACTAACGGCAGTACACAGAACTTGTGTGTCTCCCATTCGAACTATCACAGCGCCATCGGCTTGCTTAGCAACCCGGCCTGTATCTACTGATAGCACCTTTCCTGGTGCAAATTCTACACTTCTTATTTCTTCTTTCATTGTCTTGCTTTGTCTTTATTGATTTGCGAATCCTGCCAACAACAGATAAGAAGAATAGCGACAGGATAAATTAGAAAAGGCTCCACGTTGGAGCCTTTTATTCGAATATAAAATTTACTTACGGATACCGAGTTCTTTGATAAGTTCTCTGTACTTCTCGATATCGTTTTTCATGAGGTAGTTTAGTAACCTTCTTCTTTTACCAACCATTTTTAAAAGTCCACGACGAGAAGAATGATCTTGTCCGTTGTCTTTTAAATGTTCAGTAAGGTCATTAATTCTTTTGGTAAGAAGGGCAATTTGTCCTTGAGTGGAACCCGTATCGGTTTCACTCGTTCCAAATTTTTTAAAAATTTCTTTTTTTTCTTCTGCGGTTATGCTCATTGCAATGGTTTAATTAGTACTTGTATAAATCGATTTATAGTTTTATAAGATATGGGTTTTTGGGGATAGGAACAATGATAGGATTGAGGATTTCTGCCCTAATCTAAATAATTAAGCAGATTAACCAATTATATACTGGTAATGTTCTTAGGATAATCTTTTTTTCAGTACATTAAAGTATCAAACATTAGCTCTTGTTGACATGAATAAGGATTCCATTTTAGCCAAGCTCAAACAACTAAAACCAAAGCTACAGGAAGAATACTCTGTAAAAGAAATTGGTTTATTTGGTTCTTTTAAAAATCACAGTTTTACATCAGAAAGTGACATTGATTTACTTGTTGAGTTTGAAAATCCAGTCGGCTGGAAATTCTTTTCTCTTGAACTTTATTTAGAAAAAGAATTTGGCAGAAAAGTTGATCTGGTAACTAAAAATGCCTTAAAAGAACAGCTCAAAGATAGAATATTAAATGACGTTGAGTACATCTTGTGAAGAAAGAAGAACGATCAATCAGGATGTATTTAGAAGATATTCTACTCGGAATGAACAGAATTCTCGAATACACAAAAGGACTATCTTTGGAAGAATTCAAAAATGATTACAAAACCGTTGATGCTGTAATCAGAAACTTCGAAGTGATTGGTGAGGCTTCAAAAAATCTACCCAAAGATTTAAAAGATAGATTTCCTAATGTTCCCTGGGATGAAATGTATTTAATGAGAAATAAAGTCTCTCATGAATATTTTGGCATAGATCATGAAATTATTTGGGATGTTGCAAAAAACCACCTGCCACAGAACAGGATGCAAATCAAAGATATCCTGACTTTAGAATCTCTGAAATAAACCTACAATTTCGATTGCTCTAAAATTTTAAGACTTCTTTCTTTATCATTTCCAAGCTGCGCCTTCAACTCATCTATCCCATCAAACTTTTGCTCATCCCGAATACGGTCTACAAAACGCACCTGAATGGTATCACCATAAATATCACGGTTAAAATTAAAAATGTTTACTTCAATCGTTCGGGCCGGGTCTTCAAAGGTCGGCCGTACACCAATATTCAACATTCCACCATACCAATCTTCTCCCACTCTAACTTTTACTGCATACACTCCATTTTTGGGAATCACCTTATTCTCATGTTCCGGCTTTAAATTAGCCGTTGGATATCCTATGGTTCGGCCTCTTTCATCACCGTGCATTACAATTCCATTAAGTAGATATTCACGGCCCAAATACTCAGCTGCTTGCCTCACATCACCCTCATTCGCAAGTGTATTTCTGATCAAGGTACTGCTTATAGTTACATCGCCCATTTCTTGTTTAGAAACTACATAGGCTTCAAATCCCAATTCTGTGCCAAGATTTTCTATTGTTTCAATAGTTCCCTCCCTGTCTCGTCCAAAATGATGATCATACCCAATAACAAACTCGCTGACCCCTATTTTTTCATAAATAATATCTCTCACAAATTCTTTAGAAGTCAAGAGTGAAAAGTCACGATCAAATGGAATCACTAAGAGAATATCTATTCCCAAGTCCTCCAAAAGTTCACACCTTTCTTTTAAACTGGTAAGTAATTTAATGCCACTTTTACCGGGATTGATAATCTCCCGGGGATGAGGATCAAAGGTTACAACAACGCTCCGTGCATCTCTTGTTCTTGCCTTATTTACAACCGTTTCCATGAGTTTTCGATGGCCAAGGTGTACCCCATCAAATGTTCCAACGGTAAGAACTGTATTTTGCTCTCGTTTAATATTCTTGAGTTCAATTAACTTTCCCATAGTTCCTTTAAGTAATCAGCCATATCGTGTGGATGCATTGCTTCATTAACTGAAAAATGTCCGATCGCAGTTCGTTCCAGTCCGCTCAAAAATGCTTTGGAATCTAAAGATTCCCCAAGGTCTCTTGCAAGTGACCGAATATAAGTGCCTTTACTACACTGCGTTTTAAGAATTAACTTAGGCGGGGTGTAATCAATTATTTGATGGTTGATAAAGGTGATCTGCCTGGGCGGGCGCTCAACTTCTTTCCCTTCACGAGCAAGTTCATATAATTTTTTCCCGCCATATTTCAACGCCGAATACATTGGTGGAACCTGGTTTATGGTTCCTGTGTATTCTTTAGCAAGCATTTCCAAAATTTTTTCTCGAGAAATTTGACTCCACTCTCCTTCCTCACTTACAGTACCTTCGGCATCATAGGTAGTGGTAGATTTGCCAAACGTGATCTCTGCGATATAAGTTTTGGGCATTTCCTGGATCATGGAAATAGATTTCGTGGCCTTACCACAACACAATATTAATAAGCCAGTTGCAAGAGGGTCCAAGGTTCCGGCATGACCTGTTTTTTTTACCCTTATTCGCTTTCGTAGGAACTTCACAACATCGAAGCTTGACCATTCCAGAGGTTTATTGATCAAAAAAATAGCCCCGGCTTTGAAATCTGATTCTCTGTTAGGTAGGTTCTTCCTTCCAAATACCGGAATTTGATCTAATGGAAGTGCTCTTGCCATTAATTTTCTTTTTGAGATTCCTGGTCTTCTTCAGGAATATCTACCTTCTTGAATAGCTGTTCGATCTTATTCACATATTCGGCTGTATCATCCTGATAGAAGTGTAATTCAGGAATTTTCCGTACCTGATTTTTAATCTTGGATGCAAGCTCATAACGAATCTCATCAATGTGCTCATTAATAAATTCGTAGACCGGTCTGTCGTCTCTACCAGGAGAAAAAACACTTAGATATACCTTAGCGATCGAAAGGTCATCAGTCATCCTAACATTAGTTACCGTTACAAAGGTACCATCGGGTTGGTATGACTTCTGAATAATGTGTCCAAGATCTTTTTTAATTACAGCGGCTAATCGCTCTGGTCTGAATCCCATGATTTACTGATCTAATTCGTTAGAATTGAATAACTGGCAGTAAATTGGCTAAAAACCTATCTATCTACTGCCAGGTTCTGAATTATACTATCCGGCAGAATCTTCAAGAGTTCGTTTCTCTTCAAAGATCTTATAGCTCTCTATCTGGTCGCCGACCTTGATATCATTGTAGCCTTGGATACTAATACCACATTCGTAACCTGAACTAACCTCTTTGACATCGTCTTTAAAGCGCTTGAGTGTGTCAATTTCTCCATCATAGATCACTACTCCATCCCTCACCAAGCGAATAGGATTATTTCGTTCGATCTTACCTTCGGTGACGTAACAGCCAGCGATCGTACCAACTTTTGATACTTTGAAAATCTCACGTACTTCAACAACACCCATCATTTGTTCTCTCAGCTCTGGTGATAAAAGACCCTCAAGAGCATCTCTAACTTCATCAACAGCGTCATATATTACACTGAATAACCTGATGTCAATCTCTTCTTCTTCAGCTAACTTACGTGCTTGTGAAGTGGGCCGTACCTGGAAACCAATGATGATAGCATCAGAAGCTGAGGCAAGTAATACATCCGATTCTGAGATGGCTCCTGCGCCGGTATGAATGATATTTACCGCAACTTCGTCGGTACTTAATTTCTGTAATGAACCGGAAAGAGCTTCAATTGAACCATCTACATCGGCTTTTACGATAACATTAAGTTCTGAAACTTCACCAAGAGCAAGTCGGCGGGAGATATCGTCAAGCGTCATATGCTTGTTCTTACGCATAGCTTGCTCCCGTCGTATCTGCATACGTTCGCTGGCTACTTCTTTCGCGATCTTCTCGTCCTCTGCAGCAACCAGTTTATCACCGGCTTGAGGCATATCATCAAAACCCATTAGCTGCACCGGTGTTGATGGGCCGGCTTGGTTAATTCTTTGCCCATGCTCGTTCTCCATCGCCCGAACGCGCCCAAAACAAGGTCCTGCAACAAAGGGATCTCCAACTTTGAGTGTCCCCCCTTGTACAAGAATATTAGCAACAATACCTTTTCCTTTGTCAAGCCGTGCTTCCAGTACAACACCATCTGCACGGCGACCAGGATTGGCTTTGAGTTCTAATAGTTCTGATTCGATCAATACTTTTTCGAGAAGGTCTTCGATACCTTGACCGGTATGAGCTGAAACTTCTGCGTACTGAACTTGACCACCGTATTCTTCAACGATAACATCGTGTTCAGCAAGTTCAGCTTTGATTCGATCAGGTTTAACCCCTTCTTTATCCATTTTATTGATAGCCACTACAATAGGTACGCCAGCGGCTTTTGCGTGGTTAATAGCCTCAATGGTTTGAGGCATTACGGAATCATCACCAGCGACAACCAAAATAACGATATCGGTGGCCTGAGCCCCACGAGAACGCATAGCAGTAAAAGCCTCGTGGCCAGGTGTATCAAGAAACGTAATTTCATTTTGATTATGGACTACCTGATAAGCACCTACGTGCTGTGTTATACCGCCAGCTTCACCAGCAGCAACTTTTTCTTCACGGATATAATCGAGAAGTGATGTTTTACCGTGATCAACGTGTCCCATTACCGTAATAATTGGTGCACGTGGTTTCAGGTCTTCCTCGTCATCTTCAGGAATTTCAAGTTCTTCATCAATTTCTTCGGCATCAATAAACTCAACTTCCTTCCCAAATTCTTCAGCTACCAATTCAATGGTACCAGCATCAAGTCGCTGATTGATGGTGATCATCAAACCAATGGACATACATACAGATATAATATCGTTTACTCCAACATCCAGAAGGTCAGCCAATTCATTAGCTGTAATGAACTCGGTTGTCTCAATAATATCAGACTCGAGCTCCTCCATTTCCTGCTGTTTTTGCAGTTCTTCCTCACGCTCCTCTTTACGTTCACGGCGACGTTTTTGACGCTTACTTCCAACTGTTTTGGAAGACTTCATTTTCTTCAGCGTCTCTTTCATCATTTTGTCGACATCTGTCTCGTCGATCTCGGTTTTACGCTTACGTTTTTTGCCGCCTTTTTTGGATTTTTTGGACTTTTTATCTGAACTGCTGGAATCGTCGTCTTTGCGATCTTTTCTTCGCTTTCGTTTTTTGCGAGGCTTTCTATCAGCAATATCACTGGTAAATGATGCTTTTCCGAGTACTTTAGTTCCTTTTAACTTACCAGCAGAACCACGAATTATATCTTCGTCCTCTTCGCTATCCTCGTTGTCTTTTGCTTCGGCAGTTTCATCCTTCGTTTCTTTGGTATCAGATGTTTGAGATTTAGAAGGTTCCTGTTCCTGTTCTTCTTCATTCTCTTCATCTTCAGCTTCAGCTTTTGCTTCGGCCTCGACTTTCTTTTTCTCTTCTTCCTTCTTTTTCTTTTTAGCCTCAGCTTCTTCTTTAGCTTTCTTAGCCTGTTCTTCGGCCTCACGTTTTTCTTTTTCTTCTTTAGCTTTTTTAGCCTCTTCCTCTTTTTGTTTTTGAGCTTCTTCCTCTTTCTTGGCTTTTGCTTTAGCCTCTTCTTTTGCTTTAGCTTCCTCTTCTTCAGAAATTTCCTGAGGTTCAAGGGTACTTTCAATATCTTCTTGGGGCTCCAGATCTAAAGTATCATCAGCATCATCTTCCGGCTCCAGGTCTACCTCATCTTCAAGTGGCTCCAACACATTTTCGATGGTAACACTATCGTTGCGTTGGTTCATCATATTGCTGCGTCTACTCTCGTATTCCTCCCGTGCCTTTTCATGATCGGCACTCTTGGCCTTGTCCTCACCATAAACTCCTTCCAACGCCTCGAGCATATCGGGCTGTATTTTGAAGTTAGGACGATTGGATACATCAAAACCTTCTTCAGTCAATGTATCCACAATAGATTGTGTGGCTACATTAAATTCTGATGCAACTTTAAATAATGGTTTGGGTCTTTTAGACGACATATATATGATTTAAATGTGAGCTATCTAAACTAAGAATTTTTAAGTGAAATTGCCGATGACAACTTAATCTTCATCTTCAAATTCATAAGCGATCACACTCATGATCTTCTCAGCTAACTCGGGATCTATTTCTTCGTTCGTTCTGCTTACTAATTCTTCTGCATTAAGCTCTAATACTGCACGTGCCGTATCACAACCAATGTCATGTAACATTTGAATGACTTCAGGGCCAAAATCGATCTCAAATTCATCGATATCGATATCATCTTCGGCTTCAACTTCGCGGTATACGTCAATTTCAGCACCAGCAAGCTTGGATGCAAGGCGAATATTCACTCCGCCTTTTCCAATAGCTTTTGATACTTCATCAGCCGGTACAAGTACATTTGCATGCTTGTTCTCTTCATCCAGTTCTACCTTTAGAACTTCAGCAGGTTGTAAAGCTCTTTTGATAAACTCGATCTTATCATCCGTATAATTAATTACGTCAATATTCTCATTCTGCAGTTCACGCACGATAGCATGAATGCGAATACCTTTCATTCCTACACAAGCCCCAACAGGATCTACACGTTCATCATGGGATTGAACCGCTACTTTTGACCGATCGCCCGGCGACCGTGCAATTCGCACCAAATCTATGATACCATCAAATACTTCTGGTATTTCATTTTCAAATAATCGCTCCAGAAACAATTCTGATGTTCTTGAAATTATAACTGTTGGGTTTCCATTTCGCATCCGTACTTCCGTGACCACAGCACGAATGGTATCACCTTTCCGATAACGGTCCTTATATATCTGCTCATTTTTTGGCAGTAATAGTTCTACTCCATTATGGTTTACCAGAATATCTTTGTTGTGCCGAACCTGATACACATCACCTAATATGATCTCCCCAACACGATCGGTATAATCCTCATAAATATTATCCTTCTCAATTTCACGAATGCGTTGGGCCAATTGCTGGCGAGCCATTGTCACAGCACGGCGGCCAAAATCAGTGATCTGAATTTCCTGGGCTAATTCGTCATATAATTCAATATCAGGATCAACTTTTTGAGCATTTTCCAGCGTTATTTCAGCCACTTCATCCGTAAGCTCGTCAGCAGGAACTACTTCCTGTACATGCAGAATTTGAATCTCTCCACGGTCAGCATTCAATATTACCTCGAATGCATCATCTGACTCATATTTTTTTCGAATCATAGTTCGAAATACATCTTCCAGAATAGAAAGTAACATATCTCGATCAATGCCTTTCTCGTGTGCAATTTCAGCAAACGAGGAGATAATCTGTTTTGATAATTCGTTCTGCATTTGTGTATTAGACTTAAATTACGGGTATTATTTTAGTTTCTACGATAGTTTCAAACGGAATCTTTGTTTCAACTTCTTCCTCATCCGTAATTGCGACTATCTCTTCCTGTACTTCGGTTATAACGCCTTCAATTTTATTATACTCGCCGTCACCATTTTTAAATTTTATGGTAGCTACGCGTCCTTCATTTTTTTTGTATTGTCGGCGATCGCTCAGAGGGCGGCTCAGTCCAGGAGACGAAACATTCAATCGATATTTCTTATCAAATAATTCATGAGCTTCAATTAAAAAACCAAGTTCTTTACTGATATTGGTGCAAAGATCGATGTTAACCCCACCTTCTTCATTATCTAAAAGCACCCAAACTTCTGTTTGACCACTCCCAGTTTTGAGTTCAACATCTACAAGAAACAATCCTTGCTCTTCAGCAAGTGGTGCCGCTAAATCTTTGATATTTTGTAATATATCGATATTCATTTTCATCAAATTCTGAGACAAAAAAAAGTGAGTGCCTTTCGGCGCTCACTGCTTTCCAAAGGTAGCTCTATTTCGCCTAAATTTCAATGTAAACAAATGTATTGCACAAGATTCATTTTTGCTTTAACCCATTTTGCTATAAATTCTGTGCAAGATAAAATAGTTCTTACCTACAATTTATATATGGCTTTTATGACTCGCTTATTCACCTTTTTCTTACTCTTTGTTGTTTATTTTATGTACGGTTGTGGTCAATCTGAAGAAAAAACATCTGAAAATAACACAACCTCACAAGGTCGGTCTCTTACTTTTACAAATGAGGTGAATTTTATTAATACCTCTGGTGAGCAGGTTTCAACGATCCGTGTGGCTATAGCAGATGATAATGACGAACGGAATCAGGGACTCATGGATGTGAATATGCTCCCGGAAGATGCTGGTATGCTATTTAAGTTTCCAAATGAAGAGCCGCGTAGTTTTTACATGGCAAATACTCCTCTCCCGCTCGATATCATGTTCGTAAATTCTGATAGTATTATTATCCGGATTCATCACAGTACCACCCCTTTTAGTAGTAAGCAATTGTTATCCGGAGGACCGGCACAATATGTAGTGGAGACCAATGGCGGTTATGCTATTTCCAATGACATTCAGGAAGGAATGAAAATCAAGTTTTAAAGTGAAAATAATGCGATCTAAAGTAATACTATTCTCGATTTTTACTTTTTCTGTTTCTATGATCGCTTTTTCGAGCTTGGAAACCAATGAACCTGATTATGTGGCTTTAAAAGCCTCAGAGCAGATCATAATAGATGGATATGCAAACGAGCCAACCTGGAAATCGTCACGTTCATATAAAATTGATAATAGATGGCTTGGCGCACCTTACACATCAGAAGATTTTTCAGGTTCGTTCAAAATAAGCTGGAATGAAGACTATCTTTTTCTGCTTGCTGAAATTCGGGATGATTCGCTTATTAACATATATGAAGGGCTTAAACAATATTGGAATGATGATATTCTCGAAATATTTATTGACGAAGATGCTTCCGGAGGAAACCATCAATATAATTTCAATGCTTTTGCCTACCACATAGACAAAAATTTAGATGTGATTGACATCGGAATCGATTCAGCAGCTCATCTTTTTAATGATCATGTTATCACAAAGTACACAAAAACCGGAGATCTTTACGTTTGGGAAGCAGCTATTAGCATATTTGATGACACTTTTGATCGAAATTCAGCTAATGAACCGGTGGTATTACGAACTGGAAAACAAATGGGATTTGCACTCGCCTATTGTGATAATGATACCAGTGCCTTGCGTGAAAACTTTATTGGTTCAGAAAAAGTTACCGGCGATGACAAAAACCGCGGATGGATAGATGCCAATGTTTTTGGGCTCTTAGAACTTAGAAACTAAATTCCCCTGGTGCTTCATAACTTAGCGTAAATACTAAATTCGTTATGCACTTACCGCAGCATACTCCTCTAAAAAATCCATTACTTTCTGCACATTATCCTTTGAGCCAATATAAATAGGGGTTTGTTGATGGATCGCTTTGGGTTGCAGTTCCATTATACGCTTATTTCCATTTGTTGCCATTCCGCCAGCTTGTTCAATGATAAAGCTTAATGGGTTGCACTCATACATTAGCCGAAGCTTTCCATTTGGGTATTTTTTACTATGTGGATAAATAAATATACCACCCTTGATGAGCGTACGATGTATATCTGCGACCATTGAGCCTATATATCTCGCAGAATAAGGTCGGTTTGTTTCAGCATCCTCTTCCTGACAATATTTAACGTATTTTTTAAGTCCCAGATCCCATGAATTATAACTCCCTTCGTTTATACTGTAAATGGGACCGTGTTTTGGGATCTTGATATTTCGATCACTCAGAATAAACTCCCCAATACTTGGGTCGAGTGTGAAAATGGATACTCCAAGTCCTGTGGTATATGCCAAAATCGTACTGGAACCATAAAGTACATAGCCAGCAGCAACTTGACGGATGCCTGGTTGTAAAGCATCATCTTCCCTTACGGTAGGATCAAATCGAGGCTCGCGCATATACACTGAGAAAATGCTCCCTATAGAAACATTTACATCAATATTTGATGACCCATCCAGAGGATCCAGATAGACAATATATTTACCACCTTTACTGCTTAGCTTCACGATTCCATCATTTTCCTCGGATATCACCATACACGTAATTAGGGATCGGTCTAAGGCCGAAATAAGCTGTTGATCCGCAAATAGATCTAACTTCTTAACGGATTCTCCGTGAATATTTGTTGAACCGTCGTAACCTAAAATATTTGTGATTCCAGCTTTGTTCACCTCACGAGATATGATCTTTGCAGCAAGTCCGATATCTCTGAGTAGTTGCGATAATTCCCCTGTAGCCCCCGGAAACCTGTTTTGATTTTGAATGATATATTCTTCTAAAGTTTCCAATCTGGATTTATTCATGTTCTCCATAATCATTTTATTTTATTGGAAGCGCTTTTCTACAAGATAATAATGTTTTTCTGAAAAAATCTTCCTGAATTTTCAGCTTCTTAAGTCCCTGAAATGTCCTGAATCGTTTTCAGCGTTTTTTCTGCTTTTAGTTTGAGCTCCTGCAAGGTACCGCTGTTTTCTATGATGAAATCAGCCAACGAATAGAGTTGCTCAAAATCAGGCTGTTTATTCATCCGATCCTTTATTTCTCTTGTAGCTGTATTATCTCTTTCTGCTGTTCTCGAGAGCTTTTGTTTTTCATTAGCCGTTATGATAACCACAAAATCAAGCCAATCAGCTCGACCTTCATTTAACAAGATAGCTGCTTCATAAGCGAAAACTTTATTCCCTTCTCTCTCTTTTTGCAGTGCGTATTTTTTTAAGTTTGCTTTTAGAACCGGGTGTACAATCTTATTTAGTTCTTCAACTCTGTCTTTACCAAACGCTTCTTTAGCGAGGTATGAACGATTCAAAGATCCATCTTTATTATATGATTCGTCCCCAAACACTTTGACAATATTATTCCTGAGGCCTTCATCTTCATTCATCAGTTTCTTAGCAAAGTCGTCAGCATAGACCACATGTACTCCAAGCTTCTCCCATACCTTACAAAATGTAGTTTTGCCTGAACCAATTCCACCCGTAATGCCAACTTTGATCATAGTTATATACTTTTTTCCCACGCATTGATGATACGATCCATCTTCGCATTCATTTGTGCATCTATGACCATACGTTCTGGTTTTGCTTCAAACCAGTCCAATGTTTGGCGAATACCTTTACTAAAAGGAATTTCAGCTTTAAAACCGGGTACTAATTTTTTGATCTTGGAATTGTCAAAGACCGCACAATGGGCTTTATCTCCCATAAGGCCATCCTTAAGTGAAGGTTCAATTTTACCAATGAACTCTGAAGATATATGTACAGCATTTAATTCTACACCGGCAGCATCGGCAACGGTTTGGTAAATATAATTCCAGGTCATGGCCTCGTCGGATGTAATTTGAATAGCTTCACCCAAAGTACCAGAATGACCCATTAGCCCTACAAAAGCATTGGCAAAGTCTTTTGAATGTGTTAGTGTCCATAGAGAAGTTCCGTCCCCGTGAATGATTACCTTTTTCCCCTTTTTTAAGCGGTCTATAGCTGTATACTGGGTCCACCCACCAATTGCCAAAGGAATACGTTTATCATATGTGTGAGACGGCCTTATAATGGTTGTTGGAAATTCTTGGTCCCTGTAAGCGTGCATCAGTGCACGTTCGCAAGCAATTTTATCGCGTGAATATTGCCAGAATGGATTATGAAGCGGTGTTGATTCAGTGATCATGAAACCATTGGACGGTTTTTGATAAGCTGATGCAGAACTGATAAAAATATACTGATTCGTTTTTCCCGCAAACAACGATATATCATTTTGAATATGTTCTGGTGTAAAAGCGATCCAGTTTACTACCACATCCCAACTCATATCCTTTAGCGCAGATCTGGTTTGTTCTACATCGTATATGTCTCCCCGAATGGTTTTAGCACCTGGAATTACTACCTCGGTTTTTCCCCGGTTCAATAGGTACAGATCAATCCCTTGATCAACGGCCAATTTGCTAACAGAAGTGCTAATATTGCCTGTACCACCTATAAAAAGTACTTTCATTTGGATGTGATCAATTAATTATAGTTGAAATCAGCTTTTCAGATCTATTTGGGTAATCTGTAGTGTAGTGTAATCCCCTGCTTTCTTTACGTTGAATAGCAGACCGAACGATCAAATAACCCACACACACTAAATTTCTGAGCTCGCATAATGGAACATTCACTTTTGTTCGATGATAGAAATCTTCCGTTTCTTCAAACAATAATTCAGTTCGGCGCATAGCTCGCTCCAGTCGAAGATTACTCCGAACGATGCCCACATAATTCCACATGACTTGCCGAAGTTCCTGTAAGTTATGAGATACCAAAACCCATTCTTCTGTATTCACGGTACCACTTTCATCCCATGTGGGAATATCTTGGCGAAATATTAAATCATCAATCTTTGGTAGAGAATCTTTATACGCTTGATCTGCAAATACAAGTGATTCAAGCAAACTATTCGATGCCAACCTATTAGCGCCATGCAACCCGGTACAGGCAACTTCGCCACACGCATATAGATTTTTGATAGTTGTTCGCCCGTTAAGATCGGTTTTTACACCACCGCAGGTATAATGGGTTGCAGGAACTACCGGGATTTGATCGGTCGTGATATCAACACCATACTTTAAGCAAGTTTCATAGATGGTTGGAAATTCGTCTTTTACTTTTTCAGTATCCAGGTGTGTGACGTCAAGAAAGACATGATCATCACCCCGTTTTTTTAACTGGTCATCAATGGCACGAGCCACAATATCGCGGGGTGCAAGTTCTTTCCGCTCATCATAATGCTTCATAAAAGCCTCTCCCGCTTTGTTTCTAAGAATACCTCCGGCTCCACGTACGGCCTCTGAGATCAAAAAAGACCCTGCTTCGGGAATCGCCAAACTGGTAGGATGAAATTGCACAAATTCCATATTTTCGATTTTGGCCTTTGCTCTGTATGCCATCGCAATACCATCTCCAGTTGCCACAGACGGGTTTGTAGTATGCTGATAAACCATCCCCGCACCACCAGCGGCTAAAATAGTTACTTTAGCGAGCATTCTGAGCACTTCATTTTCAGCCTCATTTAAAACATATGCTCCAAAACAATGAATTGTATCTAACGATTTCACTTTCATACCAAGATGATGCTCCGTCAGTAACTCCATGGCAAAGTGATGTTCAAAGATCGTAATATTTGGATGATTGCTGACCTTTTCCACCATCACCGATATGATCTCATAACCGGTTGCATCTGCTGCATGGACGATTCGATTCTCAGAGTGTCCCCCTTCTCTGCCCAGGTCTAATTCTCCATTTTTCTGAGTAAACTGAACTCCATGATCTATCAATTCCTGTATGAGTCTCGGGCCTTCCTGCACCACTAATTCTACAGCTTTGCGGTCGCATAAACCAGCTCCGGCTTCCAGAGTATCATCAATATGTTTTTGAAATGAATCGTGTTTGGTAAGTACTCCTGCTATACCGCCCTGAGCGTAGGCCGTATTCGCTTCCATCATTTCTTTTTTTGTCACAATAGCAACTTTTCCGTGCTTGGCTGCCTTCAACGCAAAAGTTAATCCTGCGATTCCGCTTCCAATCACTAAAAAATCGTAGCTATGCTTCTTCGACATCCTGCAGTAGATATGCTTTTATAAATTCATCGAGATCACCATCCATCACTCCATTTACATCACTGGTTTCGTAGTTGGTTCGGTGATCTTTTACACGTTGGTCATCGAACACATAACTGCGAATTTGAGAGCCCCATTCGTTTTTGCTTTTAGACCCTTCCAATTTGGCTTTCTCAGCTTCACGAATTTCTTTTTCAAGCTCATATATTCGGGATTTCAGTAAAACCATCGCTTTCTCACGATTCTGAAGCTGGGAACGCTCCTGTTGACACTCTGCAACAACCCGTTCCGTACTGCCATCTGATAGCTCACCTTCCCAAATAAGGCGAACACCGGTTTCCACTTTGTTGACATTCTGTCCGCCCGCTCCACTTGAGTGAAATCGCTGTAATTCTACTTTACTTTCGTCTATATCCACTTCGATTGTATCATCAATGAGTGGCGCAACAAATACAGAGCAAAAGGAAGTATGCCGGCGAGCATTGCTATCAAATGGAGAAACTCTGACAAGTCGGTGTACTCCGCTTTCCGCCTTCAAAAAACCATAGGCATTATCACCAGAAACTTCAATTGTGGCACTTTTAAGTCCGGCTACATCTCCATCCTGATAGTCGACCACTGAAACTTTAAAACCAGATTTTTCGGCCCAGCGCGTGTACATACGGTATAGCATTTCGGCCCAATCCTGACTTTCGGTTCCACCTGCTCCCGGGTTAAAGGTCACGATGGCGTCACGGTGATCGTCTTCCCCGCTAAGCATATTCCGGAGCTCCATATTCTCCAAAGCTTTCTCCAGCTTATTATACTCTGCTTGCAGATCACTTTCCACATCCTCACCCATCTCCTGAAATTCAAGATAAACGTTGATGCTCTCGCGGAGTGAGTCTAAATTTTCCCAGCCTTCCACCAAACTTTTTTCTTTATTAAGCTCTTTCATTATGGATTGAGCTTTGTCCGGATCATTCCAAAAATTTGGATCCTGGGTTTGTTCGGTAAGTTCTATTATTCGGACTTTTCTTTTTTCGTAGTCAAAGATACCCCCTGAGCGCATCTATACGCTCATAGAGTTCATTAAGGCGATCTGTATTTATAGCCATGTATGAAGATAAATTCTTGATTATTTACGTGTCAATATTGCACCTAACACCAGACCAGCCACAAAAGCCAAACCTAAACCTTGTTCAGGGTGGGCTCGCACATAGCGCCGTGCATTCCGATACTCGTGCCGAAGCTCGCGCTCTAATCCATCACGTTCGTATCGGAGTCGGTCAAGGAGTTGATCGTATGTATCTTCAGCTTTCTCCTGAAGTGCTTCAGTGGTATCGTAGATGGTTCCTTCGATATCTTGTTTTTTATTCTTTTTACTTGAAGCTGCCATAATTCCTCCGTTTTTGATTTTATGAAAAATACAAATTCATCTACAAAGTATTTGCATAATACTTCTTTAGAATCAATGAAAATTTTAGAGAGTTATTACATCTGTAGTTAAATAAGATACCATTCAATGGTATATGAAATTTTTACATTTCCCTAATCTGTTACAGGGCAGTTATTTAATGAAAAAACTATGCTTTAAGTGGTTTGTCAACCTTGCATTTGGGAACGCTTTTCGGCTGCCTGATGATTATATCCACAACTATTCATCAAGTAAAATAACATATTATGAAGACACTAAAATGCGCTAATAAATTATTGTATCTATCAATTTTTGCAATACTTTCTTCGATGAGCTTTATAGCATGCTCAGACGATGACGGTATGAATGCCGACCCTGAATTAAATATTGTAGAGACTGCCCAGGAAAATGAGGACTTCTCTATCTTAGTTCAGGCACTCACAGATACTGGTCTGGACGAACCACTTAGTGAAGATGGTACATTTACCGTTTTTGCTCCTACTGATGCTGCTTTTGAAGCTTTACCCGATGGTCTGCTTGAAAGTCTTTCCAGTGATCAACTTACTCAAATACTTCAATACCATGTTTTGGCAAACCAAGTTGCCTCTACTGACCTATCAGCCCAACAAGCTGTTGAAACGTTAAGCGAAGAAACCATTTACGTAACAGTAAATAATGGTGAAGTAACCATAAATAATACTGCAACCGTACTTACAGCAGACATAGAAACATCAAATGGTATTATACATGCTATTAACGGAGTTATTCTTCCTAATAGCTTTCAAACAATCGTAGAGACTGCTGCGAAGAATTATAATCTCTCAACGTTAGTTACGCTTTTAGAAAACGCTAATTTGGTATCTACGCTTAGTGAAGAGGGTCCATTTACTGTTTTTGCTCCCACTAATGATGCTTTTAATGCCGTTTCAGATGTTTTGGACGGCTTAACATCTGAGCAAGTCGCAGAAGTTCTTACTTATCATGTAGCTGCTACTGAAGCACTTTCCGGAGATCTGGATGATGGTATGAATATAACAACGGTCCAAGGTGAGGATATTTCAGTGCGTATTTCAGGGAATACTGTTTCGTTGAACGGTAATGCTACGGTCACAAATCCGGATTTACAGGGAACAAATGGTGTCGTTCATATAATTGATGCCGTTATACTTCCACCCAGCTTTTCCCAGAATACAACAGAGGTAACTCAAGTCGAAATAGATAATGTAGGTGCCTCAGCCTGGGAATTCACCTCTATAGATGGAAATGGAGCCACAGCTGAGCTTAATACTGAGAACACCAATATTAGTTTAGAAATTGGTCAGCGATATACATTTGTAAACAATGGTGGTTCCGCTCACCCACTTGATTTCAGAAATGAAAGTGGAGATATATTGCTATCGCAAGGTGGATCCGATGGTTCATTTGAAGGAGATTCAAACGTAGATTTCCAGATTGAAGGAAACAATATAAGTTTTACCTTAACTGAAGACCTTGCTGCAGAAATCTTTTCTTATTACTGTAGTATCCACTCAGCTATGAATGGATCTGTTTTAACTCAGTAAACTATTCTAACTATCGGATATATTATAAAACCCACTCAGATATTCTGAGTGGGTTTTATATTTCACAAACTAAACGTTTCTTAGATTATTTAATCCTCAAAAATTCCAAAAGTTTGATCCGGTCGCATCGCCATTACGGTTTCAACCATCATGTCGATAAGATTATTCACATCTTTAAGAGAAACTACTTCCACGGGCGAATGCATATATCGTAGTGGTGTAGATAGCAGTGCACTTGGAATACCGGTTTGTTGATAAAATATGCTGTCGGTATCGGTTCCAGTTCTCACACTGGTAGCTTCGTGCTGAATGTCGATCTTGTTATTCTCGCATATTTCTTCAATAAATTCCACCACTTTAGGGTGATTGGCTCCACCATGTTGAACAGTCGGTCCTTTTCCTAATTCCACGGTTCCGTGTTCTTTTTGGTCGATACCGGGTGTATCTGTCGCATGGGTTACATCGGTTACTATTGCCACATCCGGCATAAAACGGTAGGCCATCATACGAGCTCCAAATCCTCCTACCTCTTCCTGTACTGAGTTAAGCGCAATTACATTAACTTTGAGATCTTTTTTGCGCTCATTGATCTTTCTCAAGGCTTCGGCAATTACATACCCTCCTATTCGGTTATCAATCGCTCTTGCGGATAGCAGATCGTCATTCAAAAATTCAGTATCAGTGGCATAGGTAATAGGATCTCCAACTTGTACCAGCTCTAAAGCCTCGTCTTTAGAAGAAACTCCAATATCTACATAAATGTCTTTCCAGGCAGGTTCTTTACCACCACCATTTTTTTTATCCTGCAAATGAATAGCGGTATTTCCAGTAACACCAACTACCCGACCTCTTTTATTATGGATATAAACTTTTTTCGCCCGGGCAATGGTTGAATCACTTCCTCCGAGTTTATTTATATATACAAAACCCTGCTCCGTGATATGTTGCACAACCATTCCAATTTCATCACAATGAGCTTCCAGCATAACTGTGGCTACATCTCCACTCATATTTAGTTTTGCTGCTGCTGATCCATATGCATCTGACACCACCTCATCGGAAAATTCCGATACATATTTTTTCCAAACTTTGACTCCTTCTTTTTCATATCCGGTGGGACTTGGGGTTATTAGTAATTCTTCTAAAAAATTTTTCTGCTTTTGCTTGGTCATTAACGTCTTTTTTGATTTTAAATTTGATCCGTTGGAATATAATAAATCTACATTGCAGATTGTTCCATTCAGACTTGTCATTTGTGAAGCACAACCGCATCTTTAAGCAAAAAATAAATAACCATGTTTAGACCCGACTATGACCCCGACCATTTTTATCACTGGACAGAAATTCCCATTCGTTTCCGTGATCTGGACCCTCTCAATCACGTAAATAATGCCCTTTTTAATACTTATCTTGAGGAAGCAAGAATTAAGTTCCTGGGAGAGGTTGGCCAAATGCAGAGTGAGTTCACTGATGGTAAGACCTTTGTTTTGGTAAAATGTACGATCGAGTATGTAAAGCAGATAAAATTTCCAGCTACAGTATTAATCGGTACCGGGGTAAAAGAAACAGGAAATACAAGTATTACCGCTCTTCAGGGAATTTATAATAAGGAATCTAAAGAATTAGTTTGTATGGGTGAAACCAAAGGCGTTTGGTTTGATATTAAAAAACAGCGCCCTACCCGACTCCCCGAAATCGAAAATTTGAATGACATGATGGTTGGGTAAATGGTGATATAGTGATTAGTTGGTATCTTTTGTCAGAACCCTCAAACTGTTAATACAGCACAATTGTCTAAGATAATTTTTGTCGTGAAAAACCAATCACTCACTATATCACTTCATCACCATATCCCTATATCACCCATTTTTTTAATATCTTCGTGGCGCTCTTAATTAATAGAATATGTACGCATGGACAAAAGTACGCGTTATAAAATTTTTAATGATCCTATCCATGGATTTATTACGGTTCCCAAAGGAAATATTCTTCGTCTCATTGACCATCCATACGTCCAACGGTTACGAAGAATCCGGCAGTTAGGATTAGGATACTTGGTATTCCCCGCAGCCGAGCATTCCCGATTCTCGCATGCTTTAGGTGCTTTGGAATTAGGTCAGCGTGTTTTAAGTAACCTTCGTGAAAAGGATACCACCATTAGTCAGCCTGAATACGATGGCACTTTAATGGCTATTTTACTGCATGATGTTGGTCATGGCCCCCTCTCTCATACACTGGAACATTCACTGATCAAAGACTTCAATCATGAGATGATGAGTCTTGCCATAATGAGAGAGCTAAACCGGGAATTTGATGGTGAGTTGGAAACCACGATCAAGATTTTCACGAATCAATACAAAAAGAAATTTCTTCATCAGCTTATTTCTTCTCAACTTGATTTAGATCGTTTAGACTATTTACGGCGTGATAGCTTCTTTACAGGTGTTTCAGAAGGAACTGTGGGAATAAATAGAATCCTTAAAACCATGCGGGTATTCAAGGGTAATATTGTTATTGAAAAAAAGGGAATCTATTCAATTGAAAATTACATCATTGCGCGAAGATTGATGTATATGCAAGTTTATCAGCATAAAACGGTTTTGAGTGCAGATTTTCTTCTAAGAAGTATTTTTAATCGGGTTCGTTCTTTACTTGAGACTGGTGTTGAACTTCAATTTGCATCTCCTGCTTTAAAATACTTTTTAACGGTTCAACCTTCTGCAAAAAGAACCATATCAAAGGAAATGCTCAGGCATTATTCGGATCTTGATGATCATGATGTTTTTTTAAATATCAAATTATGGTCAAAATCACCGGATAAGATTTTAGCTAACCTTTGTCACCGATTTTTAAACAGGAGTCTATTCCGGACTACTTTTCTTGAAAAAGAACCCTCAGAAACAAAAAAAACCGAGATAAGAAATAAAACTAAAAAAGCACTAAAGAAGTTAAAGTTACCTTTTGAAGAGGATCACTTGGATTATTTTTTGAAATTTGAACGAAGCTATTCAGAGGCTTATCGATATAAAAATGAGAGTATTTGGATCTTAGAAAATGAAAACGCAATAGAGTTTTCGAAAGCGGCAGAAACTAAAAATATTATAGCTCTTACAGAACCCGTTGTAAAACACTACTGTGTTCACCTAAAAGATATCAGTGTATAAATTATACGGGGTTACTGTTTAGGTTAGATTTCGGAGTCCTGTATTCCCAGGAATAAGCCGGTAAAAATTGGGAGATCTTTTCGAAAAGTTCCTTCTCTTTAAATGGTTTTTGGATGTATTCTGAAAATCCTTTCTCCAGTAATTCACTGCGATTCCCACCATGTCCGCCTGCTGTAATGGCAATGATCGGAATTTCCTGTTCAGATTCATTTAATAACCGAATTTGTTGCATGGCCTCAATACCATTCATCACCGGCATCGAAATATCCATCAATACAACATCTGGTTTACTCGCATTGTAATGCTTTAAGGCAGCTTCTCCATTTTCAGCCTCAATGGTTTTAAAGTTTTTCATTTCAAGCATTATACGGGCAAGTGTTCGATTCACCTGCAGATCGTCAACGATCAAAGCCGTTAACGTAGATGCTTTTCTATTATACTTTGTTTGCGAATATTGTGAATTTTTACTCTTTTGAACAGTACCAGTATGCACTTCTTTAACTGGTATTTGGATCTCCACTTCCGTTCCCTTACCAAGCTCACTACTTACGTTGATATGACCATTTAGTATCTCAACTAACTTTTTACAAGTAGTCAACCCGAGTCCTGTACCAGATCTAAGCTCCATATCACCTTGCCAAAAAGGATCAAATATATTTGGGACATCCTCTTCTTTAATACCAACCCCCGCATCGGTAATAATAATGGTCAATATTGACTTGGAGGGAGACCTATTAATATTCAAATGTATATTTATAGACTTTCCTTCGGAAAATTTTATGGCATTTGTGATCAATGAAAATAATATTGAGTGTAGTTTATTTTCATCTACCATAATTTTTTTAGGAAGAGATCTGCTTTTTGTAACATTGAAATCAATGTTTTTATATCTCAGTTGAACCTTGAATTTATCTTTTAGTTCCCTAACCAGGTCTTCCAGGTTTACAACATTATTTTCGATGTTTACCTGTCCGGATTCAATATTTGAGATCTCTATAATATCATTGATCACATTAAGAAGTTGTCCACCACTTGCAGATATTTTTTTAAGATGGGCTTTTTCTTGGTCATCCAGATTACTGCTTTTTTCAAGTAGTTCTGAATAGCCTAAAATGGCACCAAGTGGTGTTCGTAGTTCATGAGATAATCGATCTACGATCTCAGATAACTTAAACTGATGTAAATCTTTTTTTGTACTCACCAGTGCCCCCCAATATTTATATTTTCAGGAAATGAATATTTAAATAGGGACTGTTCTCTTGCATAAAGAGGACTTTGAACCTTACACAAAGCACTGCAAAGGATAACTCTTGATCTACTTATAAATATATTTACTGCTTTTATTAATTTATCCAACAAATGTCATTTTGATAATTCAGAATAGCGCTTTTTTACTCCCTAAAATTATCAAAATGCCGTTCAGAACGCAGGTTAATCTTTCTTAATTAATAATTGTAAATTAACGTATGCGTTCATAAACAATGAATGAAAGGTCATTTTTATCATCTCTCTCAACTTCTTGCCAAGTTTGGCCAATATCGGTTCTATAATCAGGAAAGTATGTATCGCCATCATATTCTTTATGAATCTCTGTGATGATCATCTTATCCGCAATATCGATTGCCTCTCTGTATAATACTCCACCACCAATAATGTAAACCTCATCTTCATTCACTGATTGTAATGCTTCGTTCAGAGATTCATAGGTATCAACATTATCGTAGCTCTTTGTTGTCGAAAGTACAATATTTTTTCTTCCGGGTAGTGGAATTTCATTGAGTTCCTCAAAAACTCCCCTACCCATGATAATTGTATTACCAATTGTCGTCATCTTGAAGTGTTTCAAATCTTCAGGATATCGCCAGGGAAGACCACCATCTTTACCAATTACCAAATTCGGGTCATGAGCAGCTACAATCGTAATGGTCATACCGCCACCTCAAATTTTATCGATGGATGAGGATCATAATTCTCCAGAGTAAAATCCTCAAATGTAAGTTTATCTATAGGCTTTTTATTGATCTTTAATGTAGGTAAAGGCTTTGGTTCCCTCTTTAATTGTTCTTTTAAACCGTCCACATGATTCTCATATATATGGGCATCAACAATAGTATGAGCAAAAATACCTGGCTCCAAGCCCACTTCCTGAGCAATGGCCATAGTCAAAGCTGAATAGCAAGCTAAATTGAAGGGAATGCCAAGTGCGATATCTCCGGAGCGTTGGGTAAGATGACAATTCAATCGACCATTTTGGACATTAAAAATATACATTATATGACACGGTGGTAATGCCATTTCGTTTAACAGCCCCGGATGCCACGCGCTCACTACAATTCTTCGGCTATTTGGGTTGGTTTTGAGCATATCAATGGCTCTTTGTACCTGATCAAATTCTTGGCGTACCCAGCATTCTTTTGTGATTGCAGAGCCATTTCCTTCAAATAATACTTCATCTTTTTCAAAGTAGGGAAATCGTCTCCACAGTACTGGATATATAGGACCAACATGTCCGCTTTCGTCGGCCCAGGCATCCCAGATATGGCAATCATTTTCATCCCTAAGCCATCGGATGTGATCTTCCCCTCTCAAGTACCAAAGCAGTTCCAGAATTACCGATCGGAAGAACACTTTTTTGGTGGTTAATAATGGAAATCCATTTGCAAGATCCACTTTATAAAATTCAGAAAAATTTGAAATCGTGTCGGTCCCTGTTCGGTTTTCCTTTTTGACACCGTTTTCAAGTACGTTTTTAACAAGATCGTGATATTGTTTCATAAGTATAACAGGATTAAAGTAAGGTTCCGCTTAACAATAAAATCGCAATGGTAAAATAGATAATGATTCCGCTTACATCCACAATAGTTGCAACAAAAGGTGCTGATGATACGGCAGGATCCAAATCTAATTTAGAGAGTACAAATGGAAGCATGGCCCCGGTAAAATTTCCAAAAAGAACAATAGAAAAGAGGCTTAAACCGATCACACCTGCAGTTAAAAATACTGCTGCTGAAAGTACTTCGCCAGCAAGTAGATCCCATCCTACCAGTGTCACAAAACCAAGCAAACCTATCAAGGCTCCTAACATTAACCCAGAAGAGAATTCTCGGGTGAATACTTTTTTCCAGTCTTCCGGCTTAAGGTCATCAGTGGCAAGGGCTCGAATAACCAGTGTTGCAGCCTGAGCACCGGAATTTCCCCCACTTGAAATGATCAAAGGAACAAAGAATGATAAAGCTACAACTTTTTGAAGAATATCTTCATACCCCTCCATTGCAATAGCTGTAAGAATTTGTCCCACAAAAAGAATGATTAACCACCACAATCTCTTCTTTACGATACTGAAGATGGATGATTGAGAGTAATAATCATCCAATGCATCCATACCGGCCATTTTCTGCATATCCTCAGTGGTTTCTTCTTCCGCAACATCGATAACATCATCAGCAGTGACGATCCCTACCAGTACACCATCAGTATCAACCGCTGGAAGAGCAACCCGGTCATACTTGGCTAACATTTTAACGGCTTCTTCCTGATCATCATAAACTGAAAGAGCCTCAAAAGACCGATCCATAAGGCTTTCAATTTTATCATCCTGATCAGCCAAAATTAAATGGGTGATCCTTAGGTCATCGATGAGGTGTTCATTATCATCAACTACATAGATCACGTTTATGGTTTCAGCGGTTTCCCCGTATTTTCTAATATGTTCCATGCTCCTGGCTATGGTCCAGTGAGACTTCACTTTTACATACCTTGGCGTCATCAAACGACCAACGCTCTCTTCTGGATAACCCAACATTTTTTTGAGCTGTTTTTGCTCGTCGGGCTTGATGGAATTCATGACCCTTTGCGTTAAATGCCCTGGTAATTCCTCCAGTATTGAAACTTGCTCATCAGGTTCCAGGTTTCCCATTACATCACTGAGTTGCTGTTTGCTAAATAACTCAAGTAATTCAACTCCTTTTGTAGATGGGAGCTCAGCAAAAACATCAGCAGCAACCGGCTTCTTTAGCAGTCGAAAAATTACTACAGCAATATCACTTGGCAATTCAAGTAATAGGTCGGAAATATCTGCCGCAGGAACATCGTTCAGTACTTCTTTAAGTGCAACCCAATCTTTGTTGGAAATGAGTTCCTCAAATTCTGGCTTTATAAGTTGAACAAACATGGGTTTTTGCATTGGATCAGCCTATTGTGGACGGGCTAAGAATCGGGCTTAATCAAGCAAAAAACAAGTTTTAGAAAAGGTATTTACAGAAATTTTTACCAGAAACTGCAATCAGGTTTGTAATTTATTCAGGGCTTCTTTGGCTGCTTTTTGCTCTGCCTTTTTTTTACTTTTCCCAATACCCGTTCCTAACTGTTCTTCACTTATAAGGACTTTTACCTCGAACGTACGATTGTGGCCCGGTCCGCTTTCTTTGATAAGCTCGTATCTTGGAATTTCCATTTTTTCTGCTTGAGCAAACTCAAGCAAAGCACTTTTATAATTGTCCGTTGTATTTATGAGCTCATCAATTTCTATATTTTGTTCAATTACACGGTCTACGAAATGATACGCATCTTTATATCCTTTGGTTATATAAATAGCTGCTATAATAGATTCAAAGGCATCTGCTAAAATACTCTTTGAGACCTTACTGCTTCCGTTTTCAGCAAATTCCATGAGTTCTTCTAACCCCAGTGCTTTTGAAAAGATAGTCAGAGTGTCGCCTCTTACCAATTTTGCCCTAACTTTTGTTAAAAATCCCTCGTCTTTTTCGGGAAATTTATTGAATAGTATTTCTGCAGCAATAAGGTCCAGAACCGCATCTCCTAAAAATTCAAGACGCTCGTATGAGTCATAGGTCTCATATTTTTCCTGGGAAAGCGTGGAACGGTGTCTGAGGGCTTTTAAAAAAAGAGAAGGATCGCCAATCGTGAAACCAACGATCCTTTCTAATTTCTCGATTCTGAAAGAAAGTTCTGGATTAAGTTCAGATTTTTTCTTTTTGCTAAAAAGTGAACTAAACCAGCCAGGCATTAAGTCTAATCCTGATATTTTTGAAAAACAAGGGTTGAATTATGACCACCAAAGCCAAAGGCATTATTTAGTGCGATATTCACGTCTCGAACAACTGCTTTGTTTGCAGTGTAATTCAAATCACATTCAGGATCCTGATTCTCAATATTAATTGTTGGCGGAACAATACCGTGATAGATCGATAATAGAGCGGCTATTGATTCAATAGCACCAGCTGCCCCTAAAGTATGGCCGTGCATACTCTTTGTGGAATTTAAATTGATTTTTTGCGCATGATCGCCAAAAACCTTTTTGATGGTGTTCGTTTCTGCTACATCACCAAGGGGTGTTGAAGTTCCGTGCATGTTGATATGGTCCACATCTTCGGGCTTAATACCTGCTGCTTTCAACGCATTTGTCATAGCCAGTATTACGCCATTTCCTTCCGGATCCGGTGCTGTAATATGATAAGCATCTGCTGAAAAGCCATACCCTTTGATCTCTCCATAAATTCGTGCGCCGCGATCTAAGGCAGATTCTAATTCTTCAAGAATAAAGATTCCCGCACCCTCTCCCAATACAAATCCATCCCGATCTTTATCAAAAGGACGGGAGGCTGTTTCCGGGGATTCGTTACGGGTACTCATCGCTTTAAGATTATTGAAACCTGAAATACCAATTCTGGTTACAGGAGCTTCAGTACCACCTGCTACGGCATAGTCTGCTTGACCGTATTTAATGGAATCGTATGCAAGTCCAATATTATGAGAACCTGTTGCACACGCAGAGACTGCACAAAAATTTGGCCCTCTGAACCCATATTTGATCGAAATCTGTCCAGATACGATATCAGGGATCAGCATTGGTATGAAGAAAGGTGAAACACCTTTCGGACCGTTTTCATGAAATGAAACCGATTGCTCATAGAACGTTTCCATTCCACCAATACCTGTACCAACCATTACGGCAACAAGATCTTTGTTAATTTTTTCCAGATCGAGTTTACTATCTTCAATCGCTTCTCCGGAGGCAATAAGGGCATATTGAGCTACCTTATCTAACCTCCGGGCTTCTTTGCGATCGAAATATTTACTTTCGTCGTAATCTTCAATCTGAGCAGCAAATTTTGTGGCAAAGTTTGTGGTATCAAAGCGCTCTACCAGGCTTGCACCACTTTTACCTGAAACTAATCCGTTCCAAAAATCTGGTGCACTTTTACCAAGTGGAGTGAATGCTCCAATACCCGTTACTACTACTCTCCGAGTGCTCATAGAAGGTTTTTTTATAAAATTTAAATTAGGAAAGTTTTCCTGAGAGATACGTTACTGCATCGCCTACAGTTGCAATATTTTCAGCATCTTCATCAGGAATACTAAGATCGAATTCTTTCTCGAATTCCATGATCAATTCAACAGTATCCAGGGAATCAGCTCCGAGGTCGTTGGTGAAATTTGCATCAGAAGCTACTTCTGATTCATCTACACCTAATTTATCTACAATGATGGCTTTTACTTTTGATTCTACGTCTTTTGACATTATGTATCCTTTTCGATGGTTAGTTGATAATTATAATTTTGAGAAAATAAGTGTTTTCAACTTAAAAAATCAGTCGAGTATCTGCAATATATGTAATTACATCGCCATGCCGCCGTCAACGCGGATAACTTCACCTGTGATGTATGAGCTCATATCTGACGATAAAAATACTACGGCGTCAGCCACTTCATCGGCTTCTCCTGCGCGTCCAAGTGGTGTTTCAGCTTTAATTCCATCCAATACCTTTTCATCAAGTTCACCGGTCATATCGGTGAGAATATATCCCGGGGCAATTACATTAGCCCGAATATTTCGTGAAGCCAATTCTTTGGCATAGGACTTTGTGAACCCAATTATTCCAGCTTTTGAAGCCGCATAGTTACTTTGTCCTGCATTCCCAGTAATACCCACAACAGAGCTTATATTAATAATAGAACCTCCACGATTACGCATCATTGGTTTTGCGGCTGCTTTAGAATAATTAAAAATACTTTTTAAATTAGTAGTAATAACATCATCCCACTGTTCTTCGCTCATACGAAGGATCAGATTATCCTTAGTAATACCTGCGTTATTCACTATTACATCAATTTTACCCCAGTCATCTACAATATCACTGATCACTTCTTCAGCTCGGGATAGATTGACGGCATCAGCTTGTAAAGCCTTACTTTTTTTTCCTTTTTTTTCGATCTCGGCTTTTACTTCTTCTGCGGCTTGGGATGAACGGGCATAAGTTATGGTAACGTCAGCGCCAAAATCAGCTAATTTAAGGGCAATGGCTCGTCCGATTCCGCGGCTTCCACCCGTTACTAAACATGATTTTCCATCTAATGATAAACTCATAGTTCTATATTAATGATGTCCTGAAATTTCTGCATCTTTAAGTGTGCGCTTTACCAACCCCTGAAGTACTTTACCAGGACCAACTTCGATAAATTTGTTAATACCGTTTTCACCCATATTGTTCAATGTTTGGGTCCAAAGTACGGGATTTAAAAGTTGGTTTAATAAATTTGATCTTATTTCTTCAGGATCAGAGGTGGGTTTAGCGGTATAATTACTATAAATAGGGCAAATTGGTTCGCTTACATGAAGTTTTTCAAGCTGTTCTTTTAAACCGTCAAAAGCAGGTTTCATTAAGGAAGAATGAAAAGCCCCTGATACCGGCAAGAGCTTAGCTAAACGAGCTCCATTTTCCTTGGCAAGCTTAACAGCTTGTTCCACAGCTTCTTTATAGCCAGATATAACTAATTGCCCGGGACAATTGTAATTTGCCGCAATTACTTCCTTACCGGTATTTTTTTGGGCAATGGTACATACATTTTCAACTTCTTCATCTTCCATTCCAATGATTGCAGCCATAGTCCCCGGATTTTTCTCTCCGGCTTGTTGCATTAATGTTCCTCTTTTACGGACTATTTTCAGCGCATCTTCAAACGACACAGCATTACATGCAACGAGTGCCGAAAACTCTCCTAAACTGTGTCCAGCTACCACGTTTGGTGAAACATCCAGTGATTTAAATAGTGCTACAGAATGAAGAAAAATAGCAGGTTGAGTAAATTCGGTTTGCTTTAATGTATCCTCCGGACCTTCAAACATAATGTCTTTTAAAGATAAATTGAGGATATCGTCAGCTTTGTTAAAATACTCCGCAGCATGGTTATTTGACTCAAAAACCTCCTTTCCCATTCCTACGAATTGTGAACCCTGTCCAGGAAAAATATAGGCTGTTTTCATTATTACATCCCCCAGGTTAAATAGATTGCTCCCCAGGTAAATCCACCTCCAAAGGCAGCAAGAACAATATTTTCACCGTGATTCAATTTATCTTTCCAATCATAAAGGCAAAGTGGAATTGTTGCCGCTGTCGTATTACCATACTTATTAATATTGATCATCACTTTCTCATTTGAAACGCCCATACGACGTGCTGTGGCATCAATAATTCTTAAATTTGCCTGATGAGGCACTAACCAAGCTACATCATCAGGGTCCAGATTATTGCGTTTCATTATTTCTAATGAAACATCTGCCATTCCCATTGTAGCTTTTTTAAAAACCGCTCTTCCATCCTGTTGTAAATAATGAAGTCCTTTTTCCACAGTTTCTTTTGTAGCAGGGTTACGACTTCCTCCTGCCGGTTGGTAGAGGCTACATTCTTCGTCACCTTCGGTATAATGCTTTTGGTCTATGATCCCCGTGCCATCATCAGACTCTTCCAATAAGACAGCTCCAGCTCCGTCTCCAAATAAAATGCAGGTAGTTCGATCTTTAAAGTCCATAATGGAACTCATTTTATCTGCTCCTATCACTAAGACTTTTTTTGCGCGGCCGGATTCTATGTACATAGCCCCGGTACTTAAAGCATACAAAAAACCAGAACAGGCAGCAGAAAGATCGAAAGCGAAAGCATTACTTGCGCCTATTTTACTTTGCACTAAGCATGCTGTTGCAGGAAACAGATAATCAGGAGTGACCGTACCTACGACAATAAGGTCAATTTCTTTAGGATCTAAGCCACGTTGCTCAAGCGCTTCCTTTGCGGCCTCGGCTCCCATGAAGGAAGTAGCTTTTTCAGGATCCTTTAAAATTCTTCGTTCTTCTATTCCTGTCCGTGAACGTATCCACTCATCGTTAGTGTCTACCAACTTTTCCAGATCGTGATTTGTGATACGATCTTCTGGTAAATAATGCCCTACTGCAGTAATCTTAGCTCGTTTTACTTCCATTTAATAAAAGTTTAGCTCAATTAAGAGATGCTATAATTTTACCATTCACGTCATTTTCGACGGTTTGAACAGCACTTTTAATCATATTTTTGATGGCTAAAGGAGAGCTGCCACCGTGCCCCACAATACTAACCCCATTAACACCAAGAAAGGGTATTCCACCCACGTTTTCATAATTAAATGAAGATAAAGCAGAATGTAAGACCCTTTGGATATTAGAAATTTCTTTTTCGTTTAAATCAAGGTCAGTAACAGCTGAACCAATCATTTTTTGAACAATTTCAGGAATAGACTCACCGAATTTAAGTACGATATTACCTACCAACCCATTGCATAGATATACATCCGCTTTTCCGGGAAGGATATCTTTACCCTCAACATTTCCTATGAAAAAATCATGGCCTTTAAGGGAAGCAAATATTTCTTTTAGGTTTTCAGTGCCCTTACCCTCTTCTTCACCAACATTCAATAATCCCACTTTAGGGTCCTGAATATTGAGTATTTGTTGAGAATATATTTGAGCCATTTTCGCAAACTGAATTGCCGTTTCTGGTTTAATATCCAAATTAGCTCCTGCATCAACAAGTAACCTAAATCCTTTGATCGTAGGAAAGTAAGACGCTATTGTTGGCCGCAAAACTCCTTCGAGTTTACCTAAAATAAACATAGACGCTGCGAGTAAAGCTCCTGTATTTCCGGCACTTACGAAAGCGTCACATTTAGCAGCTTTATGCAGACCTAAGCCTACAACAATTGATGATTGCTGTTTTGCTTTTACAGCCTGTGCCGGAGATTCCTCCATCCCGATAACCTGTGGCGCATCCTGAACTAATATTCTTTCCTTATCAAATTGATGATTGGAAAGTTCTTTTTGGATGCTTTTTTCAGGCCCAACTAACAAAACAGAAAGATCCTTGTTTTCTTCGATGGCCAAAAGGGCACCTTCTATTGGGTTTTTGGGGTAATAATCCCCTCCGGCTGCGTCTACGGCAACAATCATAGAATCGTTTTTTAGTTAGCTGCTTTCATAACCTGTCGTCCACGGTAATAACCGCATTCGGCACAGGCATGATGATAACGGTGAAGGGCTCCGCAATTAGAGCATTTTGCTAAATTAACGCCCGCTAATCCATGATGGGTTCGACGTTTATTTTTGCGAGATTTTGAAGTTTTTCTTTTTGGATGTGCCATTAATTTATTTTGTAAATGTTAGTCTTTCAGGTCTTTTAATTTTTCCCATCTTGGGTCAATTTGATCTTCGTCATCCTCGGGAATATCACCAAATTTTTTATGTAGTACTTCTTTCGGATTTCCATCTTCGTCCAAATATCTGGGATGTAATTTTTTTGCTGGGAGATTAAGCAATATGGTATCACGGACATCTTGTTCAAGATCAATTTCCTGTGATGTATGGTCTATATTTCGAACTGCTCCATTTTCATCTGCAGATTCTTCTATATCGTCTGTTTTAAACAGCACCTCATATTGTTGGTCTAATTCATGATCAAAATTATCGAGTGAGCGATCGCAGGTCAATTCTACGGTTGCATTAACCTCAAACTGAGCACGAATAAATTGCGGTGTACGATAAAATTGTATGTTTAACATACCACCTGCAAAAGTGACCTGATCTCCTAAATCGATGGCATCTACCTTTAATTCAAGAGATTTTTCACTTTGCTCTTCAGGTAATTCAAAGATCTTAAATCTAAACATATATTATCTCCTCAATAGCTACCTAAAATAAGCATTATAGTTCTGTGGTTCAATCAATTAAATAAACCAAACATACGTTGCTCAATCATCTCGATGATCTTACCGAGATCTTCCTGATTATTGACAAAATCGAGGTCATCTGTGTCAATAATCATCTTTTCATGGGGATAACGGTCAATCCAGTCTTCATATAGTTTATTTAAACGTTCCAAGTATTCAATTCGAATGGTGTTTTCATAGTCCCGGCCCCTCTGCTGAATTTGCCTGACGAGGGTAGGAACCTGAGCACGCAAGTAGATCAGTAAATCAGGTGGACGTAAATAATGGCTCATTTCATGGAAAAGAGCTTCGTAATTGTTAAAGTCACGATCGCTCATGAGGCTCATCTCGTGCAAGTTTTTAGCAAATATTTCAACGTCCTCATAGATCGTACGATCCTGAATCAAATTGATATCATCCTTAAGCATTTCTTTTTGATGACGAAACCGGCTCGATAGGAAGTAGATCTGAAGGTTGAAACTCCAGCGCCGCATATCTTCATAAAAATCTTGTAAGTATGGGTTATCATCTACCGATTCATAAAAAGCCTGCCATTTGAAATGCTTGGCCAATAAACCCGTAAGGGATGATTTACCTGCGCCTATATTACCTGCTACCGCTATATATTTGGATGTTCGTTCTTTACTCATTGTATAAATTTTCAATTATCTACCGAGCAAGCGGTACATGGCTTTTTTATAATCTTCTACTCCAGGCTGATTGAAAGGATTGACACCCAGGCTATATACAAATATACCCGTCAATAATTCAAAGAAGTAAAGCAACTGCCCAATATTCTCGGCATTAAGAGCCTCCATAGTAATTCGAACGATTGGAACATCACCTTCACTGTGGGCCTCTGTAGTTCCTTCCCTCGCCTTGGTATTGATCTCGTGAAAAGATTTTCCAGCCAAGTAGTTAAGCTCATCGTCGTTTCCTTCGATGCTGTTAACTTCAAGATCTGAGAATGGTTTTTCCACAATGATCAAGGTTTCCATCAGGCTTCTTCGCCCTTGCTGTATAAATTGGCCTAAACTGTGTAAATCAGTTGAGAAAGTTGCAACAGAGGGGAATATACCCTGCCCTTCCTTACCCTCACTTTCACCAAGTAATTGCTGGATCCAGCTTCCTAATGAAGTTAATTCGGGTTCAAAAGTAGCAAAAACATCGATCGTTTTACCAGATTGATGTATTGCATTTCGAAGTGCTGCATACTCCAAAATATCCTCAGCATTTTCTTCAAATTCATTATAAGCTGACACAGCACCATAGAATAATGTTTTTATGTCGATTCCTGCCACAGCTATTGGTAAAAGCCCAACTGGAGTTAAAACTGAGTACCGTCCACCCACATCAGAAGGAATTACAAACTTCCTGTATCCATTCTGCTCAATAAGTTTATTTAGGATGCCCCCTTCTTTACTTGTGGTACAAATGATGTGCTCAGATGCACCCTCACCATACATTTTTTCGATCAACTCCCGGAGCATTCGAAATGAAAGAGCCGTCTCCAATGTAGATCCAGATTTCGAGATCACATTTACGTATATATTTTTTGCGCTACCGTCTTCCTTGGGTTCTTTTAAATAGTCCAGTAATTCTTGTAAGTATTTTCCGCCAAGATGATGGCCTGCATATATTATTTCGGGACCTTTGGAAGGAAAATTTGGAGTTAAGGCCTCTATCACTGCTTTGGCCCCTAAATAAGATCCCCCAATGCCACAGACAATAAAAACGTCCGCTTTGGCACGAATATCATCTCCGAGTGAACTTATTTGTTCCAACCCGGCATCATTTGGATCAGATAGAATATCTCGCCAACCAAGCCATTCAGATCCCGGCCCTGTTTTATTTTGAAGCTGCAAAAAAGCCTCATCGGCCTTTTTACGTGCTCTTAAGTAATCATCATCTTTAATGAATTTTCGGGCAAAACCAATATCACATTGTATCATGAGTTATATTTTATCTAAGAATTTTTGCTAAATCTATTAAGGTGTGATCAAGTTCTTTTTTCTTGGAAATTGCGACTCTTAAAGGGGTTATCTTCAATGAATTATTTACGATTCCTACCATTACATCACTATGGCCTTCCAATAAAACCCGAACAGCTGCCGCTCCCAACCTGCTGGCTAAAACTCTATCTCTGGCTGTTGGAGCACCTCCACGCTGAATGTGACCTAATATACAAACTCGCATGTCATAGTGAGAGAAATCGTCTTTGATCTTTTCCGCTAATTTGATTGCTCCCCCTGTCTCATCACCTTCTGCAACAACCACCAAGCTACTTCGCCGCTGCGATTTCAACATATTATGGAGTTGACGCTTTACATCCTCAACATGCGTTAATTCCTCGGGCAACAGAGATAATTCAGCGCCACTTGCTATACCCGTTTCCAGAGCTATAAATCCGGCATCACGACCCATAACCTCTACCAAAAACATTCGTTCGTGTGCATCTGCTGTGTCACGAATTTTGTCGATCGCATCAAGAGCGGTATTTAGAGCTGAATCGTAGCCAATTGTTTCATCGGTTCCAATTATATCATTATCAATAGTAGCCGGCACGCCTACTACATTAAAACCATATTCATCTGATAATTTCTTAGCTCCTGTAAAGGTTCCATCGCCTCCAATTGTTACTAAAGCATCGATATTATACTTTTTTAAATTCTCAGCGGCTTTTTTTCTTCCTTCTTCAGTTCTAAATTCTTCAGAGCGAGCCGATTTTAAAATAGTACCCCCACGCTGAATGATATTAGAAACTGAGTGAGCGTCCATATCGATAAACTCTTCATTGATTAAGCCATAGTACCCATGTTTTATACCAATGACCTTGAGGTTAGATTGTGATGCAGCTCTTACCACTGCCCGAATGGCAGCGTTCATACCCGGAGAGTCTCCTCCGCTGGTCAAAACTCCAATAGTTTCGACTTTGATTATATCGTCTGTCATAAATTTTGAGTGAGAGTGAGTGATTGAGAGTAAATAATTGTTCCGTATTATCAGTAAATTAATTCACGGCAAGTTTAAGAAAATTTCAACACAATTGATGACTGATAACCAAGAGTTAACAAAGATAAATTCTGAAACTGTTACACGAAAAAGTTTAAAGGAAATTACCGAACCCGTTTCAGAAAACTTGTCGGAATTCAGAAGCTTTTTTAAGGATACCATAAAATCGGATGTATTCCTTCTGGACCAGATCATTAACTACTTGCTTCGCCAAAAAGGTAAAGAATTACGCCCTACCCTGGTTTTTATGACCGCCAATTTATTGGGTAATATCAACCAAAGAAGTTACGTAGCCGCTACTATGATTGAACTTCTACATACGGCTACACTCATTCATGATGATGTAGTAGACGAAGCAGATACCCGAAGAGGATTTGTAAGTATCAATAAAATTTGGAACAACAAAGCAGGTGTATTGTTAGGGGATTACTTGCTTTCAAAAGGGCTCTTAATTGCTTTGGAGCATGGTGAGCATTCACTTTTGGAAGTACAGTCACGTGCGGTCCAAAAAATGAGTGAAGGTGAGTTAAGGCAACTCAAAACTGCCGGGCTTTTTAACATGACCGAAGAGCGGTATTTTCAGATCATCTCAGAAAAGACAGCCAGTCTTATTTCCACTTGCTGCGAATGCGGGGCTGTTTCAGCTACTGATGACAAAAATATGCATGAGTTAATGCGGGAAATTGGAATGTGTATTGGAATCGCCTTTCAAATTCGAGATGATCTTTTTGACTATGGAGTTTATGATATTGGGAAACCAACCCGAAATGACATTCAGGAACGAAAAGTAACCTTGCCTCTTATCAAAGCTTTTGAGCACGCCCCTAAAAAAGAATCTGCAAAAATCAGAGCTTTAATGAAAAAGCGAAAAAAATCATCTGACAATGTTGAAGAGATCGTAAGTTTCGTGCATGAAAACGGGGGTATGGATTATGCCAAAAAAACAATGTACGAGTATGCTAATAAAGCCATAGACGGATTAAGCACTATTCCTGAATCTACCGCAAGACAAGATTTTGTGGACCTAATCCATTTTGTAATCACCCGTAAGAAATAGTATTGCATGAATTTTGAACAGCATATTTTCATATCTGATGTACATTTGGGGGCATTTTCAAGTAAAACCAATCAGGATATAGAACAGGACCTGCTGGCTTTAATTGAGTATTGCAAGCTGCATCGAATTGAGCTGCATATACTGGGTGATCTTTTTGATTATTGGATGGAATTTCCAGAAAAAGGATTTGTACCAAAGCTTGGGAAACGGGTCTTAGATGCTCTTCAGGATTACAATCAATCCATAACCCCCACCCTATTTGTGACTGGCAACCACGATAACTGGACATTTGGCCATTTTAAAGATCGTGGTTTCGATGTGGAAGCAAATTTCAGGTTAAAAGAGATCAAAAATAAACGTTTTCTATTAATGCACGGTGATGGTGTAGCAGCTGCAAAAATAGATTTCCCAAGAGCAGCATTTCATCAACTACTACGGCATTCGTCTTTTGTTAAAGCATATCAGAAAGTATTATCTCCTGAGGCCGGACTTGCTTTGATGAAAAAGTTTTCGTCATTAACCAGGAGACGCAATAATCACAATCCGGAACCGCTAAATCGGCAAGCAAAAAAAATATTTGATCGCCATAATTTAGATTACATTATAACCGGACACGATCATGTTCCGCGGATGGAAACATTTTTGCAAGGAACCTATATAAATTGTGGACCTTTCTTTAACAAAAGAACGGTTGTATTGCATAACAATGAACGTACCCGACTCGTTACCTGGCATGCAAAAGAGAAAAATTTCATACCTTTTGAGTCAACTTAAAATATATTATGAGCGACGACAAAAAAGATCCTATTGATCACAAACGGTATTTTAACGATCCGGAATACCGTAAACGAATTTTACAAGAGCGTAAGGAAAAAGAAGGAGCGGCTTCTTCAAAAGAGTCTACCCAAGTAAAGAATGAACAAAAAAATCCTTATGCCAGAAAATTGAAAATTTGGGGAGGTAGTGTTGCTGCTACTTTGTTACTGGCTTTAGGAGGTTATGTATTTTATCTCTTTCAAGGCCTTCCTTCTACAGACGAATTCGAGAATCCTGAAACTGCAATCGCCTCTGAGGTCCGTAGCAGAGACGGAGCCACTCTAGATAAATATTTTACCGAAAATCGTAAGTGGGTTCGTTATGAAGATATTTCTCCCAATGTAATTGATGCCCTTATTGCAACAGAAGATCACCGTTTTTACACCCACTGGGGTATGGATATGTTTCGTACCATGGCGATTCCTTATCATATTATAAATGGTCGTTGGCAGGGAGCTTCAACAATATCGCAGCAGTTAGCGAGAAATTTGTATAAAAAAATTGGGCAAGAATTTTCGGTTACCCGGAAATTTAGAGAGATGATAACAGCCGTACAATTAGAAAGAAGGTATACCAAACGCGAGATTGCGGAGATGTACTTAAATACGGTTGAATATCCAAATTCCACTTTCGGCATTGAGGCTGCAGCTCAAACTCACTTTGGAAAACCAGCAAAAGAGTTAAATATCTCTGAATCAGCTGTTTTAATAGGGTCTCTGCAAGCCATATATGCCTATAATCCCAGAATTTTTCCTGAGCGTTCAAAAAGCCGGCGTAATATCGTACTGCGACTGATGATGGAACGCGGATTTATATCAGAATCCGAATATGCAGTTATGAGTGATCAGGCAATTGAACTGGATTATCATCCTCCGTTCAAAACCGGACGTCAAAGCCGTTATTTCGGTGAATATGTCCGCCAGCAAGTACAACCATGGTTAAATGAAAATGGTTATGATTTATACAAAGACGGATTAGTGATATACACTACCATAGACTCTCGCTTGCAGAAACACGCCGAAAGGGCTGTAAAAACGAAGTTAGACTCTCTCCAGAATATTTATGAAGATGAATGGACCTCGCCTAATGGAGAGTACATGGATAAATTTTGGAAAGAATTTCCTCAATTTTTGAGAGATTTTATACGGGATACAGATCGTTATAAAAATGGTTTTTCAAAGTACGATACCCGATTAGAAAAAGTAGTTTTTGATTCACTCTTTGCTGATTCAGCCTTCGTCGACTCCGTAAAAAGAGTTCGCACAAAATTACAGGCAAGTTTTGTAGCTATTGAACCATCGAATGGAAATGTCTTGGCCTGGGTTGGAGGAACCGACTATGGAAACGTTCAGTTTGATCATGTATATCAGTCACGTCGACAAGCTGGTTCAACATTCAAACCTTTTGTATATGCCGTTGCTATTGATAATGGTTATAAACCATATCACAAGTTTTCAAAGTTTCCTGTTTCATTTTATGACCGGCAAGGAAATGTATGGAATCCAAAAGATGAAGTCGTTGCGGATGGGCCTGTTCAAGTATCGCTCAGAGAAGCCCTTGCTCGGAGTATGAACAATGTAACGGTTCGTTTACTGCCTGAGATTGCAGGGGCTCCAGGTACAAATAAACTTTGGGAACTGGATCCTGCTGCCCGAAAAATAAAAGAAATGGCTTCAAATCTGGGTATCAATATGAGTAACACTCCAGCCTATCCCTCCATCGCGCTTGGAACTGCGAAAGTCTCCCTATTAGAATTGACAAGTGCCTACACAACTTTTGCCAATAAAGGCGTTCATATTGAACCAATTGCCATAACAAGAATTGAAGATCGGGAAGGTAATGTACTTAAAGAATTTTTTCCTGACTATACGCGTGAAGTCATAAGTCCAGAAACAGCTTATATCATCACCGATATGTTAAGAGGGGTGATTCGAGGTGGTGAAGATTTTTATGGGACGGGGGTTCGGCTTAGAAATGTATATGGTGTCCGGCAAGACGTTGCTGGTAAAACCGGGACTACCCAAAACAGTGCCGATAATTGGTTTGTGGCCATGATGCCGCATGTTGTTATGGGGGCATGGGTTGGTGGAGAAGATAGAAGAATTCGATTCCCAGATGATACCTTTATTGGTCAGGGAGCACGCTCCGCGTTGCCAATTGTTGGGACTTTTATCAATAATGTTACCGCAGATGAAATGGCTTATTGGAAATATGATGCTTTCGATCCTCCGCCTGGTTTTGTTATGCCCGAAGACCCTGAAAAAACGCAAAATGAGCTCATCAAAGATGACACCAAAGGTAACATTGGGTGGTAATTATTTAGTTAGCATCCAACCATGTATCAGATTTAACAAAAACCTAATATTGTTGGGGGCTAATTGTTTATTATTTAGTCCAACTTTAAATCCATCCCCATTCGGTAACTGAATTATTTGAGCAGTAAACATAGCAGCTTCTCCAAAAACAGCTATTCTGCCCTTTTCGTATTTTAAAAGGGCCCCTTGTGCATACCCACTTAGTGAGACTGTTTCTGTTTCTTCTACAAATTGCCAGGCAATTTCCGGGTTTAGGCTAAAATCGCCGTCAATAAAAACCATAACCGGCATGGCCTCTTTAGGATATGAAAAGGCTGAGCCTGTAAATGATGTTACATCCCTGACACTGCCTTTCCCGGAAACAGGACTTTCCATTAACCGCCCATTCTGAATTGAGAATATGTCAGGTTGATTCTGTGCTTTTTCCATTGTTGCAAAGCCATTTATAAAATGGAAATCAAATATTTTCCCAAGCTCCTGAGCAGCAGCAGCAAAAGGCATATGGTCAGCAATCAAAAATAATGAACCTACTCCCGCTACCCATTGATGTATAATCTCAATTTCCTTCGGTGAAAATGCTGAGGGTGTTGGTAAAACCCAATTTTGGACATTACTTTGACGAAAGCATTACTTATCAGCAATATCTTACAATTGTTGAATACACTAATATCTAAGAATGGTGTATCTATGCTTTGTACCTGATAGCCATCATACTCTACTATTTTTACAAAGGGCTCAAATCCAATCTCATCTCAGCAGTATGATAATTGTTATGAGCTGCATCAATACAAAGTACCGGACTATCAGCCTTATTATATTTTGGCTTTTCAATAGTAAATCCAATAGTAGTATCTGCTTGTTGTTGAGCAAGTACCACCATTGGAAGAATAAGAAACCACGTAACGTATAAATATTTCATGACACAACATTAAGCCAGTAAATTTATGACATAAAAAAAGCCAACATAACTTTCTTTTTATGTTGGCTAATTTAAAACTGTTATTAAATACCCTATAAGATCAGGCTTCTTCGACAGACTCAGCTAAGAGTGTTAATTTATTGTTATTCACTTCAACGAAACCACCAGAGATATTAAAATTAGTTTCTCCGTCCTTTTTCCGAACTAAAACTATTCCCTCTTCTAAACTTGAGACAATAGCAGCGTGGTTCGCTTTTACTTCAAAACTGCCTTGGGTTCCAGGTAATTTAACGCCCGTAACTTCTCCCTCGAATAAGGATCCATACGGTGTTAGGATTTGTGCATTAAATGTGCTCATGATATATAATTTACCTTAGTTAAACTTAGGCAGCTTCTTCTTCCTCTTCTGCTTCTGCAAGCAGTTTTTCACCCTTCTCAATGGCCTCATTAATGTCACCTACCATGTAAAAAGCATTTTCGGGTAAGTGATCGAGTTCTCCATCTATAATCATCTTAAAGCCCTTAACGGTATCATCAACCTTAACATAGACACCAGGCTGACCGGTAAATTGCTCAGCAACGTGAAAGTTTTGTGACAAAAATCGTTGTACTCTACGAGCCCTGTGAACCACCTGTTTATCTTCATCTGATAATTCATCCATTCCTAAAATGGCAATTATATCCTGAAGATCTTTGTAATTCTGAAGTAGTCTTGTTACCTGATTTGCCACTTCGTAATGTTCTTGTCCAACCACTTTAGGATCCAGGATCGTTGAAGAAGAATCAAGCGGGTCTACAGCAGGATAAATACCGATCTGTGTAAGAGCACGAGATAGTACTGTTGTTGCATCCAAGTGGGTAAATGTGGTAGCCGGAGCAGGGTCAGTCAGGTCATCAGCAGGTACATATACCGCTTGAACGGATGTAATTGAACCATCTTTTGTAGAAGTAATACGCTCCTGAAGATCACCCATTTCGGTAGCAAGCGTTGGCTGATAACCTACCGCAGAAGGCATTCGTCCCAATAACGCAGATACCTCGGAACCAGCTTGGGTAAATCTGAAAATGTTATCTATAAATAGCAGGATATCTCGGGAAACCTCATCACGGAAGTATTCCGCTACTGTTAGTCCTGAAAGGGCTACTCGTGCACGTGCTCCAGGAGGTTCGTTCATTTGACCAAAAACCAGAGTAGCTTGTGATTCCTTAAGTTTTTCTTTGTCAACTTTTGAGAGTTCCCACTCCCCATTTTCCATAGATTCTCTGAACTCATCTCCATAGTTAATAATACCTGATTCAAGAAATTCGCGTAATAAGTCATTACCCTCACGAGTTCGTTCTCCAACACCCGCAAATACCGAAAGTCCACCATGTTCCTTCGCAATATTGTTAATCAGCTCCTGAATCAATACCGTTTTTCCTACACCAGCGCCGCCAAACAATCCAATTTTACCCCCTTTTGCATATGGACACAGCAGGTCAACAACTTTAATTCCCGTCTCAAGCATTTCGGTGGACGTAGCAAGTTGATCAAAAGCAGGTGCCTGACGATGTATGGGATACGAATTTTTACCCTCCGGGGCTTCAATTCCATCAATGGATTCACCTACTACATTGAATAAGCGTCCCCGAATGTCTTCTCCCACAGGCATGGAAATAGCTTTTCCTGTATCTAATACTTCCATCCCACGAACCAAACCATCGGTAGAATCCATCGCAATTGTGCGTACACGGTTTTCTCCAAGGTGTTGTGCAACTTCAAGTGTAAGGGTTGAACCATCTGTCATCTCAATTTCAAGAGCATTGAGTACAGCAGGTGTTTTGCTTTCTAAAAAATCAACGTCAACTACAGGCCCGATCACCTGTGCGATAGTTCCTTTATTCATGTGCTAAATCGCGATTTTATTAACTTTATTTTTATAAAAATTTTAGTCTGAATATGCTTTGCGGCAAAGGCTGGTAAAGATAGGGAGTTCATGAAAGAGAGGCAACGAAAAATAATAGTAATTTGACGGCTGCCCTATACCCTGTTATTGGTTCCATCGCTCTGCTGGAAAGCTACTGAGGTAGTGATGGTCTCCTGTATTGGTTACCTTTAAATTTATTCTGAGAGCACGGTCCATTGACCCTGATAGTAATAGGTATGGCAATATAACATTTGACATGCATGTAGCCACGGGTTTGTCCTTTTTTTATAGCTCCCAGGCTTATTAAAAAAACAAGCTACTTCACCATAATTCTTTGGATTCGAAGGACTCTAAGGTGGTGGACTCAACTACTTGATATCAGGTCCGTTTATACACAACGTAACAATTTCAAAAAATTGAAAATATGCCACCCGTGAGCAAATCAATGTCATTGTCTAATAAATTGATTACAGATCTTCCAAAAAAACTTAATTCACCTATAAGTATCAATAGCAATTCCCGCGTTAAAATTTTATCTTATTAGCTTCTAAAGCTGCGACAAAATCGTAGCTTGTTTTTATTACGTCACTCGCAAGCAAGGTGGTCTTAAATCACCTTTTTTTATAGCAGGCAACCTAAATTATTAAACTCGATACCTTTGGAAACTGAATTATCAGAACGCTCGGTAAGTGTAGACATCTTAATTAATTTTGATGAAAAGCACTATCTAGACTTCAAACTCGCTGATGAACTGGAAACTCGTGAACGTGCACAAGTTCGTGAGTATGTTCAAAATATATTGCGTAAAAGAAGTTATCTGGATTTTTTGATCGATGAATTTTCAAGTGTATCGGTTGCAGAGATGAAACCCGGTCTTAAGAATATTCTTCGGCTTGCTATCTATGATCTTTTATTTATGGATAGTACGCCTGATTATGCTGCCATTAATGAAGCTGTAGAAATAGCTAAAATGAAACTCGGTTCTAAAACCGGAGATTTGGTGAATGCGATCATGCGTAATTTACAGCGCGATCGGGATAAACTTCCAAAACCTGCCTTCAAAGACCGAAATAAATTAGTTGCTACTACTTTTTCACACCCGGAGTGGATGGTTGCACGATGGAGAAAACGCTTTGGTGAGCGGGAAGCATTTCAGCTCATGCAGGCTAATAACACCAGGCCACATTATTATGTTCGTGTTAATAGTTTGCGTACCAAACCGGAAAATTTTGAACTCCGAATGGAGAAAATGGATGTACAGTATGAAGTTAGCAACTGGCTCCCCTATTACTATAAAGTAGACTCTGTTCAACCATTTATTGAAAAGGGGCTATTAGCAAAAGGTATCTGCCAGGTGCAGGATCTTGCAGCTGGGTTTGCACCTACTGTTTTAGATCCGCAGCCCGGTGAGAAGGTATTTGACCTTTGCGCTGCCCCCGGCACAAAATCAATCATGATGGCCGACCTAATGCAGGCTGAAGGTGATATCACTTCCGTTGATATTTCTAATGAAAGGCTTCAAAAACTCGCCGAAAGTGCTCTGAGTTATGGTGCAGAGAATATTAAAATACGTGGTGGTGACGTCAGAGAAGTATCCATTGGTCTTGCTGATGCCGTTCTTCTCGATGCCCCTTGTACCGGAACCGGCGTGTTAAGTAAACGTGCCGACCTCCGCTGGAGACGTGACGAGGAAGGTTTAAAAAATGCGGTGATTCTTCAGGAAGAACTCCTTGAGGAAGCTGCTAATATGGTCAAACGAGGTGGACGTTTAGTGTATAGCACCTGCTCTCTGGAGCCTGAGGAGAACATGGAACAGATCAGTAAGTTTCTGGACCGATATGATAATTTTGAACTGGAGCCACTTGATATCTATCTCCCTGAAGAAGTTCTGGCAGATGATCTTTTATCCTACCAAACTTTCCCTCATAAACATGGATGCGACGGCCACTTTGGCGTACTCCTAAAACGAGTGAAATAGATTTTATAGGATTCAGAATTCTGGATTTAGAGTTCTGAATTCCCTGATCCATCGCTACATATAAATTTTGTTACCCGATTACGATCTATGAGTTCTGATACAACTAACAATGACATTCCTGCACAATATGATGCCTCACAGGTTGAGGATAAATGGTATGAATACTGGATGGAAAACAATTATTTCCATTCGGAACCGGACGATCGAGAATCTTTCACGGTGGTCATCCCTCCTCCTAATGTGACCGGTGTGCTCCATATGGGACACATGCTGAACAATACCATTCAGGATGTTTTGGTACGAAGAGCCCGAATGCAGGGCTACAATGCCTGTTGGGTTCCCGGAACCGATCACGCCTCTATTGCGACGGAAGCCAAAGTCGTTAAACGCCTGCGCGAAAAAGGCATAAAAAAAGGCGATTTGGGTCGGGACGAATTCCTTGAATATGCCTGGGAATGGACGCACGAACATGGCGGAATCATCTTAGAACAGCTCAAAAAGCTGGGTGCTAGTTGCGACTGGAATCGCACCAACTTCACGATGAACCCGGAATATTCAGAAAGCGTGATCGATGTCTTTATTGATCTATATGAAAAAGGAAAGATCTACCGCGGTGCGCGAATGATCAACTGGGATCCAGTTGCCAAAACCGCGTTAAGTGATGAAGAAGTCATTCACAAAGAAGTGAACTCCAAACTCTACCATATCAAATACAAGATCGTGGGGGAAGATGATTTTGTAACCATCGCCACCACGCGACCGGAAACGTTGCTTGGGGATACCGCCGTGTGTATAAACCCGGATGATGAACGCTACACGCATCTTCATGGCAAGAAAGTGATGGTGCCTTTGGTAGATCGCGAAGTACCAATCATTCTGGATGATTATGTGGATATGGAATTTGGAACCGGTTGCCTGAAGGTGACGCCGGCTCACGATGAGAATGACTACAACCTCGGCCAAAAACATGACCTGGAAACCATCAACATGCTGAATGAAG